>NC_018015.1:975156-1300208 GCF_000265525.1 Thermococcus cleftensis
AGAACCTCGTAGCCAACGCCCCTGCTCGCGAGCAGGGCGGAGAGCTTCGCCTCCTCGTAGGGGTCGAACCTGTCTGCTGTTCTTATGCCGTGCTCCCTTGCGAGGCTCTGGAGGCTCCTCTGCTCCCCGGGCCTCCCGGTCACCTGGACGAGCTTCGTCTCCGGCGGAAGCGCCCGTAGGAACTTCCTCAGGTCCTCACCGAGCTCGGTCACGCTGTCTATCGCCACTATATCGGGCCTCTTGGCCTGAATGAACCGGATTAGGCGGTAGAGGGTGAACTCCCCCTTTCTCTCGAGCCTTCCGTTGAACCAGCTCACGACGGCGAACCTCTTCGGGTTCTCACTTATCACGTCAAGGCCGAGGATCAGAATAGGCCTCACCCTCATGGGCTTTGTAGGGTTTAGGAAAGGGGATTTAAAAAGGTTTCAGACCTCCAGCGAGGTTCTGACCGCGACCTCAATGGCCCGCGCTATGGTCTCGAGGGCCATCGAAGGCCTCGGCTTTTCCAGGGCCTGCTCGTGGCTGAAGGGCACGTGAATGAAGCCAGCCCTGGTTTCCATTCCAGCCACGGCTATCGTGTGAAGCGCCGTGAACATGGCCGCGTTGCAGACGTAGGTCCCGGCGGTGTTTGAAATCCCCGCCGGTATATTCGCCTTCCTCAGGGCCTTCACTATGGCCTTTATGGGGAGCGTCGCGAAGTACGCCGCTGGAGCGCCCTCGAACACCGGCTCGTCCTCCGGGGCAAAGCCCTCGTTGTCGGGCATCGTGCTGTCCATGACGTTTATCGCAACCCTCTCGACGGTGATGTTCGGCCTGCCCCCCGCCTGGCCGGTCAGGATAACGACGTCCGGTCTCTCCTCCACTATCAGCTTTGGGAGGAGCTCCCTGACACCCCGGAACGTCACCGGAAGCCTGCGCTTAACTATCTCCGCCCCCTCAATTTCCTCCGGAAGCCTGGAAACGGCCTCCCATGAGGGATTGATCCTCTCCCCTCCGAAGGGCTCGAAACCCGTGACGAGAACCTTCATAGCATCACCGGAAAGGTTAGGTTTTTAGGGTTTAAAAGCTACACCGGGCGAGGGGTGGGAATGAGGTACGATGTTCTCATAATCGGCGGCGGGCCTGCCGGCAACTACCTGGCCAACCTGCTCGCGAGGGACTTCAGCGTCGCGGTCGTCGAGAAGAAGGGTTCCTTCGGGGGCAAGGCCTGCACCGGAATAATAGGGGCCGAGAACTACGAGAGGCTGGGCCTTCCCGAGGAGGCCGTTCTCAACGAACTGCGCGGGGCCGTTTTTTATTCCAGGATTCAGAACTTCGAGATAGAGAGGAAAAGCCCCCAGGCTTACCTGGTCGATAGAAAGGCCCTGGAGAAGAGCCTCGCGGAGAGGGCCGTTAGGAGGGGCGTGGATTATTACATGGCCACAACTTTCAGGGGGTTCAGGAACGGAAAGGCCGTCCTCCAGCACCTGGGCGAGAGGCTTGAGGTGGAGGCGGACTTCTACGTCGGGGCCGACGGGGTAAACAGTGCGGTGGCGAGGGCAATCGGGGCCAAAACTAAGGCCGAGTTCCTGAGCGGCTACGAGGTCGAAGTTGTCGGCGAGTTCAGGAAGGATTTCGTCGAGGTCTGGGTGAACAAGGACATGAACGGGGACTTCTTCATGTGGGTGGCCCCGGTGAACGAGGGGCTGGCGAGGGTCGGAACCCTCGGGAGCATCGAGGCCCTCAACCGCTTCCTCCGGGTGAGAATGCTCAGGCCAACCTCCATAGTCGAGTTCAAGGCCGGAACGGTGGGCTTCGGCTGGAGGAAGCCCTGGGTGAGGGGCAACGTGGCACTGCTCGGCGACGCCGCGCTCCAGATAAAACCGACCACCGCGGGAGGCATAGTCTTTGGAATGCTCTGCGCCAGGGCGCTGAGGGAGGCCCTGCTGGCAGGGAAGCCCGAGAGCTATGAAAAGCTCTGCGGAGCGATCAAAAACCAGATAAGCTTTGGAATGCGGTTCAGGAGGATATTCAGGGGAATGAGCCAGGAGGACATCGAGAGGGTCTTCGAGGTGCTCGGGAGCAGGGAGGCGAGGGAGGTCATAGAGAGCCAGGCGGACTTCGACGACCACGTGAAGACCGCGAAGGCGATACTCAGGAGGCCGAAACTCCTCGCAAAGCTAATAAGGATAAGCCCGAGCATCGTCCGCTACCTCGTGTGAGGGGGTGATGGCTTGGCGAGGTGGAAAATGGGCCTCCAGGAGGAGTACCTCAGGGCGATAGCCGAGGGCAGGAAGAGGATCGAGGGCAGGCTCTACGATGAGAAGAGGCAGGCCATCAGGCCGGGAGACGAGATAGTCTTCGAGAACAAGCTGGTGTGCGTCGTGAAGGACGTGAGGGTCTACTCTTCCTTCAGGGAGATGCTGGAGAAGGAGGGCATTGAGAACGTTCTCCCGGGAGTGGGGAGCATCGAGGAGGGCGTCAAGGTTTACAGGCGCTTCTACTCTGAGGAGAAGGAGAAGAAGTACGGCGTCGCGGCGATAGAGGTCGAGCCTGTGGCGTGGATTGGGGAGCCTAAATGATGTGAACCTCAAAGCCCAATTCCTTCAAAACTTCGAAGTCGCTGTCCAAAGTTATTATCGGAAGACCGTTGACAATCGCAGTTGACGCTATGAAGAGGTCGCGGAGGGACATAGGGGTTCCTTTTTCTTCCAGTTTCCTGTGGAGATACGCCGCCATCTCGGCACATTTCCCGTCAAAGGGTAGCTCTATGAGGGCTTCGAGCCATATCAGCTCGTCCTTCCTCGGCATTCCAAGAAGGATTTCAAACTTGGTTATCGAGGTTATGTAGAAGGTGCTGTCCAATGACGTTACCCTGTTGAGAACCTCCCCGTTTCCCCGGACAATCTCGATTATGACGTTCGTGTCAAGGACCGCTCCCATCTCTCGAACTCCCCTTCGATTTCCTCAAGCTTCTTTCTGGTCTCCCTATACTCCTCCTCGCTCAGGATTCCGTAGAGGTGGCGAAGGGCATCAGCGTTCCCCTTCCTTTCCCTCAAAAGCTCGCGGAACAGCTCGCTGAATGACTTCTTGCCCTTGATTCGAAGGAGCTCCTCATAAACGTCGTCAGAGATAGTGATGGTCTTTACCATGACACCACCAATACACTGAATGCATGCATCGCATTTAAGCATTACGAAGGGTGCAAAGAGGGAGAAAAGTCAGAGGTACCTCTCCCTCACCCACCTGATGAAGTACTCCGGGTCCAGCTCCTCGCCGATGGCCCTCCTGAGGAGCTCCTTCGGCGGGTAGATGCTTCCCCAGCGGTGTATCCTTTCCCTGAGCCACTCCTTTATCGGGCCGAAGTTGCCCTCACCCACGAGCCCCTCGACGTCGAGGTCGCGCTTCATGTGGTAGTAGAGCTGAGCAGAGAGGAGGGTTCCGATGCTGTAGGTCGGGAAGTAGCCTATCGTTCCGTGGGCCCAGTGAATGTCCTGGAGGATGCCCTCGCGGTAGGTCTTGGGCCTTATGCCGAGGAGGTTCTCCATCTCGTCGTTCCAGAGCTCCGGTAGATCCTTCGCCTTGACGCCCTCGTTGAGCATCATTCTCTCTAGCTTGAAGCGGAGCAGAATGTGGAAGTTGTAGGTGACCACGTCAGCCTCGGTCCTTATGAAGTCGGGCCTGACCATGTTGAAGTACAGGTAAACGTCCTCGGGCGTGTAGTTGGCCATGAAGGGCAGGTTCTCCCTGAGGGTAGGGTAGATGAGCCCGGCGAACTCCCTGGAGCGGCCGATGATGTTCTCCCAGAAGCGACTCTGGCTCTCGTGGATTCCAAGGGAGACTCCACCCGCTATGGGCGTGAACATGAACCTCTCGTCCTGCTGGAGCTCGTAGAGTGCATGACCGAACTCGTGGACGGTGCTGAGGACGGTCATTCTGAAGTCGTAGCCCTCGTAGCGAGTGGTTATCCTCACGTCCCTTATTCCAAACTCGGTCGTGAAGGGGTGAGCTGAAACGTCAAGCCTTGAGCGGACTCCAAGCGGGAAGCCGAACTTCTCAAGGATCCAGCGGTTCACGCGCTCCATCTGGGCCTGCTCATAGCGCTCCTTCTCGAGCGGGTGGCTCTGGGGAACCTTGCCCTCCTCCATGATCTTCTCAAGGAGCGGCTTGAGCTCCTTCTCCAGCTTGTCGAACATCTTCTCGACGTCCCTGGTGGTGAGGCCCTCCTCGAAGAGGTCGAGTAAAGCGTCGTAGGGCTCGTTCTCGTAGCCGAGGTATTCAGCGGCCCTCTTGGCGAGGTCTATGATTCTGTCCAGCCAGGGCTCGAACTTGGAGTAGTCGTCGCTCTTCTTTGCTTCCTCCCATGCCTTGGTCGCCTGGCTCGTTACCTCGCTCATCTCCCTGAGGAACTCGGGCGGGAAGGCTTTGCTTATCCTTATCGAGCGGTCGAGGACGCGAACGACACCGCGCTCGTACTCGTTTAGCTCAAGCCCCTTCGCCTTCTCGACCAGCTCGACGAAGTCCGGCTTGAGGAGGAACTCCTGGCCCAGAACAGAAAGCTCGCCCTGGGCAACGCTCCTCTCGAGGATTCCCTCCTTTGGCATGTTGACCTCCATGTCCCAGCCGAGGACGCTCTGGGCGTGGTTTATGGCCCATATCCGTCTGTACTTGGCCAGAATCTCCTTTATAGTTTCGTTCTGGAAGACGCTCTCCATGGCAACCACCTGGGGGAGTTTGGGGGGCCGAACTTTTAAACCTTTTCGATGAGCATCTAAACGAAGGAGTAGAACTCGATTACTCAGACCGGAAACGGCTTAAGCGGAAAACCATAGTGACATGAAAAGCGAGGGCGGTGATGGGAATGGAACTTGACCTGGTTGTCCTCGGACACGTCTCGATCGACCACATAAGGTTCCCCGGAAGGGAGGAGGTACTTCTGCCGGGCGGAGCGGCGGCGGCCGTGGCCACCTCCGCCGCCCTGGCCGGGGCGAAGGTCGGGCTGGTCACCAAGGTGGGGGAGGACTTTCCGCGGGAGTGGCTCGAAAAGCTCTCCTCCGTTCTGGACGTTAGGGGGGTTCAAATCCTGCCCGGAAAGACGATTCACATCTACATGATTTACCACGAGGACGGGAGCGTCGATGCCCCTGTGGAGATGGGTGTTGCCAGGAATATGGGTGAAACGCAGATCCCAGAGGAGTACATGGAGGCAAAAGTATTTCACATCGCACCCATTCCGCCGGAGGAGCAACTGAAGGCCCTGAAGAGGCTCGAGGGGAAGAGGACGAGCCTGGACTTTAATCCGACGTACATGGCCGACTACCGGAAGAAAACGGACCTCATGAGGAAGGTGGTCTCGCGCGCCGAGGTCATCTTCCCCAATGAAAGGGAGGCCCTCGTTATGACCCGCGCGGAGAGTGTCGAGGAGGCGGCGAGGGTTCTTCACGAGTGGGGCGCGGGAATCGTGGTCGTAACCCGCGGCGAGAGAGGAGTTCTCATCTACGATGGGAAGTTCAGGGAGTTTCCGGCGCTCCCCATAGGTGAAAACGAAATCGTGGACCCCACTGGAGCCGGGGACGCCTTCGCCGGCGGCTTCCTGGCGGGCTACGTCCGGAGAGAGCCCTTGGAGACCTGCATAAAACTCGGACTGGAGAGGGCGAGGGAGGTCCTGAAGAAAAAGGGGAGCTGGAGCATCTAGTCAGTCGCGAGCCTGACGAAGACGTAGAGCACGACCAGCAGGAAAGCGGCCAAGGCGGTGACCTCGAGCCTCGGCAGGAGGGGCGAGACGGAAACCATCAGCAGGTATGTGGGGAAGGCCAGACCAACTGCCGCCAGAAGGACGGCGTAGTGCTCCAGCGGCGCCCGTTCCCTGTCGAGGTGGGCCATCTCTAGGGCCAGAAGGGCCAGGGCCATAACCGCCAGGCCGTAGAAACCGCCGGTCCTGGTGTAGATGAGGAAGGCCCCCACGGAGACGAAAAAGAGGGAGCCGATGAAGTACCACTGAAGGCCCATGAGGGCTAGGGGAAGAAGGAGGAGCGTGCGGCGGTCGATCAGGGCCAGCAGGAGGAAGAGCGGAACCAGCGGTGCAAGGGAGTAGAGCCTTCTTTTTATCCTCATACCTGGATCACCTCCGCTATCGCGGCCTTCAGCGGCTTCCTGACGTCCCAGTCTATTATCCTCCCATAGCCCGCCATCTTCCTTAGCACGGCCCTCCTATGGAGGCTGAGCAGCTTGAGGGCCAGCTCCTCCTCGCGGCTCTTTGGCTCAACGGCGGTGTAGGGGTCCGGGCTTATGACGACGACGTTGTAGCCGAAGGCGGACATTATCCTGAGCGCCTCCCTGCTCTCCTCGGTGAGGAGGGGGGAGAAGTAGACCAGCTGCGCCCTCGGCGGGAAGTGGGAGCGTATCAGGTGCTCGACCTGGTAGGCTATCATGTTGTTCCTGTCGGGCCTGGCCGTGCTGAGGAAGTCGATGCACTTGAAGAAGTGCCTCTTGCCGTAGTCCGGGCGGACCCAGAGGGGAACCTCCTCCGCCAGGAGCAGGCCGAAGCTGGTTCCACTGTTCAGGGCGTTGAGCATGAGCGAGGCGGCGGCTCGAATGAGGTTGTCGAAGACCAGCTCCCCGGTGTAGGAGGCATCGACGATGAATATCACGTCCACCTTGCGCTCGCTCTCGTACTCGTTGGCCATTATCCTGCCGGTTCTGGCGGTGGCCTTCCAGTTGATTATCTTCAGCGGGTCGCCAGGCTGGTACTCCCGGATAGCGTGGAACTCCACGCCCTCACCTACCCTGGGGCTCGGGAGGGAGCCGACGGTTATCTTGGTTCCCCTCGTGGAGTAGGGCGTTGGAACGTCCTCTATTATGGGAACGCCTATGAGCTCGGTGTAGAGGTCGAACTTCTTCGTGAAGTGGAAGAAGCCGAAGGGATCGCGGTAGCTCAGCTCGACCCAGTTGAACTCGTGGATTCCGCGCTTAACGCGGACGCGGTAGCGGAGCTCCCTCAGCTCGCCTTTCCTCAGGGACAGCACCCACTCGGTTCTCCCGTCTATCAACTCAAGCCCCTCGGGAAGGTCCTCCCTCACCTTGAGGCTTGGAATCCTCTCGCCGGCCCTTATTTTGAGCACTATCTCAATCTCAGTGCCCTCGAGGAAGCGGTTGTGGGGAATCACCCTCTCCAGCTTGACGTCCATCTTGGGCTTGAAGAAGAACACCGCGACGAAGACCAGCCAAAGGGCCGGAAGGAGGAGGTAAACCAGATCCCAGCGGAGCAGGAGGAAGGCGATGAGGACAAGAAGCCAGAGGGCCAGGAAAAGCTCTTCAGCCTTTTCCGTTGGAACCATTCTCCCCTCTGGCCCGGCGTCCTCAGCGGGCCCCTTCCCAAGTTCAGCGGGTGTTGGAGTCCTTGGAACCGGCTGCACCGTTCCACCTCACTCGAATTTAGGAACCGGAACGCGCTCGAGGAGCTTCTCCATTATGCTCTCCTGGCTCACCTTGGTGTACCACAGCTCGCGCTTGAGGATAAGCCTGTGGCTCAAAGCCGGAACGGCAACGGCTTTAACGTCGTCGGGAATAACGTAGTCCCTTCCGTTGAGGGCTGCGTAGGCCCTGGAAAGCTTAAGAAGGGCCAGGCTCCCCCTCGGAGAGGCGCCTATCTCTATCTCCCTCCTGTCCTCCCTGGTGGCCGTCACGATGTCGGTTATGTACTCAAGTATGGCGTCGCTGACGTAGACCTCCTCGACCGCCCTCTGCATCTCGACCACTTCCTCCGCGCTCAGGACCGTCTGGACGTCCGGTTCCTCCCTCTTCCTGGCCATTCTCCTGCGGAGTATCTCTATCTCCTCCGCCTTCGAGGGGTAGCCGACGCGGAGGCGGACGAGGAAGCGGTCGAGCTGGGCCTCCGGGAGAGGGTAGGTTCCCTCCTGCTCTATCGGGTTCTGGGTCGCGATGACGATGAAGGGCCTGGGAAGCGAGTGGGTGCTTCCCTCAACGGTAACCTGCCTCTCCTGCATGGCCTCGAGTAGAGCGGACTGTGTCTTCGGAGGGGCGCGGTTTATCTCGTCCGCGAGGAGTATGTTGGTGAAGACCGGCCCCTTCCTGAACTCGAACTCGAGGGTCTTCTGGTTGAAGACACTCACTCCAAGTATGTCGCTCGGGAGCAGGTCCGGCGTGAACTGGACGCGGGTGAACTGGACGCCGAGGGCCTTGGCGAAGCTCTTGGCCATCAGGGTCTTGGCCAGTCCCGGCAGATCCTCCAGCAGGACGTGGCCGTCGGCGAGTATCGTGGTCAGGATAAGCCTCAGCACCTCGTCCTTCCCGACTATTGCTTTCTTTACCTCCGAGAGAACGGCGTTACCCTTCTCGTGTATCTCTCCCACCTTCATTCAGATCAGCCTCCACAATGTCAAGCGCCTTCTCCAGGTTGTCGAGGAAATCGCCCTCCGCGCGGAGGGCCCTTATGGCCTCGTTCGGATTCGTGATGAGTGAGTGATAGGTGGAATTGTAGTCGTCGGACAGGGTGGCGTAGATCTCGACTATCTTCTCCTCCACAAGGGAGCGGGCGACCCTGCCGGTTCTGGCCTTCCGGAGGAGGGAAACGGTTCTGTCCACGTCCGTCTTCCTCTCAACCCTCTGTTCGCGGTCCCGCCTCCGTCTCGCCACGTTCATCTCAACACCGAACAGAAAGAACGCCATCACTGCCCCCAGGAAGAGAACGGCCAGCCACCTGACCAGGTAGGAACCGGCCAGGGTGGCGACCAGCACCAAAACGGAGCCAACGATAAGAAGGGCCCTATGAAACCTCATTCACCGCCCCCCTCATCTTCCTGTAGAGCTCGAGCGCCCTCTCCGCGTCCTCCCACGTAACCTTCTCAGGGGCGTACTTTGCCTTCTCAAAGAGCTCAGTTATGCCCCTGAAGGGCTCTCTGAAAATTTGAACCCTCTCGGCGTGCTCCCAGTGGGTCCAGCTTTCCTTGTATGGAACGCCGAGTATCTCCAGCCAGAGGACGGCGTTCTTGTATATCCCAACAACCGCCTCCCTTGGGTCGCTGAACATTTCCAGACCGAGTTCCTCCACCTTCCTGTCAAAGAGCTCCGCCTTAAGCCTCATTTCCCTGAGCTTCCTCCTCCTGAGGGCCTCGCGGTAATAGATCACGGCGAAGTAGGACAGGCCCGCGAGGAACAGAAGCGCCGCACCGTAGAGGAGGTAGCTCGAGGGGACCCCCGAGGGAGGGGCGGCTGAAACGGTGTCGTTGTGGTAAACCGGCGCCGGCGGGATAGCGCTGCCGTTGGCCGTCGTGCTGTTAAGGGACGAGTTGAGGGTGGAGTTCACGGGGGGAGTGGGATTCGAGCGGCCGATGTAGTAGAGTATTCCGGCCGCACCGGCTATCGCGAACGCCCAGGCCATAAGGTAGGACCTGACGTTAACGGGATACTTTTTCTTGCCTGGTGAGAGGTCCCTCCAGCTTAGGAGAACGAGAAAGATGACCAGCAGGGAGACGGCAACGATTGCGAGCAGCAGAACGCCGAAGGAAGGGGCCTCACTCCGCTGAATTCCGGAGTTTTCAACGCTGTAGCCCATCATGAGGGTCATCAGTGCAAACAGCAGGGTGTAGAGTGCCGCGAATTTTACCCTGATGGACATTTTTATCAGGAGTGGTACGAAGGGCAGGTTTAAAAGCTTTTACCCCGAGGTAAACCCTGGGTGGTAGCATGGAGAAGATGCCGAGGCTCTACGTTGAGGCCCCTCCAGAGGAGTGCCTTCAGGAGGGAAGGGTCGCGAGGGACTGCGTGATAATCCAGGGGAGCGTCGAGGTCTGGCTGGAAAAGGGTGAGGAGGTTCCCAACTTCGTGGAGGTGGAGAGGGCGAAGTTCCTGGCGAAGGAGGTCTACGACAGGTTCTACCTCTACGTGGACGGAATGGAGGGCAAGATGCTGGTCGATGCAATACTGGTTCTTCCCGACGGAAGGACAAGGATATACCTCAAGAAGGACGACGAGCTCCTAATACTCCCCGTTGAGGGGTACACAAAGACGATAATAGCCAACGTCGGCAACCGCGTGAGGAAGGGAGACGCCTTCGCCGCCGTCACGACCAGAAAAGGGGAGGTCCACTACCTCAAGCCGCCGAAGACCGGAACGGTGGTCTTCATAGACGAGATAACAAGCAGGCCGCACTACGTCTACTACATACTGCCGGAGGAGTAACGCATCTTTTCACATTCTTGTGTAGCAATGCCCAAAGGTTTATAAGCAACCGGACCTAGTTACGGCGAAGACAGTTTTGGAGTTGAAGGAAATGAAGGTTGAGGCTGGAGATTTTGTGGTGTTCCACTACATAGGCAGGTTTGAGAACGGTGAAGTTTTTGACACGAGTTACGAGGACATCGCCAGGGAGAACGGCATATACGTCGAGGAGAGGGAGTACGGTCCCCTCGGCGTGAACATCGGGGTGGGTGAGATTATCCAGGGGCTCGACGAGGCCCTCATCGGAATGGAAGTGGGCGAGAAGAAGACGGTCACCATACCGCCGGAGAAGGCCTACGGCATGCCGAACCCCGAGCTCATAATCGAGGTTCCGATAACCGAGTTCACCAACATAGGAATGGAGCCGATCGAGGGAATGTACGTCATGACGGACTCGGGCATAGCGAAGATAGCCAAGGTTGAGAACGAAAAGGTGAGCCTCGACTTCAACCACCCACTTGCCGGGAAGACCCTCATCTTCGAGGTTGAGGTAGTGGAGATAGAAAAGGCAAAGGAAAGCTCAGCCGGCGAGGCCGAGTCCTAAGACACCGTTGTACACAACCACGCCCATGATCACCAGCAGGAGGCTGTACTTCAGCCCCGCTGAGTACTTCCCTTCTCTTATTACCCCTATTCCAAGTCCGGACGCTATAGCTTGAAGAACTATGAACCCGAGAAGTATATTGCTAATGGTCTCCACTGGAAGGTTTATATCACCGACGTTCATAGCGGTCATGATCTGAGCCACAACGCCCAAAATCAGCGGCCCTATTACCCCGCTGGTGATTATGAAGAACATCACCTGCATTCCGGTCGAGGCCTTGCGCTCCTGCTTTATTCGGAGTATCTCCCTAACGTCATTTCCAACGAAAACGAGAACATCGCTCATCGGCGCTCCTCTCTCAAGGGCCTCGATGATTATCATCATGGAGCGGTAGATCACGGTGGACCTCTTGTTCCTGATGGCAAAGGCCTTGAGTGCCTCAACTGTCGGACGGCCTTTCCTGATCTCGGCCACGGTCTTCTTGAACTCGTCGGTGAGGGGACCGAACTTCGCCGTGGTGAGCTCCTCAAGGGCCTCGGAGAACGATATTCCCGCCCTCAGCGAGCTGGCAAGGTAGAAGAAGGCATCGGGGAGCATCTTCTCCATTTCCTCGGTGCGCTTAGTTATCCTCCAGTATGGGTAGCCAAAAGCCATGCCGAGAAAGACCGCAATGAAGGATACTACTGAGTAGGCGGGCTTTGAGAGCATATATACCAGGAGAGAGGCTATTACGCCGGCCAACAGAGAAACCACAAGGTACTCGGCGGCGAGGAAGTTTATATTGGCCGAGTATATAAAGAGCTCGTAGCGCTTCATCCATTTGGAGGGAACAATCCTCTCTATGAGGGAGACCATTGCAGATGAGAGTCCTGCCATTGAAGTCACCTCGGCTCTCCCTTCTTGATCATGTTTATGATTATCAGCGATATAGCTGGGAAGGCAAAGAGCAGTATCACCGCCAAGGTCTCAACCGGCATCACCAGCTGTCTCGCCATGACCGAACCGGCCAGGATTCCAACGACGAACATCGTGGGCATGACTATGGTGAGGAACATGTAGATGAAGGCTATACCGTTCACCTTCTGGACGTACTCCACGAGCTTCATTCTGTACTCAAAGGCGAAGTCCTCGGCCAGCTTGTAGAGAACCTCCGAGAGGTTTCCACCGAACTTCACGGCCCTGAGTATCTGCTTGACGACCCTGCTGACGTTTTCAGATCCCATCTTCTCGTCGAATTTCATCAAGGCGTCCTCAAAGGAGGAGCCGGTCCTCATGTCCCTCAGCATGAGCTCGAACTCCTCTGATATGGCACCGTAGTCGGCTCGGGCCACTGAGAGTATCGCCTCGGTTATGCCCACTCCAGCGCTGAGGAGCGATGCCATGTGCCTGAGGGCGTAGGGCATCGCCCTCTCAACCTCCGCCACCCTGCGCTTCCAGACCATCTTGGGATAGTGCCTCATGTAAAAGAAACCGCCCACGAAGCCTAGGAAACCTACGAGTGCCGAAGTCTCGACGGGCATGTAGAGCAGGTAGGCAAAGAGAAAGCCGAAGATCCCCGCGAACACCGAAACGGCAAGCATTAAGGCAACGTACCTATCCGGAGGGGTGAGAATGTTGGCACGGTAGAGATCCTGGTCAAGACCCTTGAAAGAGGAGGTGAGGGACTCGATGGGGCCCCTGAAGTAGCGCAGCATCGCGTCCGCGAGTCTGTCAGAGAAAGGCCTCTGTATCTCCTTTTTCCTCCACTCGATAAGCTCTTCCATCTCCTTCTCCTTCTCGCCCTCGGACTTCTCGGCCTCTATCTCCTTCTGAAGCTCCTTAAGTGCCCTTAACCTTTCTTGAACGCTTTTACCCTTTGGAATGCTTCTCACCGGCTTTTCCGCGACCTCTATTGTCTTACCGCCCAGACGCTCCAAAAAGTCGGTGATGGCCCTAACGATGCTCACGGTTATCACCCTTAGATTAGGTTCTTAACCTGTCTGCTGGTCTCGAGACTGCCCTCTGCAGCTATCTTCTTCAGCAGGCCCTCCTCGTCGATGTAGAACTGTCTGATGTAGTAGCCCACCTGATCAATGCTCCTGATGCCCTGCTCCACCATCCATTCAAGGATTATCTTCCTCTTCTCCTTCTCCAGCTCCAGCTCGGCAACGCTCATTCCCGTGTGGTGGGCCAGGTTGTTAAGGGTTCTGCTCGGAACTCCCGTTGGAACCAGCTCGTCCTTGGCCGGATCGTACTTGTAGAGCTTGTTGAGCTGGACGCTCTCAGCTTCAATGCCCGATATCTCGGCTATCTCCGTTATGCGCCTTATGGTTCCCTTCTTCCTGCTGTGGAAGCGAACCTGCATGATGATTATATCCAGGGCCGGAATCATTATCCTCGGAACGCTCATCGGGGGACTCTCAAGCCTTACTATAGTCTCCCTGGCGCTGTTGGCGTGGATCGTACCCATACACCCATCGTGTCCGGTGTTCATTGCCGTGAACATCGTTCTGGCCTCGGGACCACGGACCTCACCAACGATGATTCTATCGGGCCTCATACGGAGGGTGTTCTTGACGAGATCGTCCATGGTGATTTCACCCTTGCCCTCGACGTTGGGCGGTCTCGTCTCGAGCCTCACCCAGTGCTCCACGGGGAGCTGAAGCTCCGCGGTGTCCTCTATCGTGATGACGCGCTCGCTCGGGGGTATGAACATTCCGAGGGAGTTGAGGGTGGTGGTTTTACCCGAACCCGTTCCACCAGCAACGAGGACGTTGGCAGGCTTAACACCGAGGCCGTCCACGAATATCCAGAGGAGCGCGGCTATCTCGGTGTTCATCGTCCCGTATTTGATGAGGTCTATTATTGTAAGTGGATCCTTCTTGAACTTACGAATGGTTATCGTCGGACCGTCGAGGCTGATTGGAGGTATGGTGGCGTTCACACGGCTTCCATCTGGGAGACGGGCGTCGAGGAGCGGGCTCTGCTGGTCTATTCTCCTCCCCACTTCCCTGGCAATTCTCTCTATGATGTTCAGTATCTCCTTTTCGTCCTCAAACACCACGTTGGTCTTGCACATGTTGAAGCGTCTGTGCCAGACGTAGACCGGTCGGTTGTTTCCTATGACCATGATTTCCTCAAGGTTATCGTCGCGGACGAGGGGATCAAGCTTGCCGTAGCCTATCATCTGCTGGACTATCATCTCGGCCAGTATCTCAACCCTTCCCTCGGAAAAGTGGGGAGCTTCCTCCTTTATCATCTTCCTGACGGCGTTCATGAAGACGCGCCTGCGCTCCTCCAGGGTTGGGAACGCGGCAGGGTCAATCTGGAGCTCGGTTATCGCCCTGTCCTTAATGCGAAGGAACAGCTCCTCCTCGTCACGGCTGAGCTTTGGAAGCCGTATCTCGTATATCGGCACCGGCTCACCCTTGACCTTCAGTATGCGGACGTTGCCGTATGCATCGAGAACCTCAGCCTTGCCTGCATAAGCAGCCTCTTCAGAGCGCACTGAGGAACCGAGGATGTCCTGCAGAGTTGAGGGAGGCTTGGGCTTCGGTGCCGGCTTTGGCTTCTCCACTGGCTCCTCCTTGACGAGTATTTCCTCCAGAATATCCGCCCCTGTGGGCCTCCTTTCCGCGGCTTCCTCAGGGGTCGTGGGAGTGCTAAGGATCTCCTCCAGATCTACTCCTCCCTTGCTCTGGACGAAGGGAAGCTCCTCCTCGCGTTTCTTAGTTTTATCCCCCTTCAGCATGCTCTCCAGGAGGTCATCTTCCCCGTTGAGTATTTCATCTATCCAGGAAAGGCTCTCCTTCTTCTTTTTCTTTTCATTGAACACCTCGTCGAACACCGACTCTCACCGCCCCTAAGCGCTCCACTCAACGTGGTATTTTATGTCCATGCTTCCTCCCAGGAAGATTATCCACACGGGGAAATAGAGACCTGCCTCCTTTGGAGGCTCAACGACTGGGGCGCCAACGGTTACCCCAGTCAGGAGGGTATTGGAGAGCTGGAACATACCAGACACGCTGGGGAGCTGTTGCTCCGGCTCGGTTCTCTTCGGGGGTTCAAGTCCCTTGTACTTCCACACGAACTCCTCCATGTATTCCCTGTAGGTCATCGTGTAGTTGGGGGTGAAGTTGTACATCTTGGCCTCCTTAAAGATCACCGGCACGGAGGCGGCGAAGAAGGTGTTGAATATTCCTGCCCGGTTCGGCACGTTGGTGAGGCGGAAGGTGACGGTTCCCTCGTACTTGAGTACCTTTACGTGGCCGTCGTTCATCGGGAACATGCTCCTCAGAGAGATTATCTTTGGTGTGTTTACGAGCTGAGGGTACATGACCCCGCAGCTGAGCATGGATATATCATCGGACACGTCTATTTTACCCCCGTGGGCGAGGCTGCCGTTGATGACGTAGTAGGTAACGTTTGTTATCTTATTGGTGTCGCCGCAGATGGACTGGTAGTCCGAGGTCTGGAGCAGGTAGGAATTGTTGTAGGGTATCCTGAAGTTCACGACAACGGTCTCATATGGCATAACCCAGAAGCCGAGGTAGTAGTTTAGGGACGTCCTGTCGAGGCGGGAGGGGTAGTGGTAGGAAGTGTCCCCCACGCGATAGGAGACCATGTACTCATCGTTGGAAAGCCTGAAAACGTGAAAGTCGTAGCGGGGATTGACTATAACGAACTTGGGGAATGGCGCGGTGTTCACGATCGTGACGTTAAGGTCTATCATAACCTCCCCAAGAATTCCAATGTTGTTGTACGGCTTTTGGTCAGGAGTCACACCCGGGAGTTCGTAGGTCTCACCGCTAACCAGAGAAGAAGCTAACAAAAGAATGAAGAGGGTAGCCACGAGGCGCTTCATAATGACCACCTCAGGTCGCTTTCTTGGCTATGTAAAGGTACTGCTGGTTGGAGAGTATGTCCGGCACGAAGATCGACGGCACCCTGATAATGACAAGGAACTGAGAGTTCGGATCGAGGACCAGCATTCCGGACTCCTTCTCGAGATCCACGATCTCCCAGCCGTAGGCCCTGAGCTGCTCCTTGACCTCATCGCTGGCCTGTATCTTGCCCGCGGCGATGGCCTTGAGGATCTCGGTGAGATCAACGGAGTAGCTATAACTGGCGGAGGCGCTCTGGCTGGCACTCTGGCTGTTGGTGTAGGTATCACTGGTGCTTTGGCCGTCCGTTAGGGTCGAGTCACCCGGAGTATAGGTGGTAGAGTGCTCCTCACTGTACTGGGTGCTGGAGGTGGAGCTTGACGTGCTACTCTGGCTCTGAGCTTCATTTACAGAAATTATACCCGCATCTGTTGGAAGGAGCACGAGCTGGACGTAGCCCTCGTTGGCTATCTCCTTGAAGATGGCACCTGTGTCGTTCTTGGCAAATATCATTATCTTGTCCCCTGGAGCAAGGAAGGCACCGTTTATTCTGTCCCTTGGAAGGACGAGGGCAAGGTCAACGTACTCGACCTTGTAAACGTTGTACTGCATCAGCTCCCTGTAGTCCAATATTCCGCCCAAGATTGCCTTGGCATCGGCCTTGCTCACTATCCTCTTCGTGGAGTCCTTCTCAAGAATGACCTCCTGGCCAGGAATGATGTCGATCCTGTAGTAGTAATAATCTCTCCATAGCTGGAGCAGGTACGGGGCAGGATCAACGGAGTCCACCTGCTCCACGGTTTCAGCGTTCATGACCTGGGCCTCAAGGCTCTTCATTGAATCTATCACCTTGGCCCTCAGGTCATCTGGCAGGGGCATGGCAAGTATGCTCTGGAACTCAGTTTCTATTTCACGTATCTTCTCTGCCTTGGTCTGGTTGAGGACCTTCTCGTACTTAAGGCGCTCTATTCTCTGAAGGCACTCGTTGTAGGCGCTGACGGCCTGGTTGTAGGCCGCTTTAACGTCTATCGCGTTGAGTTCCTCAACAGTCTGGGCGGAGTTTATGCTGGCTATGAGCTTCTTCCTTATCTCAATCGGCTGCTGAGTACAGTTCTTGGACTCATTAACTATGTCACCGCGGAAGTAGGTGTACACTTCCCTGAGCTTCTGCTCCCTGAGGTCGTTAAGCTCCTGAGCCGCACGGTTTTGCAGGTAAACGTAAGCACCCATTGAGATGATAAGGATCACAATAATAACTATCGCAGCACCGGTCAAGATCCTCTTTTTCCGTTCTCTCTCCCTAATGCTCCCCACGTGGCGGGGCTTTTTGGGGGGCTTTTTGACGGGAGGGGCGGCAGTCTTCGGCACCTCTGGTTCCACGCTAGTTTTACCCAGCTCCCTCAGACGGCGAATCTTCGCCTCAATATCCTCGGACACGTTGAGCACCACCATCAATCGTTATCATAACCGACTTCTTGTATCGGATAGTTTTTTGAACGTCAATCTTTATTTAGGTTTCGGTGAGGGTATGGAGCGGCTAGAGATTCGCGTAGCAGAAATCCGGGGAAAATGCCCTGTTTTTCACCTCGGGGACAGGATAGTGGTCGAAGGGCCGAAGGTAAAGCTCGAGGAAACCGACGCCATATGCACCCATGCATTCGCATCGCTCCTGCCGTACATAGTTGCGCTGCGAAAGGGTATTAAGCCGAGTGAACTAGGCCTGGGCAGGGGAGAGAAGGCATACGTTCAGTGCCTCGACCCGGGGCCGCCGTACACGGACGGCGGCACGGTAATCTTCGAGATAACGGTGGTTAGAGATGAAAGCGAGAAAGGCGTGGAGGGTGGTGAGGGAGGTAATAGATGAGGCCGACATGGTCATAGAGGTAGTGGACGCAAGGGACCCGATAGGAACAAGAAACAGAAAGCTCGAGAGGCTAGTCCAGGAAGAGGGCAAGCCGCTCCTCATAGTCATGAACAAGGCGGACCTGGTTCCAAAAGAATGGGCCGAGGAGTACAAGAGAAAGAGCGAGATACCCGTGGTTTTCATCTCCGCCAGGGAGAGGAAGGGAACCGGAATACTGAGGAAGGAAATCAAAAGGCTCGCGAAGCCGCTCTTGGAGGAGAGCGAAAGGGTGAAGGTCGCGCTCATAGGTTACCCCAACGTCGGCAAGAGCACGATAATAAACACCCTGAAGGGCAAGAGGGCGGTCGGCACGGCCCCAATACCTGGTTACACAAAGGGGAAGCAGCTGATACGGCTGAGCAAGAGGATATGGCTCCTGGACAGCCCAGGAGTGGTTCCAATAGACGACTTCGACGAGCTGGTCATCAAGGGAGGCTTCCCTGCAGACAAGATAGATGAACCCGTCAAGCCGGCGTTAAAGCTCATCTCCCGCATACTTGAAACGAGACGGGAAGCGATAACCGAGAAGTTTGGCATCGAGGAGTTTGAGGGCGAGGAGGAGATCCTCAGGAAGATAGGCGAGAGAAGGGGCCTCATAAAGGCCGGCGGTGAGGTCGATCTGGAGGAGACGGCAAGATGGTTCCTCAGGGAGTGGCAGACGGGCCGTTTTACTCTTTTCGGAAAGGAGGATAGAAGGGAGGAGGAATTTATCCGGGACTTCAAAGAGGTCTTGGACGAAATTGAAAGGGACCTCCTCCTGGACCCGAGGAGGATACTCTGGAGGTACGGGGACGAGCTGAGGGGGAAGCTGGACGGCACAAAGCGCGTAGGAATAAGGGAGATAGAGGGCTTCACCGTGGGAATAGCGACGGGCTTCAAGAAGTGCCACGGCGGAACAAAGCTCCTGGAGCGGCTGACAGGCAAGCACGTCCTGGCGAGCGAGTGCTTCGGAAAGAAGTGGAAGGGTGTGGTGGCGATACTGGAGTAGCTAACCGGAGCCGGAGGAGACAAAGGCCAGACCGGCGCTTAGAACGGCCATGGCAAGACCCGGGGCCACTATCCACCACCAGTAGCCCCCGTAGAGCGCCCCCTGGTTCATGGCCTCTATCATGAAGGAGCCCCAGTTGGTGCCCGGAATCAGGCCGAAGAATCCGAACACTGAAATCAGCGCCACTATCCTGGCCAGGAGTATGGTGGAGTACCTGAGGGAGAACTCCCCGACCGGCGGGAGTATGTGCCTCCTCAGGACCCAGAGCGTGCCGGCACCCATGCTCACCGCGGCTTTGACGTACTCGTTCACCTTCTCCTTTATCGTTATCATTCTAACCGTCTTGGCGAACTTCCCGAGGGTTAGGAGGGCAACGAAGAACATGAAGAGGACGGGGTTTATCCTGACCTGCTGGCCGTAGCCCTGGGTGGAGAAGAGCCAGACGAGGACGACGAGGATTGGGAGCATCGGCAAAGCCACCAGAACCTCCAGGAGGAACGTTATGAACTCACCCAGGGCACCGCCAACGTAGCCCGAAATGAGACCTATTAGAACCCCCAGAACCACTATCAGCACCGTGGTGAAGAAGGCCAGGTAGAGGGTGTTGTTCATTCCCTTGACGAAGCCCACCCACATGTCCCTGCCGTAGGAGTCCGTGCCGAGGAGACCGTAGCAGGTTCCAAGGATTTCAACGGAAGGGGTCGCGTTTCCTGCTAAGCGAACCTCAAAGACGTACTCCCCGTTGAGGGTTGCCATACTTCCGTCGCGGGAGAACAAAAGCTCGGTCGCGGAGAAGAGGACGTATCCAGCTTCGCTGAGATTGAGAACGTCGGAAAGAGAGGAAACAACTGCCACCCGCATGTTGGTGTTGAGGCTGAGATTGCTGGAGGTGGCGATGCCCCGATAGAGGGGCACTCTGATCCCGTCCGGCCTTAAAACGCTTATCTCAACCTCCTCGCCGTAGGGAAGGCCGTAGAATCTGACGTCGCTCGGCTTATCGCGGTAGGTATGTTCGTAGGAAAATCTGTAAACCGAGGAACCATTCGCCTCAACGAGCGACGGCTCCAGGAAGACAGTGGGGGTCCTGTCGCCGAATAGGGCGAACCACGAGGGATATGCCATTCGCGGGTTGTCCTTCCAGTAGTTGAGATTCTCCCAGTTGGCAATGTCCTCCTCGCTCACGCCCGCGTTCGAGAAGATTACGAAGAGCGCGAAGATTACGAGTATCGCCACTCCCGCTTTCCTTCCCATTTCAGCTCACCCTCGGATCGAGCAGTCCTTTTGTCAGCTCCAGCAGGAGGGAGAAGAGGAACGTTATGGTGGCTATCGACAGCGTTACGACGAAGAAGAGGCGGTAGTCGAAGCGCACGACGACGCCTATGGCCGGGACTATGGTCCTGACGAAGCTGGCCCTCAGGAGGGTTCCAAGGCCGCCGAGGCCGAAGAGGACGTCTATGACTATGTAGTCCGTGAACATCTCAACGAACTTCTGGATCGTGAAAGAACTCAGGACGATGGAAACGTTTCTGAGGACGTGCTTCCTGTATATCAGCCCCTCGGGAAGGCCCTTGGCCCTCTCGGTGAAGACGTAGGGCTTTCCAAGCTCGTTCCTCACCTCGTGGGCCACCGTGACCACGAACTCCCAGACGTAGACGAAGACCAGCGTGGTAACGGGAAGGACGAGATGCCAGAGAACGTCGAGAAAGTCCTCAAAGCCCTCTTTCGGCGGGGTGCTCCTCAGACCCGCTATCGGGAAAACGCCCAGCTCAACGGCGAAGACCGCTATCAGAACCGCCCCTATCCACCAGGAGGGCAGGCCGTTGAAGAAGCGAGCCAGGCCCTCAACCGTCCCGAGGAACCTCCCGTTTGCCAGCTTAAAACCCAGGAACAGACCCAGGAAAATCGTCAGGAGCATGGCCAGTCCCATGACGGCGAGGGTCACCTTTATGACGTGGGCGAAGTCGTACTTGGGATTCTCGCGGTAGTAGTCAAAGCTCTTCCTGAGGAGGTCTATCCCCATGAGGAGAAGGTTGTCGGTTCGGACTCCCTTTGCCTTCGTGAGTATGCGGTGGTAGTACTGCTCGACCGTCAGTCCTTCCCGGGTGGCGTTCCTCTCAAGCTCGGCGTAAAAAGCGGGGTTGGATTCGCGGATATGGAGAACGGCCTCGTGGGTGTACTCCCAGGCTATCTTGTTGGAGCTGGCGCCGGCTACCAGAACGATCACAAGGAGAACGCCGAGGTAAACCGCCACCAGCCGGGCGAGGGTCCTGATCGGGAGTCTCATTGCTTACCTCTCCTACGCCAAAAGTTCTTCAAAGATAAAAAAATTATTAAAGGAATAGCCCATCAGATTGGCTCAGGCCTGTAGCATATGTCCTCCGGCCACCAGCACTCCCAGTCCTCCGGGAACGGGCAGCCGCCCTGGTCAAGAACTCCGCAGGGTCCGATCCAGATCTTGGTCTTGTCTCCGGGGTTCACGACCTCGAACTCCATACTTCACCCACCTCCTTTTTAATTTTTGACTCATCGGCCGAAGCCTCGCTCACCCCATGAGGGGGTGAGTAGTAATCAAGTGATTTCAACATCTTCTCGAAAATCACAGGGTAGTTTCGCTTAACCTTGACGTAAAGCCACATGGAAAGCCGTATCAGCTCTCTAATGAACTCGCAGTAATAGGGATCAGGTTTGTGAATGTCCCCCGAATACATGTAGTTTATGTAGTAACAGCCTCCCCTGCACAATGGATAGGCCCAGCAGTGGTTGCACGGTTCCCTCGGGGGATTGCGAAGTATCTTTTGTATCACCTCTGAATCAACATTGACACCCGATCTAACGTCCCCCACGACGAACTCGTCCATTCCCACGAACCTCTGACATGGGTAAAGCTTTCCGTCCGAGGATACACCAAAAAGTTTCCTGCCAGCGCCGCAAGGATAGACAAGGGCACGCCTTGAGGCGAGGATCGTGAAGTACTTCCTGAAGTGGGAGTACCTAAACATCTCCGTCTCCTCGATGTGCTCGAGTTCGTACTCGGCAATGAGCTTCAGCTGTTCCTTCAGTGGTGAGACTATCTCGCGGAAACTATCTGAGCCGATAGATGCGGGCTCAATGTGAACACTCCTAACGCCGTTTTCCACAAAAAATCTAAAAATTTCAAAATACCTGTCAATCTGCTCCGGAAGTATCGTTGCCCTCACAGTCACAGGAACACCACTGGTAAGCAGGAGCCGGAGGTTTTTCATTACAACGTCAAACGTTGGATCCCCAGTTTTCGTGGGCCTGTTATGATTCTGTATCTCCCTGGGTCCGTCCATGCTGAGAACGACGTTAAAGCGGAATCTTTTGAAGAAATCCACAACAGAAGGCGTTATCAAGTAACCGTTTGTGGTGATGCTGAAATTAACGGTCTTCCCCCGGGAGGCTGCCCTCCGCGAGAGAGTCTCGGCAATGTATCTGAGCATGCGGAAGTTCAGGAGAGGCTCACCCCCGAAGAAACCAACTGACAGTTTGGAAGACCCCCTGGAAAGCAAAAACTCAATTATGCCATCTGCATCATTTTCATCACGTATCATAAACAGCGGAATCCCGTGCTGCTGCTCATAACAATACACGCATTTAAAGTTACACGCACTCGTCAGGTAGAGGGCAACGGAAGTTGGAACAACCTCGGACGATTTAGAGTCCACGCTCAAGTAAGGAGGAACCGCGCTTAAGGCCTTCAGGCCTTCTATCACCCGGTTCACATCTTGAGGGCTGATTTCAGGGTGTTTTTTCAAGAACTCACTAACGCCCTCTTCGACTCCGCGCTTTCTGATGGAATCAAGCAGTTCATAGCTCTCAGCATCTAGCCGAATAAGGTGAAGCGTCTTTGGCGAGAAAAGAATGTACTCATCGAGTACCTTGTCAAGATACAATGAACTAACAAATCCATCGCCGCCCATATACATTCACCGCGTATGGTTCTGTAACATCACAAACTTATAAGAATTACGTTGGTTGAAATTAACAGTTCGACAAATGAACTTTTGACGATAGATAAAATGTCGTAACATACAATGGAATAAAATCATTTTGACACCAAATAACCAAGTTATACGAAAGTGCACGGAGGCATTAACCAAACAAAGCTTAAAAGAGGGGACCTAGACATTCGTTATCATGAGGCTCCTGCTCACCACTTCACAGGGAATCGAGGATCTTGCAAAGGGGGAGGTTGAGAACCTGCTCTCGGGCCTTGGAGTTCCGTTTCGTGTGGAAGAGAGGCCTCTCGGCGTTGAAGGGCGGGTTCTTGCCGAGGTCGGCGAGGCTTACTACACCGACGAGAAGGGGAAGAAGCGCGAGTTAAGCGTCCCAACCTATCTGAACGAGAGCTCCAGGCTCCTCCACCGCATAATCATGGAAATAGCGAGCGAGCGCTTTGAAGGCATAGGAGATGACGACCCTGAAAAAGCCCTCAAGAGGATCGAAGATTTTGTCTCAGAGCTTCCAGTGGAAAGGTTCGTCAAGGTTAGCGAGAGCTTTGCCGTGCGCTCATTCAGGAAGGGGGAGCACAGCGTTACGAGCGTTGACATCGCCAGAACCGTCGGAAAGGCCGTCTTCGACAGGCTCTCGCGCTTCGGAACTCCGAGGGTCAACCTCGACCACCCGGCGGTCATCTTCAGGGCCGAGCTCATCGGGGACGTCTTCTTCCTCGGGATAGACACCACCGGGGACAGCTCACTCCACAAGAGACCCTGGCGCGTTTACGACCACCCCGCTCATCTCAAGGCCAGCATAGCCAACGCGCTGATTGAGCTGGCAAAACCAGACGGGGGTTCGTTCATCGATCCATTCTGCGGGAGCGGGACCATTCCAATAGAGCTCGCCCTGAGGGGATACGATGGAAGGATAATCGGCCTCGAAAAGTACCGCAAGCACCTGCGCGGGGCGGAGATGAACGCTTTAGCGGCGGGAGTCTCAGAGCGTATAGACTTCGTTCTCGGAGATGCCACCAGGCTGAGCGAATACGTCGAAAGCGTGGACTTCGCGGTGAGCAACCTGCCCTACGGGCTGAAGATCGGGCGGAAGGGCATGATTCCAGGCCTTTACATGGACTTCTTCTCGGAGCTTTCGAAGGTTCTGGAAAAGCGCGGCGTCTTCATAACGACTGAGAAGAGGGCTATAGAGAGAGCTATAGCCGAGAACGGCTTCGAAATCAGGCACCACCGCCTAATCGGCCACGGCGGGCTGACGGTGCACACCTACGTGGTAGAGTGAACGTCACGTCTTGAGCTTCACGTCAATGACCGCCGTCTCGTTGCCCGGATTGCTAATCACCACCTTCCATACCCCCTTGGGGAGCTCAACCACATCGTTCACCTCCCTAACGGTTCCGAAGTCCCTCAGCACGGTCCCGTCGGAGGAGACAACCTTCACCTCGACGGGGACACTGGAGCTTATTTCGACCGTCAGGTTCGCCGGGCCTTTGAAGGGCCACCCCCTGGTCTCCCCGGGCGGGACGCTCTTTCCCCTGGCGTAAACGAAGTTGTTGTCCAGGCAAGCAGCGCTGAAAACCACCAGGGCCAAGAGGAGAACCACCAGCCAGCGGACGGGCTTCATAGCACCACCTTTAATAGTCAGAGAACAAAAACTTAAAAAAGTTTCTCAGCAGAGTATTGAATCCTCTGCCAGTACGTCGAACTCGACCCTCCCGATTCCCTCAATCCAGGCCTCAACCCTGTCGCCGTGACTGAGCGGGCCTACCCCTGCTGGAGTTCCGGTCGCTATTATATCCCCGGGCTCGAGCGTCATGACGGAGCTTATGTACTCTATCAGCTCCGGAACCTTGAAAACCATCTCGCTCGTCCGTCCGAGCTGTCTTAGCTGGCCGTTCACCTTGAGGCCTATCTCCAGGTCGTCTATCTTCAGCTCGCGCCTGTCAGCTATTCTCGGGCCGACCGGGGCGAAGGTGTCGAAGCCCTTGGCGAGGCTCCAGGGAAGGCCCTTCTCCCTCGCTTCCCCCTGAAGGTCGCGGGCGGTTATGTCGAGGAGTATCGTGTAGCCGAGCACGTAGTTCATCGCCTTCTCTCTCGACACGCGTTTCGCGCGCTTCCCGATTATCACTGCCAGCTCTACCTCGTGGTCAACCCGTTTGCTCATTCTGGGTAAAATTATAGGCTTGCCCGGGCCTATCAGCGCACTCGGCGGCTTGAGGAAGAAGACCGGCTTTTCTGGAACGTCGCTCTCCATTTCTTTCGCGTGTTCGGCGTAGTTCTTTGCCAGAGCCACTATCTTGCTCGGCCTCAGGTCATAAAACCCGTCGCGGAATGGAAGGCGAACCATCGTCAACACCCAACAACGGTTGGGGGCATCGGTTATAAACCGCTCGAGGGAAGGGTAATAAACTCCCCAGTCCAACACCCAACGGTGAAAGCTGTGAGGCTCGTAGTCCTAGAGGGAAAGGGAAGCACTCTCGTCTTTGTTCTCATAGCGGTTTTCCTGGTGCTATTCACGGTACCGCTGCTTCACGTTTTCATCAACGCCCCGGGAGGTGAGTTTCTGGCGGTAGGTTTCCTGGCCGTACTCCTTCTGCTGATGGTTCCCTTAACCCACGGCCTGCTCAGAGGGCGGAGGGAATACCGGCGCGCCAAAGGCCTTGCCAACCTGCTCGTTGCATCTGATTCGTGGATAACTTTTCCGGAGGAACTTGAATTCGAGACCGGAACGCTCGAGATAAAGGGCCACTGGGTCGGGAGCGGAAGGAACAGGCACTACCACGTGGAGAGAAAGTTCATCGCAGAGAGGCGGGACAGGGCGTCAGGGGTTTCGTTTCCCGGGGCGGGTTTCAAGGCGGCCGTTTCACCGGACGGCACGGGGTTCATCAGGGCTCCAGCGGTTCGTATAACCGACGGGCCATACAAGAACATCCTGCTGCTCTTCTTCACCAACGAGGGGGAGGTCATGGGAAGCGGCACGGTGGCGGTTGCCACGGAGAGCGATTCGGCCCAGGTAAACTTCAGGGGGGACGGAAAGTTCATCGCCGGGACGGTCTATTCCACCCTGACCAAGGCGAGGCGCGTGAAGGTCACCCTCAGCACGAGCGGCTTCGAGTATGAGAAGATAATCGAAGAAGGGCAGAGCTTCGAGTTCAGGGAGAGAATGCTCCCGGAGGAGAAGGTCACGGTGGTCGGCTCCTACGACACGCTGAGCCCAAGACTCCTTGCAGGAAAGATCGGGAGGGGAACTGTTGTCCTCGGCCACGGCGAGTTCATAATCCGGGGAATTCTGGACATACGGCTGAGGCCGGACGTTAAGGCCGAGGGGACCTTCAGGGTTGAGCTGGAGGAAGAAGCCGAGGAAGAAAAGGAGTTCGAGGAGGGGTGGGGGTTCACCTGAGAGGCTCAGGAATCGCCCTATCCCACTGCTCCCTTGCCAGCTCACCGGTGTACTTGAACTTCTCTACCTTCTTTTCCGCCTCTTTGCGCTTCTTCTGGTGCTCCTTCAGGAACTCCTGAACCCTCTCAATCAGCTCGCGCTTGCACTGGCCGCAGAGCAGCTCACCGCTCTTGCAGGCGTGGTAGCGCTCCATGAGCTTCTCGTCGTCCGGCTCGAAGAATATCTCAAACCACTTGAAGACGACGCACTTCTCGGGCTGACCGCCCTTCTCGCGCTGCTCCTTCGCCGTCGCCCTCCCGCCGGTTAGGGCGTACTTCCATATTTTCTTGCCAGCCTCTTCTGGGTCGTCGGTGAGGTAGACGGCAGTTTCGGGCTTGCTGGCGCTCATCTTGCCCTCAAGGCCCATCAATCCCGGAACGAACTTGGAGTGAATTGCGGCTGTCTTGTAGTAGCCGAGGCTCTCGGCGAAGTCCCTCTGCAGCCTCCAGTAGGGGTCCTGGTCTATGGCAGCAGGAATCAGGCAGCGCTTCCTCTCGAAGAAGGTCGGAGCGGCCTGTATTGCCGGGTAAAAAATCATCCCGATCTTGCTCTGCTCTGTGAAGCCGAAGACCGCTTTAGCCATCGAGTAGTTTATCTTCTTCGCTATCGGGATTGCCATCTCGTATATCTTGGTGAACTCGCTGTCCTGGAAGATGAAGGTCTTATCCGGGTCGAAGCCGACCGCTATGATGTCCAGTATGTTGTCGTAGGCCCATCTCTTGGTGTCCTCGAAGGTGAGCTTGTCCTTGAAGAGGAACTTCTCGTCGTCGGTTATCTGGATGTATAGGTTCACGCCGAACTTCTCCTGGAGCCACTTGGTCGCGAAGAATGGTATGATGTGGCCTATGTGCATCGGCCCGCTCGGGCCCCTGCCAGTGTAGAGGAAGAAGCCCTTTCCGGACTCGTAATCTGCCAAAACCTTGTCGTAGTCCCTGTGGGAGAAGAAGAAGCGCCTCCTGAAGTACATCGGCAGCTCGCTCCTCGTAAGCTCCGCGGTCTTCTCAAGCAACTCGTCCGTCATGGGACTCGTTCCGAACTCCTCTATAAGCTTCGCGTAGTCCACCATTCCCTCAACGTCCCAGGGGGTGACCTTAAACTCGTCCATTCAAAACACCTCCATTTCCAGTGGAAACGAAACCCAGGGCTAAGCCGGGGCAGAAGAGGAAGGCTTCACCAGGGCCAAAAGCAATCACCAGGCATGGGAAGAGAAAGGAAGGAAGGGGATTTAAAGTTTTCCATTCTCCCTCAGCCACTCGCCGTACTTGACGAGGGCATAAACGGCATCGACGCCGTCTTCAACTGTCTCGTAGACGGGGACGCCCTTGAGCTCGATGTTCCTGGCCATCTTGTGCGGGTAAGCTCCACCAGGGGCCACGAAGACTATCGGCTTGCCGTAAGCTTGCATTCTCTCCATGGCCTCGACGATTCCCTCGTCCAAAGCGGGGCTCTGGAAGAGAGCTATGACCACGAGGACGTCGACGTTCGGGTCTTCAAGGGCATAGCGCATTGCTATCTCGTACCTGCTCGACGGGGCGTCGCCTATGACGTCTATCGGGTTTCTGTAGCTCATGTGGTGCGGGAGCTTGCCTTCCTCGATGTCTTTCCTAAAGCGTTCGTTGGTCTCTTCGCTCAGCTCGGCGAGCTTCATTCCCCTCTCAAGCAGACCGTCACTCATCATGACTCCCGCTCCACCGCCGTTGGTGACTATCGCCACGCGGTTCCCTTTGGCCGGCTTCTGCATCGCCAGGGCTTTGGCGTAGTTGAAGAGCTGGCGCATGCTCTTGGCGCTGAGAACACCGGTCTGCTCGAAGGCGGCCTCGTATATCTTGTAGGACCCCGCGAGGGAACCAGTGTGGGAAGCGGCCGCCTTGGCACCTGCCTCAGTCCTTCCAGCCTTGAGGATTATGATGGGCTTCTTGAGCGTGACCTCCTTAGCAACGTTGAAGAACTTCCTCCCGTCCTTGACGCCCTCGATGTAGCCGGTGATGACCCCGGTCTTCTCGTCCTCGCCGAGGTACGCTATGAAGTCGCTCTCGTCGAGGTCGGCCATGTTGCCGAGGCTGATGAACTTGCTCATTCCTATCTTGTGGCTGGCCGCCCAGTCAAGGATTGCCGCACCGAAGGCACCGCTCTGGCTCATGAAGGCAACCTTTCCAAAGGGCGGCCTGGCCTGTCTCTCCGGCGGGTTGAAGTTGCAGTCAAAGCCGTTCTCAAGGTTCGTAACGCCGAGACAGTTCGGTCCGACGACCCTTATACCCCACTTCCTCGCACGCCTGACGAGCTCCTCCTCGAGCTCGGCCCTTCCGGCCTCCTTAAAGCCGGCGGAGATGACGACGGCACCCTTAACGCCCTTCTCGCCGCACTCGTCGATGACGTCGGGGACAAACTTGGCAGGGACAGCTATTACCGCAACATCGACCTCGTCCGGAACGTCCTTGATGCTCCTGTAAACCGGGAACTTCCTTCCGTTGACCTCTATCTCGCCGCCCTTGACGTTCACGGCGTAGACCTTTCCGTCGTAGCGGAGCGTTATTGAGCGCATTATGGCGTTTCCAACCTTTCCGGGGACGTTCGATGCCCCGATGACAGCGACGCTTCTCGGGTAAAACAGGAAATCGAGCTTTGGCGCCTCCATCACTTCCACCTCCGAAGGTTTTTCGGGAGTCCGTATTTAAGCCTTCCTCCCCAGATGGGTACATGGAGGAAGTGGATATTTTATCCATTGGGGATACAACGGGGAGAGGGAGTTTACATATATAAAGCTACCGCAGGAGTGGTTTCGCCTTCGGGAGAGGCAAAAGAGTTAAATTCTGGAACGTTCAAAAAACCGTAAGAACGTTAAAATTGGGTGATCCAGATGGCAAAGGTCAAGGTCATAACCGACCCAGAGGTCATAAAACTGATGCTCGAGGACACGAGGAGGAAGATACTGAGCCTGCTCCGCAACAGGGAGATGACGATTTCCCAGCTGAGCGAGATACTCGGGAAGACGCCCCAGACGATATACCACCACATCGAGAAGCTCAAGGAAGCGGGCTTGGTCGAAGTCAAGAGGACGGAGATGAAGGGCAACCTCGTGGAGAAGTACTACGGAAGAACCGCCGACGCCTTCTACATAAACCTCTACCTCGGCGACGAGGAGCTTCGCTACTTCGCGCGCTCGAGGCTCAAGACCAAGCTCGAGGTCTTCAAGGCCCTTGGCTATGAGTTCAACGACGATGAACTGCTCAACACCATGGACGAGCTTCTCAAGAAGGAGCACGAGTTCAAGACCGAGATATCGAAGGAGATAGAGGGGAACGAAGAGGCCCTCAAGGACTTCTCCAACGAGGATATAATCCACGCGATAGAGTGGCTCGCGATGGCCAGAATGGGCCGTGATGAAGAGGCGATAGAGCTACTCAGAAAGCTCGGGAAAATTCTTAAAAAATAAAGCCCAAAGGGAAGCGATGAGATATGGCGAAGGGAATAAGGTTGCTGGTCCTTGACGTGCTCAAGCCGCACCAGCCGATGGTGACAGAGCTGGCGCTCGGACTCAGCGAGCTCGAGGGAGTCGACGGCGTCAACATAACCCTCGTGGAGATAGACAAGGAAACAGAAAACGTCAAGATAACGATGGTCGGCGACAACCTCGACTACGACGAGATAGTCAGAACCATCGAGGAGTTTGGGGGAGTGGTCCACAGCATAGACATGGTCGCGGCGGGCAAGAAGATAGTGGAGGAGGGCGAAACCCCCCAGGACAAGCTGGAGGAGTACTGAGTGAGGGAAGTCCTCATAATCACCGAGCCCGAGAAGGTGAAGATCCTCTCCGAGGAGACGCGCTTCAGGATACTCCAGCTCCTCAGGCAGAGGCCGATGACAATAAACGAACTCAGTGAAGCTCTCAACAAGGACAGGACAACGGTTTACAGGCACGTCAAGGCCCTTGAAAAGGCCGGAGTGGTGGAGGAGCTGGAGGCCCACGGGAACGAGAGGGTCTACTCAAGAACCGCCAGACTGTTCCTCATAAAGGCAGACCCTGACGAGAGCGTGGAGCAGTTCAGGCAGGCATACCTCCAGGTGGAGGTCGAGAAGCTCGTCAGACTGCTCGAGAAGACAGGCTTCAGGGTAAAGAACCGTGATGAGCTAGTGAGGCTCGCGAAGGATGTCCTCAATGAGATAGAGGTGAACTCCCAGCCGATTCTCAAGAGAATATCCCAGGCTGAGATAGAGCTGACCGAGATAGAACTCTTCCACCTCCTCAACATGCTGGTCTTCCTCCAGAGCTGCGAGCTGTGCGAGAAGGCAAAGCGCGTCAAGAATCTCATCGAACTCTAACTTTTTCCCACTATTGAAACACGACGTTCCATTTTCAACACTTAATCCCATGTTCTTTTACGTCCTTTAATGAACATTAATGATAAAACTTAAATATTTCACCGCGAGTGATATAATATGGGCACGTGCCCAAATAGATACGTGGGGGATTGCCATGAACAGGGGTATATTGGCGGCACTGGTGATAGCCCTGGTTGTCTTAAGCGTCTCTGCTGTCCCTGCAAAGGCCGAGACCCTTGAAAACGGCGGCGTCATAATGCAGGCCTTCTACTGGGACGTCCCAGGTGGAGGAATCTGGTGGGACACCATAGCCCAGAAGATACCCGACTGGGCGAGTGCCGGGATTTCGGCAATATGGATTCCCCCCGCGAGCAAGGGCATGAGCGGCGGCTACTCCATGGGCTACGACCCCTACGACTACTTCGACCTCGGCGAGTACTACCAGAAGGGAACCGTTGAGACCCGCTTCGGATCAAAGGCCGAGCTGGTGAACATGATAAACACCGCCCACGCCTACAACATGAAGGTCATAGCCGACATAGTCATCAACCACCGCGCCGGCGGAGACCTCGAGTGGAATCCCTTCGTGAACGACTACACCTGGACCGACTTCTCCAAGGTTGCCTCCGGCAAGTACACCGCCAACTACCTCGACTTCCACCCGAACGAGCTTCACGCGGGCGATTCCGGAACCTTTGGCGGCTATCCGGACATATGCCACGACAAGAGCTGGGACCAGTACTGGCTCTGGGCCAGCCAGGAGAGCTACGCGGCCTACCTCAGGAGCATCGGCGTTGATGCCTGGCGCTTCGACTACGTCAAGGGCTACGCCCCCTGGGTCGTCAAGGACTGGCTCAGCTGGTGGGGCGGCTGGGCGGTAGGAGAGTACTGGGACACCAACGTCGACGCCCTCCTGAGCTGGGCCTACGACAGCGGTGCCAAGGTCTTCGACTTCCCGCTCTACTACAAGATGGACGAGGCCTTCGACAATCAGAACATTCCCGCGCTGGTAGATGCCCTCAGGAACGGTGGAACGGTTGTGAGCCGCGACCCGTTCAAGGCCGTTACCTTCGTCGCCAACCACGACACTGACATAATCTGGAACAAGTACCCGGCCTACGCGTTCATTCTCACCTACGAGGGGCAGCCGGTCATATTCTACCGCGATTATGAAGAGTGGCTCAACAAGGACAGGCTCAAGAACCTCATCTGGATACACGACCACCTTGCGGGAGGGAGCACCGACATAGTCTACTACGACAGCGACGAGCTGATCTTCGTCAGAAACGGCTACGGCGACAAGCCGGGACTGATAACCTACATCAACCTCGGCTCAAGCAAAGCCGGAAGGTGGGTCTACGTTCCGAAGTTCGCCGGCTCCTGCATACACGAGTACACCGGCAACCTCGGGGGCTGGGTTGACAAGTACGTCTCCTCCAGCGGCTGGGTCTACCTCGAGGCCCCGGCCCATGACCCGGCCAACGGCTACTACGGCTACTCGGTCTGGAGCTACTGTGGGGTGGGCTGAGCTCCTCCACCCGTTTCCATTCTTCCAGCTTCCTGTTTACGGCGACACTTGAGTGGCTCCCTTTCTCGCGAATCCTGGCCATAGGAACTCAAAAATCCCGCTGAGAAGCCAGGCCGTGAAGAACATTACCACCTCCTTGGAGACCCCATAGACGCTCTCTTCAAGGAGCAGGTACTCCGCCCCAACGAGAACCACCAAAGCAGCATACAGAAGGACGTTCCGGAGTAAAAAGGCCAGCTCCAGTTTCCCGTTCCGGAACTCCCAGGCGCGGGGGAGGAGGGCACCCGCAACCCAGAGAAGGACCAGAACGAGCATTGTCTCAGGGGAGAATCCCCCGACCGCGAGGACAGCGACTGCAAGGACAACGGCCGGAACCGAAATGGCAACTCGAACCGCGTTTTCGGAGACCATTTTTCATCACCTGCAGCCACTCCAATCAGGACTGCTATCAAAAGACGCTACTTCAAGCACTTCACCTTCCCAAGTCTCAACAGGTGTAAAATCAAAGTCCTTAAAAGTTTTCCCCATTCAAATAGTAAATCACGAACTGAGAGCAAAAAAGATTTTAACAGTCAAAACACAATCCAATTTGACGAAAACAAGTTGAGTAAAAGAGATCCACACAAAACACCCAAAGGCGTTGAAAAACCAAACTCAGAACTCCACCACCCACCTGACCGTGTGCGGAACCTTTTTGGCAACCTCCAGCGCGGTGAAGTTCTCGCCGAGCCCTTCCTTCACCATGTCCCCGGCGAGGCCGTTGATGAAGGCTCCAGCGGAAGCCGCCCTTAATGGTGCGTTGCCGAGGGCGAGCAGAGCGCCGACGAGGCCCGCCAAGACGTCCCCGGTCCCGCCGGTGGTCATGCCCCGGTTGCCAGTCCGGTTGTACTTCCATGCCTCTCCATCGCTGATGACGTCGTAGGCACCTTTGAGCAGGATAACTCCGCCAATTTCCCTTGCCTTTGCCCTCACGAGCTCCGCCTTTTCCTGGAAGGAACCTTCGGGCTTCACCCCAAAGAGAACCTTGAACTCACCGGCGTGAGGCGTCAGAACGAAGGTTTTACCTCTAAGAACGCTCAAGTCCCCGGCTATCGCTTTAAGGCCGTCCGCATCAATCACCATCGGCTTTTCGCAGCGCCTAACGAACCTCCTCACGAACTCCTTCGTCTCCTCCGAGAGACCGATTCCGGGGCCGATGACGACGGCGTCGGCCTTTTCGGCTATGCTCAGAAGTTCTTCAACGTGCCCCGGCGAGAAGTTCTTCCCTTCGACCGGCCTGAGGATCAGGTCGGGGTCGGTTACCCGCCTCGCCGGATACCCGGGCATGGCCAGGTAAACCAGATCCACGAGATAAGATGCCGCCCTTGCCGCAAGGTAAGGAGCGCCGTAATAGTCCCCGCTGCCACCTATGATGAGCAGTTTGCCGTTCTGACCCTTGTGCTCGCCCTTCTTCCTCAAAGCGAACTTCGCATCACCGGGCCCGACGATGTGGTAGAGCTCCTTCGGATATCCTATCTTAACCACAACGCGCTCGAAGCCCTCGTACTCCTCCTTGTCCCACTGGAAGGTCACCGTGAAGTCGGCCTTAACTTGAACCTGTGAAGGATAGCCGCTCGGGAGGTCAACGCTGACTATCTTGGCCTTTCCGGCGTACTCGTTCATCTTCTCGATGGCCGAGCGGATCGGCTCGCGCGGCTCGCCCTTTGTGCCGGCTCCAAGGAGGGCATCAACGATGACGTCAAAACCGCTGAGGTCGAGGGACCTTATGTAGGTGGAATCCTTGAGAACCCGGATTTTCACGAAGTCCAGGCCCTTGAGTATCTCCCAGTTGTGCCTTGCCTCCTCGCTCCTTATCTTCGCCTCATCCCCCACGAGGAAGAGCGTGACATCGTTCTCGAAGCTGAGGTGTCTCGCGGTAACGAAGCCGTCGCCACCGTTGTTGCCTGTTCCAGAAAAGACGGCTATCTTGAGGCCTTTTCCAAAGCGCTCCTCGATCGTCCTGGCAACGCCAGCCCCGGCGTTCTCCATGAGCTGGTAAGGGGTTATGCCGAGCCACTTCGCGTTGATATCCCAGATGTAGACATCTTCGATGCGCATGAGTATCACCGGAATGGGTTGATGAAAGTTGATAAAAACTTCACGCTAGGCCTTCAAGGCCCGCCGGTAGGTCTCTTCAGAATAAAGCACCAGGTAAACCCTCTCCACGCTCTTCGCTTCCTTCGAGAACTCCTCTACGGTCTCCCTGAACGTCCTCACGACCTCCTCAAGCGGACAGCCGTAGATGCCGGCGCTTATAGCGGGGAAAGCTATGGTTTTGACACCGAGCTCGTCGGCCTTTTTCAGCGCCCCGAGAATTGCTTTTCTAAGCTTTTCTTTCCTCTCCTCGTTCCAGATACCGCCGCAGTATGGCCCGACCGTGTGAATGACGTGCCTGATTCCGTATCGCTCCAGCCTCAGGGCAGGGGTTACAACAACCTCACCGTGCTCAATCGAGCTTTTTCCGAGCTGCTCGCGCATGGCCTCCTTGCTTATCCTGATGTACTCGGCAACGTTTCCAGCGGCGGCCTTCGCTATGGCGTAGGCGACACCGCCGCCGTGCTCAAGGTATTTGTTGGCGGCGTTGACTATGGCCTCGGCAGGAAAGCGGGTGATGTCCCCGCGGACGATCTCGAAGGACAGCATCACAATCACCGTCCAACCGATTACTCACGACAGATTTTAACGGTTGCGCGGGTTGTTACTCTGGAAACTTTTTATGACGTACAACTTAAAACAGTAACAGTTGAATATGGGCAAAACCCATGAACGATGGTGTGGAATGAGGGCTTTTGAGGCACTGGGGGAAACCCTTACGGCGATATCAAAAGACAGAAAGCTGTGGAGGTATCCGCTCATAGCATCAGGAACGGCAGGGGTACTTATCGCTCTATCCGGCCACGTTCTCAACCGGGACGTCTGGATCGCAATTCTCATCGCCCTGCCGGGTCTCCTGCTCCAGCTCACGGTGGTGTACTACCCGATCAGGGCCTTCTACTACCACCAAAAGAAGACACCCTTCGAGGAGTCGGCCCTCGTGATGGAATCGATAACCGGGGGAATAAAGGTTCTCCTGGTGGGCATTGTTTACGGACTTGTAGTCCTCATAGTCGGCGGGCTCTTCCTCCTTCCAGCGATACTGGCGTACTACATCCTCTCAGGAACGGCGAGGTACGTCCTAGTGGGACTCCTTGGCCTGCCCCCGGCGATCCTCCTTATGGGGGTAATCGCCATGATGATTCCTGCGTACGTATGGGCCAGGGATTTCGGAGAGGGGTTGGGAGTTATAGGTGTCGCGCTGGACAACGCCAAAGAGGTCTTCGTCTTTGGAGCTCTGATGGCAGCGGTGAGTGTTGGCCTCTGGGGAGCAGCACAGGGGCTTGTTTTCATTGCATCTCTCATTGCAGGGGGCATCACCGGAGCCCTGCTCGCGGGTCTGCTCGACGGATTAATAACGGGCCTGTCAAGCGTGATCTCCGGTGTCGCCGGGGCGGATATGTACCGGAAGCTCAGGGTATGGGTGGAAAAGGAAAGACCGGTCCGGGTCGATCCTGACTGGCTGGCGAGCCTCTGAGCTAAGCCAGCTTTTCTATCGTTTTTTCAGCCTCATCAAGTATCTTCTCCTCGTCAAGGGTGAGAACTTCACGGTCCAGCATCAGAATCTTTCCGTCGACTATCGTCGTCTCCACGTCATTGCCACTGGCAGAGTAAACGAGGTGACTGATTACATTGTTGATAGGCCTCAGGTGGGGCCGGTTAAAGTCCACAATGACTATATCAGCCAGGTAGCCCTCCTTTATCACACCGGCCTTGAGGCGTAGTGCCTTTGCACCGTTGAGGGTTGCCATCCTGAATACCGTCTTTGCATCGGCAACCGTCGGGTCGAGGTTGTGGACCTTGTGGAGCAAAGCCGCCAGCTTCATCTCGTCAAGCATGTCGAGGTTGTTGTTGCTGGCGGCGCCGTCAGTACCGAGGCCGACGTTTACGCCCGCGTTGAGGAGCCTCTGGAGGGGCATGACCCCGCTCGCGAGCTTCATGTTGCTGGCAGGGTTGTGAGCCACTGTAACACCGTTCCTCGCGAGAATCTGAATGTCCCTGCTGTCGAGCCAGACGCCGTGCGCTATTATCACGTCGTTTCCAAGGAAGCCAACCTCATCGAGCAGAACGACGGGGCTCTTGCCGTAGCGCTCGGTTATCTGGCCTATCTCAGCCATCGTCTCGCTCACGTGAATCGTTATCAGTTTTCCGTGCTCGTTTGCCAGCTTCCTTACTTCCTTCAGCAGGGCAATCGAGCAGGTGTAGGGAGCGTGGGGGCCAAAGACGAAGTGAACGCGCTCCGAGTTGAGCTTCTCGATGAACTCCATCGTGCGGAGGGCTTCCTTTATTTCCTTCTCGGTCTTCTCGGGGTCGCCGAGGTCTATCATTCCATAGGAAAGGTAGCCCCTCAGCCCCGACTCCGCGACGACCTCGGCAACCGCGTCCATGAAGAAGTACATGTCCAAAAACGTCGTTGTGCCGGTCTTTATCATCTCAAGCGCACCCAGATAGGCACCGGCCTTGGTGTACTCGCGAGTTAGCTTCGCCTCCCTCGGCCAGATGTGGTTCTGGAGCCAGTCCATGAGGGGTAAATCGTCAGCCAGGCCGCGGAAGAGGCCCATCGGCGAGTGTGTGTGAAGATTTATGAAGCCGGGAGAAACGACTTTTCCCTTGGCGTCGATGACCGTGTCAGCGGGCTCGTTTATTTCCTTGGCAACCTTGACGATTCTGTTTCCCTCGATGAGAACATCAGCCTTTACGACCTCAAAGCTCTCGCCATAGATAACGTGACCGTTCTTGATGAGAACGCTCATGAGCATCACCCCATTTTAAAGGGTTGTGTTTCCGGTGGAAGTTAAAAAGGTGTCGGAGAAGAGAAAAGCCTCAAATGGGAACCCAGAGGCTCCAGGAGTATGGGTCGAACTCGTTGTAGTGGTCCCAGATGCTCGCGTAGCCGCTCTCGACGAGCCACTCATTGACGTTCAGGGCGTAGCCATAGTACCAGAAGGGGAGGTAAACCACCGCGACCACGCGGCCGTAGCGGTCGGTTTCATAGATGTCATCGACGTCAAGGTAGACGTAGCGGCCGTACGTATCGAGGAGCCACTCCAAAGCTGCCTTCGATTCCTTGCCCTCATCGGTGTATATCTCGGGCGCATTTATGTCGGCGAAGCGGACCTTGAAGGTTTCTCCAGCTTTGTAGCCGTAGTAGGAGTGGAACCACACGGTGTCGCCATCGACGACCTCAGTGACGTAGCCGTAGGCCTGAAACTCGTAGGCGCTGGCAACGGGCAACAGGAGGACAGATAGCATGGCGAGAACAAAGAGCATCCTTCGGGTCACGGCACTCACCGAAGACGGTAGGTGGTAGGACTTTTAAAATTTACTGAAAGAAGTCAAAAGCACAGGAAACAGAAAACAAAAATAACATTTCTATGCCACTCAAACAAACATGCTCTTCAGCACGTCGGCGCAGCCGCACTTCCTCTCCTCTGGAATGCGCGGGATGGCCTTCTTAAGCAACTCCTGAACCTTGTAGTTGTTCTCGGCCATAACGCGGAGGACTTCCTGCGCATCAACAGGTTTGTCGGCCCAGACGTCGTAGTCGGTGACGGTCGCTATGTTGGCGTAGCACATGCCCAGCTCGCGCGCGAGGTTTATCTCGGGAACGAGAGTCATTCCTATTATGTGGGCGTACTGCCTGAACATGAAGCTCTCGGCGCGGGTTGAAAAGCGCGGCCCCTCGATGCAGACATAGGTACCCTTCTCGTGAACCGGGAAGCCGAGCTCCTTGGCAGTTTCGTAGAAAATCCTCCTCATCTCAGGGCAGAATGGGTCGGCCATGCTCACGTGGGCGACGCGCGGTCCATTGTAGAATGTGTAGTCGCGCTTCTTGGTGAAGTCTATGAACTGGTCTGTTATGACGATGTCTCCGGGCTTGTACTCCTCGCGGAGCGAGCCGACGGCGGTAACGCCTATAACGCGCTCGACGCCGAGCTCCTTAAGGGCCCAGATGTTCGCGCGGTAGGGAACCTCGTGCGGTGGGAACTCGTGGTGCTTGCCGTGGCGCGGTATGAAAGCCACCTCGACGCCCCCTATCTCCCCGATTTCCACTGGAGCCGAAGGCCTGCCGTAGGGGGTGTGGACCTTGACCGTCTCCCTCGGCTCGAAGACTCCGTAGACACCGGAGCCACCTATTATCCCAATCCTCGGCATGGTCATCACCGTGTTAAATGCTCGCTCCACTCATATAAGGGTTGCCGTTCCAGTGGAAATGGAGCCCCTACCAACTCCCCCGGGAGATCAAGAGCAGGCTTAACAGGAGCAGTGACCCATACCAGAAAAGGAGCCAGGGGGCGAAGAAGAGTACCGTGTGAAGGTAAACCCCACCCAGGAGAACGCTTGGGAACTCAAGGAAAAGGGCAATGACCACGTAAGCCGTTAGGAGGGGCTTTAGAGGCAGGCGATTGCCGGCAACGCCGGTGGTAATTTCCCAAATGGCCATGAGGACTATGTACCCCCACCACGCGACGGCCGGCAGTTTTTCAAAGATCCAGAAGTTGTACATAACCGTCAGAAAGAGCGGGTAAGCGAAGGCAAAGACCCTGAGGAAAAGCCTCAAAAAGAGTAGAAGGCGGAGAGAGTACCTCATATCTCACCACCTCCGGAATAGACCGAGTAGAGGCACAAAAGAATAACATCACACAGCATGAAGGGAAGGGTCGGGCGCTCCATGGTTTCACCACGAGAGTTTTTGCGCTCTTGGGATAAAAGCTCTTCTAACAAGTTCAAAACGCTTGTCCACCAATTAGGGCTTTTCCATCAAAAGAGCATAACGGCCTTCCGCGCAGGCAACATCGGCTCTGATTTCAAAAACCCTTCCGAGGAACTGGCAAAACTTTAATAACCTTTGGGAACTAAATACTTCGGGGGTGGTGAGATGGAGAACGGAAGGCCCGTCAAGCTCGTCTTACCTGAGGTCAAAAACCCCATCTTCATAGAGGGCTACCCCGGGATTGGCTTGGTCGGCCACATAGCCGGCAACTTCCTGGCTAAGGAGCTCGGAATGGAGATGATAGGCTACGTGGAAAGCCCGTTCATACCACCGATGACGATAGTTCTCGAGGGAAAGCCCAACCCACCGCTCAGGTTTTACGGGAAGGACAACGTCATCGTAGCTGTTGCGGACATCTACGTCCCCCCAACCCTCGTGAACGAGATAGCGAAGGAGCTGGTGAACTACCTGAAAGAGATGAAAGCCGAGAAGGTGTTCTCGATCGGCGGAATTGGGATAGGCTTCTTCAAGGAGAAGATGGAGGTCTGGGGCGTTGGGGCAAGGGCGGAGCTGAACAGGGAGCTTGAGGGGGCAGGGGCAAAGATACTCCAGTACGGCTCTATAATGGGCATGAGCGGAAGGCTCCTCTGGGAGGCGAGCAGGGGCGGCCTTGATGCCTACGTTCTGCTCGGTGAGACATTCGGCGACAGGCCCGACCCGAGGGCAGCTGCCAACGTCATCGAGGTTCTGAAGAAGCTGGCCCCGATAGAGGTATCGACCGAGCCGCTCATCAAGGAGGCCGAGATGATCGAGGAGCAGCTCAGGAAGATGCACGAGCAGATGGAGCAGGCGAGGAGGAAGGAGATGAAACAGTACGAGAGCATCTACCTGTGAGGTGGTAGCATGGAGGCGGTGATCTTAGCTGGAATCGCGAGGAGGGTTCTCGATGAACTCCTCAGGAACCCCTACCGAACGATAGAGCTGAGGAGCGCGAGGAACGTGATGGCAGTCGAGGCGGCCCTACGCGAGGCGATGAGGCTCTTCCTGACCTACGACCCCTTCGAGGACGTTTCCACTGGAACGGAAGGCCTGCTGGCCGAGCTTATGGAAGCTAAGTATCTGGAGACGAGGATTCCATGGGAGGAGAGCGACGAGAGGGAGGTAACGATATGCAGGGCAAAGGTTAAGCTCGTAGGCCTTGGGCGTGTGGTGGAAGTCGAGAGGAGAAAGGGGGTTATGCTCGCGAGGGTCAGGGAGCTGTTTCCCCACGAGATGGACATAGGCTAAAACAGGGTCTTCTGCCTTCCCCTGCCGAGCTTTTCCTTCTTCGGCGGCTCGACCTTTCTGAACTCCAGCCCCTCCTTTTCAAGGAGCTTTTTCGCGCCGGAGGTTAGGGACGGGGCAACCAGAATCCCCCTAACTTTTCCATGCTCCCTCTCCAGCGCCTCCACGTAGCGCTTCAGCTGGCTGACGGCATGCAAATCCGCCTTCCTGCGCTTCAGCTCGAGGACGACGAGGTTTCCCCTGCCGTCCTTCCCGAGGATATCCACTATTCCATGGCCGATCTGTTTCTCACGAAAGAGCGGCTTGAAGCCGGGCTCAATGAGCTCCGGGTTCCTGAATATCATCTCCGCCATCTCGGCCTCGCTCCCGGTCAAGGCCAGCTCCTCGTAGTCCTCCGCGTTGAAGAGCGAAGCCAGGTAGACCTCCTCAAGCTCGACCTCCAGGATCTCCTTCGGCTTCCTCCTCACCGAGCGGAGAACAACTAGCCCTTCCCGCACCTCCACTGTAACGAAGCTCCCCGGCGGCTGCCAGTTCACGGGCTCGCGCTTCTTGCTCTGGTGAACGAGAAATGCACCGTCGGGCTTGACCAGTATCACCCTGTCGCCGGAGCCGAGCTCGCTCTTCGCCCGGCCGTCGTAGTGAACCCTGCAGCGGGCGAATATGGTGAGCACGGCCTCCTTGGAGAGGGCGGAATCGATCAATGTGAGAAGCTCCTCTCGGGAAGGATTCTGAATCGCCTCAACCTTGGGCATGGAGTTGGGTAAAGAAGAGGGGTTAAAAAGCTAACTCAGTCCTCGACGCCCCTGTCGGTGATGCGGAATATGGCCTCTCCCTCGGGCAGGTGCGGGCTGTCTATCAGGCGAGCAACCCTCTTTCCGGCCTTGCCCTTCCTCAGGTAGATTCTCAGCGTCGCGCTGTGGGCCAAGATGTGACCGCCGACAGGCCTCGTCGGGTCGCCGAAGAAGGCATCTGGCTTGGCCTGAACCTGGTTGGTAACGAAGACGGCTATGTCGTAGAGGTCCGCTATCCTGTGCAGGTCGGCGAGGTGCTTGGCCAGCTTCTGCTGCCTCTCCGCCAGCGTTCCCCTGCCGACGTACTCGCTCCTGAAGTGGGCCATCAGGGAATCGACGACAAGGAGCTTGACCGGCCTGTCCGTCTCGGCCTTCTCCTTGATTATCTCCTCCGCCCTCTCGACGAGGAGCATCTGGTGGTTGCTGTTGAAGGCTCTAGCCACGTAGATGTTCTTGAGGGTCTCGTCGGGATCGAGGCCGCGGTTTTCAGCTATCTGCCTTATTCTCTCGGGCCTGAAGGTGTTCTCGGTATCGATCCAGATCACCGAGCCGCCAAGACCGCCCTCCTCGGGCGGAAGCTGAACCATCACCGCCAGCGTGTGGGCCAGCTGGGTCTTTCCAGAACCGAACTCTCCGAAGACCTCGGTTATGGCCTGGGTCTCAATACCACCCCCCAGGAGCTTGTCGAGGCTCTTGCTTCCAGTGGAGATCCTGCCTATGGTTTTTCGCTTCTCCATGTACTCGTCAGCGCGCATGAAGGTTCCTATGTTGGCGGCCTCTCTCGCGGCCTGGATTATCTTGAGAGCAGCGCCCTCGCTTATTCCCGCTATCTCCTTGAGCTCCATGGGGGAGGCAACGGCTATGGCCTCGATGCTGTCGTAGCCAGCCTCGCGGAGCTTTTCAGCGGTGGCCGGCCCAACGCCCGGCAGGTCCTCAAGGGTCTTTATTTCCTTCTCCTTCTTTTTCTTGGTTGAGCTTGAAGCGGACTCCTCAACGACCTCGAGCTCCTCGAACTCCTCGAGCTCTTTTATTTCATCTTCGGCCTTCTTCTTCCTCGCCATGAACATCACCCAACACTGCTACCTTCCATAGGGGTAAAAATTCGAAGGGTTATATACTTTTCTTCGGATTCACACCCCCTCCACCCGCGGGCCTAATGACTACCAGCTTGGCCCCCTCAGGGATTCTCTCATCAAGAGGCGGGTTAAGAACAGGCTTGTCCGTGTAGTAACCCAATAAGAAGTAGCCATTCTCTTCATGGAGCTTCCGAAGAGCCTCAATGTACGTTGAACCCCAGAGGTCCCGCCGGAGAAGCACCGAGATGTCGTAACGGCCGAGAGAAGTGGTAAGGTCATCTATAACGTCCACTACCTCGGGCTCAAACACCGAGCTCGCGAGAAGCCTTCCGGCGAAGCTCCTGCTCAGTATCACCCTGTCCGCCCCGGCCTGCTTCAGTAGCTCGACGCTCTCGGCCTTGAGGGCCTCCACGAGAACCCTGGCCTTTGACATGCGCTTTATCATGAGCGTTGAGAAGACGGACTTGGAGTCGTCTTCGAGGGCAAGGATCACGTGGGAAGCCTCCCTGATGTGGGCCCTCTCCAGGGTCTCCGGATTCGTGGGGTCCCCTATGAGAACCTCCACTTCCTCTGGAAGCTCAATCCCCTTGCGCTCTTCCTCGTTGGGGAACACCACCACTATGGGCTTAGGCTCGGCATCTCCACTGGAAATGGCAGAGATGAGCTCGTTCACACAGCTCGGCACGCTGCTCCCCTGACCGATAACAACGTAATGACCGGAGTACTTAACGCGGTGCATGCCCATCATCCTCCTCAAAGACGATGAAATGAAGTACTCGGCCAGAATCGACACGAGGGCGGTGAAAGTTGAGATTCCCGCCACTGCAGCCACCATTGCCACGGCCCTGCCCGCGGAGGTCTGGGGTGTCACGTCGCCGTAGCCAATCGTCGCCATCGTGATGACGGCCCAGTAGAAGGCCGTGTAGAAGTCCAAACCCTCGAAGTAGGCGAACAGGGAGGCGAAAAGCAGGGCCAGCAGGAGTACGGCCATCGCTATCTGGAGGAGTCTGTTCCGGCCGATCTTGATTTTCACCTTCAGCAGCTTCCTTACAAGTGGAACCGGAATCATGTTATACCTTACGAGGGGGATTTTAAAAACCTATCACCAATGCCCCCCAAGGTTCATCAATGGAGCGTTTTTTCCAGTGGAAACAGAGGTCTTTTTCGATGGCCATCTGAAAGACCCCCCAGAGTTTCATTTCCACTGGAGCTCAGTTTTGCAGATGGACGGATTTTCGCGGCTAGAAAGATGAAAGGAGTGTTTATAAACAATCTTTCGAACATCAAATAAGCAGATTTAAAAACAAGCTCTGAGTTTTGTAGTCTTTCGTTCATTACTATTCAGAGATTTGGGGATTTTATGAACATTGTTCATGAAAATGTATAAATACCAAAAGTTTAAAAGAAAACGGGAGAGTTTCACCAAAAAGACAAAAAATTACGGGAGTAGCCAAAACCTGGCTCCAGTGGAAATAAAACTCCCAGGGGGTATTGAAGTGTTTAACTTTTCTAAATTGCAAAACACTTTTGTTTACCATGAATGTCTAAAACAGTCCACCAATGTCCGTATTTTAATGTTCATTTAAGTTCATTCACCTTTCAGTGGAAATGATCGTTTGATTTCATCTGAACATTTACAAACCTAAAATTCCGCTGTACATTTATGGGCGCTTAACCCCTTTGCTTCCTGTGGAGAACGAAGGCTCGGGTTTGCCTGTGCCGTTTCAAGTGCAAAGTTAATTAACCTACATCGCATAGTATTCTTCGGTGGTTTCCATGGACGACATCGAGGTTCAGGTTCTTGAGTGGCTTCGGGAGGGTGACGACACTGCCCAGGACATAGTGGATCTCCCCTGGTCCGTCAGGGAAGTTCAACCTGGGACTTATCTGGCCGAACACCCGAGAATGCCGTTCTCTCTCCTTGTGGTGTTCTCAGAGGGCTTTGTCCACCTACTAGTGCCTATGGGTCTCGAGACATTCTCCATGTCCAACAACGAGAAGTTGAGGGTGTATCATACCCTCCTTCGTCTCAACGACCAGGTGAATCTGATGAAGTTCACTCTCTCAGGAATGGACGATGACGTCTATCTTCGCGTGGATCTTGACAAGAAGACTCTTGGCAAGGACGAGTTCAACGATGCGCTCACGGCTTTGCTAATAGGCCTTATGTCCGCGGTATCAGCCATGGGGCTGGAAGAGGCCTTCGAAAGAGAAATCTTTGACCGCATCGTTGGAATGGTTCTTGAGAGGGTTGAGCGCGGCGCCAGCAGGGACGAACTTATGAGGTTCCTGACCGTCAAGGTCGGTATGAGCGTTGAGGACGCAAAAAACCTGCTCAACGAGGTGTTCGCGGCCAAGAAAGAAATTGATGGGCAGGGGGAAGACGTTGGGTACTTCTGATTTACTTCGGTTTTCTTTTCACTCTTCTAGTCGATGTATCGGTATCAATGTATACGTTTTTAGAATCTTGTAGTCCGGGATTAGAATCTCTTACTACCGGCATGTTTATAAACTCTTTCTCATTTAGAACCTTGAGGTGATTTGTGTGACTGATATTGAAACGCAGGTTCTTGAGTGGCTCAGGACGGGCAGAGAAGATGCCGCCGACATAGTTGATCTCCCCTGGGAGGTCAAGGCGGTTGGAGAGTCCGTGTACGTTGCCGAGCATCCCAAGATGCCTTTCACCCTCGTGGTCATGTTCTCCGACGAGTTTGTTCACCTTGTGATCCCCACGAGCCTTGAAACCTACGGCCTGGGCGATGAGGACAGGCTCTACGTTTACCACACCCTCCTTGAGCTGAACGATAGGATATACATGATGAAGTTCAGCCTTGGGAGGCCCAACGACGTTGTTAACATCCGTGTTGACCTCGACAAGAAGACCCTTGGCAAGGAGGAATTCAACGACGCCCTGACTGCCCTGGCGATTGGCCTTCTCTCGGGAGTTTCCGCCCTCGGACTCGAGGAGGAGTTCGTTGAGAGGATATTCGACCGCATCGTCGTCATGCTCCTTGAGAGGATTCAGAAGGGCTACACCTACGAGCAGCTCATGGAGTTCCTCACCATCAAGGTCGGGCTTGCGGAGAAGGACGCCAAGGAACTTCTCGACGCCGTTCTTGAAGCTGTGGAAGAAGAGCCTGCCGGGGAAGATGGTTGATCTGGCCCTCTTTTCTCTGGCCATCTCTTCTATTTTCTGGTTGGCTTTTTACATTCCCCTGTTCAACAACGCATATAAACCCCCGACTCCGAGTATCTATGCTTTCCTCTGCATCCAGTGCTTCCTTTGGAGGCAGTGTATAGCGTTCAATTTGGAACATGGTATCTTGACAAATATCCAGAATTAGCGCTTAAAAATGTTCATCTGGCGATAATGTCCTGCTTAATTTGCGCTATAATCTGGGGTCGCCCTGGATTTCCGGTGGAATGGGTGGTGCTCATGGACGACAACTACCTCGATTCGATCTTCGAGAAGTATCTCCACGCCAAGAAGATATTCAAGAACAAGGAAGTGCTCAGGCATAGCTACACTCCCAAGGAGCTTCCCCACAGGCGCGAGCAGATAGAGGAGCTGGCTCACATTCTAGTTCCCGTCCTGCGCGGTGAGACGCCTTCAAACGTTTTCGTGTACGGGAAGACTGGAACGGGTAAGACCGTCACCATAAAGTTCGTCACAGAGGAGCTGAAAAAGATATCCGACAAGTATCGGATTCCCGTCGATGTCATCTACATAAACTGCGAGATAGTGGATACCCAGTACCGCGTTCTGGCCAACATCGTGAACTATTTCAAAGACGAGAGTGGTGTGGAGGTTCCTCTCGTCGGCTGGCCGACAGACGAGGTTTACGCGAGACTGAAGGAGGTTATAGATGCGCGTGAGCGCTTCGTCATAATAGTCCTGGACGAGATTGACAAGCTCATCAAGAAGAGCGGCGACGACATACTCTACTCCCTCACGAGGATAAATACCGAGCTGTCCAGGGCCAAGGTTAGCATAATCGGCATCTCCAACGACCTAAAGTTCAAGGAGTATCTCGACGCACGTGTTCTCTCGAGCCTGAGTGAGGAGGAGGTTGTCTTTCCGCCTTACGACGCCAACCAGCTCAGGGATATTCTCCTCCAGCGTGCCAAAGATGCCTTCAACGAGGGCGTTCTCGACGACGGTGTCGTTCCCCTCTGTGCCGCCCTGGCCGCTCGCGAGCATGGTGATGCGAGAAGGGCCCTTGACCTGCTCCGCGTTGCGGGTGAGATAGCGGAGCGCGAGGGGGCTAGTAAAGTAACGGAGAGGCACGTCTGGAAGGCCCAGGAGAAGATAGAGCAGGACACGATGGAGGAGGTCATAAAAACCCTTCCCCTCCACTCGAAGGTTCTCCTCTACGCCATCGTTCTCCTCGACGAGAACGGCGAGTTGCCTGCCAACACCGGCGACGTTTACTCGGTTTACATGTCCCTCTGCGACCACATAGACCTCGAGCCCCTCACCCAGAGGCGCGTCAGCGATCTGATAAACGAGCTCGACATGCTTGGCATCATCAACGCCAAGGTCGTCAGTAAGGGCCGCTACGGCAGGACGAAAGAGATACGGCTCAACGTAACACCTTATAAGGTGAAGAACATATACCGCCACGACCCGCAGCTCCAGACCCTGCTCACGATTAGCATGTCCCGCCAGAGGAGGCTGCTCTGATGGGCCTGATAGAGGACTTAATGACAAACCGCTATCTAATAACTCCTTCCGCCTACTATCTTCTCGCCGACGGCTATAAGAGGGACTTCACGCTCGCCGAGCTGATAAAGTTTGCCAAGGCTAGGGGAACCTTTGTAATAGACTCCTCCATCGCAAGGGAGTTCCTCGAGATGAAAGGGGGCGTTCCATTGGAAGTTCCCTCTCCCTCCGAGCCGCAGCCGTCCGCCGAAACTGGTGAGGGAATCTTGGAGGATTCTGGTGGTGTGGTTGAATATCGGGAAGAACAATCCCATTCTGTGGATTCGGCCGGGGATAGTGCTTCGTTGTCAGAGATCAGTGACGTCGGGGAAGATTCGGCCGATAGGTCAGGCACGTTGATTTCCACTGGAAATGCCGAAGAAATCCTCTCCAAAACACCTTCCTTTTCACAATTGGAGCAAGAAAAATCCCACTTCTTCGGGGGGGAGAGTTCTATTTCCACTGGAACTTCGGTCAGCGAGACCTCCAGTGATGAATCCGGTGAGGGTGTGGCCGAGGTTTCTGGAGAGGTGCTTCCAGTGGAAGATGTCCGGACTGAAAACAGTTCCACCGAATCTGACGTCCTCCTAGAGGATAATCCTTTGGAGAATAGCTCCCAAGGCCCCCTTGTTGCTGAAAATGAGTATGCCAACGGGAGCGGCTACGGGGACAGTGAGGAGTATTATGAGAACGGCAATGGGGTCAAGCCGAAGATCGTTTACGGTGACTACGGGGTTCCAATAGCCTACGTTGGAGATGAGGTGCTGGAGGAAGAAAAGAGCTACTCGGTTTACCGCGACGTTGTGATAACCCCGAGGGAGGGGTTCGTTTACCGGGCTAGGGAGATCCCTGACGACTGGGAGCTGGTCTTCGACGTCAAGGACGTGAAGTTCGAGGTCCCCAAGGTGAAGAGCGCCGCGAGCAAGGAAGGGGAGATAATAGTCAAGGTGTATGCTGACTACTTTAAGAGTCGGCTGAGGAAGATGCGCCGGATCCTCCGCGAGAACCCAGAGCTCGGAAGTGTCATAGACATCGGCAAGCTGAGCTACGTGGGCGGCGATGAGGAGGTAACCATAATAGGCCTCATCAACAGCAAGAAGGAAACGGCCAAGGGCTTCATGTTCGAGGTCGAGGACAACACGGGGATAATCAAGGTCTTCATAAACCGCAACAACGAGGAGAGCAGGAAGTTCTTCCAGATAATGCCCGACTCTGTCGTTGCCTTCCGTGGCCGCTATTCCAGAAGGGGTCTCTTCTTCGCTGACAAGATATTCCTCCCAGACGTCCCCAAGTTCAAGCGTGAGAAGCCCCCGTTGGAGGAGAAGGTTTACGCGATCCTCTTGAGCGATATCCACGTTGGCTCTAACAAGTTCTGCGAGAAGGCCTTTGAAAGGTTCCTCGAGTGGCTCAACGGTGAGGTGAACAACAGGAAGGAAGAGGAGCTGGTCAGTAGGATAAAGTACATGATAATCGCCGGCGACGTGGTTGATGGGATAGGCATCTATCCCGGCCAGTACAACGAGCTGGCGATTCCCGATATCTTTGACCAGTATGAGGCCCTAACGAACCTTCTCCGCAACGTTCCGGATCACATAACCACCTTCATCGGCCCTGGCAACCACGATGCCGCTAGAACGGCCCTGCCTCAGCCGGGCTTCTACGACGAATACGCCCGTCCACTGAAGAGGCTAAAGAACGCGGTCATAATAAGCAACCCCGCCGTGATAAGGCTCCACGGCAGGGACTTCCTCATAGCTCACGGTAGGGGCATAGAAGACGTCGTCACCGCTCTCCCGAACAGGAGCCACCACAGGCCTGCGGAGGCGATGCTTGACCTGCTGAAGCTCCGCCATCTCGCGCCGACCTTCGGGGAGAAGGTTCCCATAGCGCCTGACCCCGAGGACACGCTCGTCATAGAGTCGGTTCCCGACCTCTTCCAGGCCGGCCACGTCCACGTCATGGAGTACAGGATTTACAACGGCGTCTTCCTGATAAACACCGGCACCTGGCAGGCCCAGACGGAGTTCCAGAAGATGGTGAACATCGTGCCGACCCCTGCGAGGGTCCCGATAATAGACGTTGAGACCGCCCGTCTCCGCGCCGTCGTGAGGTTCGACCAGTTCTGCGAGGGGGTTTGAATGGGGGAGGAGCTGTACTCACCTGAAATGAAGGCCTACTTCGAATCCCTCCAGCGCGAGATTGACAGGGCCTACGAGGTTGCGAGAAAGGCCCGCGCTCAGGGAAAAGACCCGAGCCTTGAAGTTGAAGTGCCCCAGGCCACGGACATGGCCGGCCGTGTGGAAAGCCTTGTGGGCCCACCGGGCGTTGCCGAGAGAATAAGAGAGCTAGTCAGGGAGTACGGTAAGGAGCTGGCCGCGTTAAAGGTGGTAGATGAAATCATCGATGGCAAGTTCGGCGATTTGGGAAGCAAGGAGAAATACGCGGAGCAGGCTGTAAGAACCGCTCTTGCCATTCTCACCGAGGGCATCGTCTCGGCCCCCCTTGAGGGAATAGCAGACGTTAAGATCAAGCGCAACGAGTGGGAGGACAACAGCGAGTACTTGGCGCTCTACTACGCGGGACCGATAAGGAGCTCCGGCGGGACGGCCCAGGCTTTAAGCGTTCTCGTCGGCGACTACGTGAGGAAGAAGCTCGGCCTCGACCGCTTCAAGCCCAGCGAGAAGCACATAGAGAGAATGGTCGAGGAGATAGATCTCTACCACCGCGCCGTCACGCGCCTGCAGTACCACCCTGAGGCCGACGAGGTAAGGCTTGCCATGAGGAACATTCCCATCGAGATAACCGGCGAAGAAACGGATAAAGTCGAGGTTTCCCACCGTGACGTTCCCGGCGTTGAAACCAACCACCTGCGCGGTGGAGCTATTCTCGTTCTGGCCGAGGGAGTTCTCCAGAAGGCGAAGAAGCTCGTCAAGTACATAGATAAGATGGGTGTGGACGGCTGGGACTGGATAAAGGAGTTCGTCGAGGCCAAGGAGAAGGGCAAGAAGGCGGAGGATTCCAAACCTGGAGAATCCAAGGCTGAGGATTTCGGCGCCAGGGAGGAAGTTGCCGAAAAAGTTGAGAAGGGCTTCTACTACGAGCTCTACGAGCGCTTTAGGGCCAACATAGCCCCAAACAAGAAGTACACGAAGGAGATAATCGGTGGGAGGCCGCTCTTTGCCGAGCCATCAACCAACGGCGGGTTCAGGCTCAGATACGGTCGCTCCCGCGTCAGCGGGTTCGCCACCTGGAGCGTGAACCCAGCGACGATGCTCATCCTCGACGAGTTCATAGCGATAGGCACCCAGATGAAGACGGAGAGGCCCGGAAAGGGCTGCATCGTAACCCCCGCCACCACCGTCGAGGGACCGATAGTAAAGCTCAGGGACGGGAGCGTGGTGAGGGTAGACGACTACCAAACGGCCCTCAGAATCAGGGACAAAATCGAGGAGATACTCTACGTTGGCGATGCCCTTGTGAACTTCGGAGACTTCGTCGAGAACAACCAGACGCTCCTGCCTGCCAACTACGCCGAGGAATGGTGGGTTCAGGAGTTCGTCAAAGCCATAGCGGAGACCTACGAGGTCGAGCTTAAGCCCTTCTCCGACAACCCGCGCGAGGCCATCGAGGAGGCGGCGGAATACATTGAGCTCGACCCAGATTTCCTGGAGAAGCTCCTCAAGGACCCCCTCCGCGTGAGGCCGAGCGTCGAGGAGGCGGTGCACATCTCAAAGGTTCTCGACGTTCCCCTTCACCCGTACTACACCCTCTACTGGAACACGCTGGAGCCGGAGGAGGTTGAGGAGCTCCAGAGGGCCCTTGTGGGTGCCCAAATCGAGTGGGACGAGTTCAGAAAGCTCAAGTTCGCGAGGAAGGTAGTCCTCGACAGCGATCCAAAGATAAAGCGCCACCTTGAACTGCTCGGCCTCCCCCACAGGCTTGAGCGGACCGAGGACAGGAAAAAGGTCATCGTGATAGACTACCCCTGGAGTGCAGCTCTGCTCACACCCCTGGGCAACCTCGAGTGGGAGTTCGAGGCCAAGCCCCTCTTCACGGTCATCGACATCATCAACGAGAACAACGGGATCAAGCTCCGCGACAGGGGAATCAGCTGGATCGGCGCTCGTATGGGCAGGCCGGAGAAGGCCAAGGAGAGGAAGATGAAGCCGCCTGTTCAGGTTCTCTTCCCCATAGGCCTCGCCGGTGGAAGCTCGCGCGACATAAAGAAGGCCGCCGAGGAAGGAAAGGTAACGAGCGTGGAGATAGCCTTCTTCAAGTGCCCGGAGTGCGGCCACACCGGGCCTGAGCACATCTGCCCGCGCTGTGGGACACGGAAGGAGCTTCTCTGGCACTGCGCCAAGTGCAACGTTGATTACTCGCAGGGTGAGGCCGAGAACTTTGACTTCCGCTGTCCGAAGTGCGGAACCGAGCTTAAGCCATACGCGAGGAGAACCATAAAGCCCTCCGAGCTTCTCCGCGCCGCGATGGAGAACGTCAAGGTCTACGGCATCGACAGGCTCAAGGGCGTCCAGGGTATGACCTCTGGCTTTAAGATGGCAGAACCGCTTGAGAAGGGCCTGCTGAGGGCCAAAAACGACGTCTACGTCTTTAAAGATGGAACGATTCGCTTCGACGCCACCGATGCCCCCATAACCCACTTCAAGCCGAGGGAAATTGGAACGAGCGTTGAAAAATTGAGGGAGCTCGGCTACACCCACGACTTCGAGGGCAAGCCCCTTGAGCGGGACGACCAGATACTCGAGCTTAAAGTCCAGGACGTCATACTGCCCTACGAGGCAGGGAAATATCTCCTCAAGGTGGCTCGCTTCATAGACGACCTCCTTGAGAAGTTCTACGGCCTGCCGAGGTTCTACAACGCCGAGAAGATGGAGGATCTCGTCGGGCACCTCGTTATAGGTTTAGCCCCACACACCTCGGCCGGAATCATCGGCAGGATAATCGGCTTTTCGGACGTTCTCGTTGGCTACGCTCACCCGTACTATCATGCAGCTAAAAGGCGCAACTGTGACGGCGACGAGGACGCTGTCATGCTCCTCCTCGATGCACTGCTCAACTTCAGCAAGTACTACCTGCCCGAGAAGCGCGGCGGCAAGATGGACGCTCCGCTCGTCGTTACCACACGCCTCGACCCGCGCGAGGTGGACAGTGAGGTCCACAACATGGACGTGGTCCGCTACTATCCCCTTGAATTCTACAGCGCCACCTACGAGATGAAGTCTCCGAAGGAGATTAAGTTCATCGAGCGCGTTGAGGACAGGCTCGGCAAACCGGAGATGTACGAGGGCATAAAGTTCACCCACGATACGGACGACATCGGCCTCGGCCCGAAGATGAGCCTGTACAAACAGCTCGGCGATATGGTGGAGAAGGTGGAGCGCCAGCTCGCCCTCGCCGAGCGCATTCGCGCGGTGGACGAGCACCACGTTGCCGAAACGATAATCAACTCCCACCTCGTCCCGGATTTGAGGGGCAACCTGAGGAGCTTCACCCGTCAGGAGTTCAGGTGTGTGAAATGCAACACGAAGTACCGCAGACCGCCGCTGGCCGGCAAATGCCCGAAGTGCGGCGGTAAGATAGTCCTTACCGTCAGCAAGGGCGCCATAGAGAAGTACCTGCCAACGGCCAAGATGCTCGTCACGAAGTACAACGTGCTCGACTACACGAGGCAGAGGATATGCCTGACCGAGAAGGACATAAAGTCCCTCTTCGAGAACGTCTTCCCGGAGAGACAGAGGACGCTTATGGGATTCTCCGCCGACGTATGCGAGAAGATGATAAAGGAGCGGACGGGCAAATCCAACGGTCGGAACGGCTACCTCGACGAGCTGAAGGCCAACGGGAAGCTCAAGAAAAAGGCCGAAAAGTCAAAGGCCGGGACGAAAACTGAAAAGAAGTCCAAAAAAGCCGATAAGAAAACAAAACCCTCCGAGGGTCTGGAAAAGGCCGTCAGGAAGGAGAAGTCAAAGATGAAAAAGCCCAAGAAGGGCATCAGCCTCGACGAGTTCTTTGGCTCCTAGCTTTACCGTTAATCATATATATCATTACGCCCCTCTTTCTTTGATGGGAATGAGCCCCGGGTTCAAATTGCTCCCCAGTGTGGCCTACCTCCGCGTCCAGCGGCAGGCTTTCATCGGCTATTCCATGCCCCTCGCGGGGTGGATTGGCGAGTACATGATAAACTATGGAAGGCTCCCAAGACCCAACTTCCTCGGGAGGGCGATGGGAAAGCTGGGCTTTCACTTTGCTGGTGAAGAGCGCGATGAGCGTTTCATAACCCAGTTCTTCACGAAGGGGAGCGTTTCGGTAAGCGCGAGCTGGGACGTTGAAAGGGAAAGCCTTTTCCTACAGCTCATTCCCCTCCGCTCAAGGCTCTCGCGGGGACTGACGGTTAGGGCGGAGCACATAGAGTTCTACGACCAGTACGTGGTGAGCATAGAGCCTGCCGGGAAGCTCCCGCCTGGAGTGAGGGGGATAGGCATAAACGCCCTGATTCTTGAGGATTTTTACCCCATTGAGACTCCCTACTGGGGAATGCTCCACGAGGACTGGGAGAGCGAGCTGAACCTGCTCGTTATGAAGGACGAGGTTTACGATAGGCTGAGCCGCGAGGAGTACCGCTGTCCGGTCTGCTTTTCCCCGCTCCACGAGGAGAACGGCGTCCTGAAGTGTTCCTCCTGTGGCTTTACCTACGCCCCGGAGAACGACTTCGAGAGGGTGATCGAGGAGTTCAGTGTGGAGGAGTTCGCGTTTTAGGGGCTCAGGGTTTGTTAAGATTTTTTGAGCATACACTGGTTGGTATAGTGTTTATTGCGTTGTAGTCAAAAAAAGTTCCCGTATTGAGTTAACCTTTAAAAACAATAGGGGATAGTTAGACTCGATGGTGATTGTCATGGCGATGACCGAAGGTAATGATGTTGTTGCTGAAGCTAGAGTCGTGGAGTCCCTTCTCGGGGGCCTTGAACCCGAGATCCGGACTAACAGTGCCATGGATGTGTTCAGGGAGATTTTTGAGCACTGGGGTTTTGAGAGTGAGGATGAAGAAGTTGAGAGGGAATACCTCGATGACTTCGTTGATGAGAACACTGGAGAGTTAAAGGTAATCTCTGTGGCACGCTCTAGGGGCTTAAATTTCTACGTCATCTACGCTGAAACATGGAAGGACACTCTTAAATACCGCCAAAAGCTCGTGAAAAACCTGCTGAACTTTACCTCATATTCCTCGGATATCTCGTTCGCAAACTTCATCATCATTCTGGATGTGATAGAGAACCCAAAGAGCAAGAAGCACAAGTACTGGAAGCTCATCATTCCAATCTACCAGAGAAAGCTTGAGAGCGCAAAGCTCAACGTCTACGTAATCGACCCCGAGGAGAAGAAGTTCAGGACGCTGGCAACGAACATCTCGAAAGTTGCCCTGGAGCTCAGAAAGCACGATACGCTTTCCGCCAGCTTAATCAGGGATGCACTGAACAATTACATGCTCGTTAAACCATTGGCCGAGGAGTTCTTCAGGGAGTACAAGAGGAGCTACTACGACCTTAAAAACTGGATTAAAACGAGATATGGTTCAGAGCTAAGAGCCCTCTGCCCCGATGACTACCTCCTCACCGGTGAATCGATAGAAATACCAAAAGCCAAGAGGGAAGAAATATTCGTTGAGAGGGCCTCCAAAACCTTCGCCCACACGTTCTTCAACAGGCTGATGTTCGTCTACTTCCTCCAGAAGAAGGGCTGGATAGTTGACCTCAGTACCCTCAGGAAGGAACTCCAGGATGAGGTTGACCTCCGGAACTTCGTCAAGTGGCTCCACGACCAGTACGAGGAATACGGCGGTAACTTTTATGGGGATTACCTTAGGGTTCTCTTCCTCTACGCGATGAACCGTCCAAGAAGGGGCTACAGTCGTAAGGACATCGAGGACATCAACAAAGTGCCTTCCCCCATCGTCAGGGATGTCTTTCTCTACGGTGTCCCCTACTTCAACGGCGGACTCTTCAGCCCAGTTGAAATCGCAGGCGTAAACCTCGACGAGGTTATCACGGAGATAGACAACAAACTCATTACGGAGATTGTGATGGGCTTCTTTGAGGTCTACAACTTCACCGTCACGGAGGAGACCCCCTACGAGGTTGAGGTTGCCGTTGACCCGGCCATGCTTGGCAAGATTTACGAGTCGCTCATAGCCGAAGAGGAACAAATTGAAAGCGAGGAGGAGAGGCGGGCATCTGGAATATTCTACACTCCGAGGAGCGAAGTGGATTTCATGTGCAGGATGGCGGTCTATGAATACCTCGAAAGGAACACCAAGCTCGATAAAGGCCTCCTCAGGAGTTTCGTGTTCACCCCACCCTATAATTGGGATCCAAAGAGCCTCTCCTGGAATGAAATAGAGACCCTTGAGAGGGCCCTCAACGAGGTCAGGGTCGTTGACCCCGCGGCTGGAAGCGGTGCGTTTCTCGTTGGAATGTACCACCTCCTCATAGAGCTCCACGAAAAGCTCACCGAGGACAGCAAGGTTACCTACAAGAAGAAGCTTGAAATCATCAGGGACAACATCTACGGCGTTGACATAAAGGACTGGGCGATAAGGGTGGCAAAGCTCAGGCTGTGGTTGGCGCTCATCGAGGGTGAGGGAACTATCCCGAACGAGCCGATCCTGCCCAACCTTGAGACGAAGCTCGCGGTTGGGGATTCGCTCGCTCCGCCACACTTTGTCCTGAGGGTCGGTGGAAAGAAAAAGGTCATTGAAATACCTCTGGCTAAATTCAGAGAGAGCCTCAAACTCCTCTGGGCCAAGAAGGGTGCGAGTGAGGCGATAGTCGCTTACAAAGAGCTCGTGAGAAAGTACTACATGGGTGAAAAGATAGACGGGAAGCCCGTTACTTTGAAGGACATCGAGATGGCCAAGTGGGGTGCGCTCCAGGAGTTCCTTGAGAGGGCCCTTGAGGAGGAGCTGAAGGCCAAGGAGAAGAAAGAGGTTAGGTTGCTCCTTGAGGCCGTCAAGAAAGAGGACTTTTCGGCCCTTGAGAAGCCGCCATTCATCTGGGAGCTTGATTTTCCAGATGTCATGCTCGAGAAGAGGGGCTTCGACATCGTGATAGCGAACCCGCCGTATGTTAAATCAAAAAAGATTTACCCTGAATACCATGATTTGGTTGAATTTCAGACATTACCTTTAGACCTTCAGAAAAAATTGAAGAAAGAGTATAAAAACAATATTAAAAAGCACATGGAATTAGTAATCCGGGAAAAATTTGGCAAAGAGTTATCGTTAAATCCGAATTCTGACCTGTATGTCTACTTTTTTGTCCAAGGTGTAAATCTACTAAACAAAGCCGGAACAATAGTATTCATCACTTCAAACTCTTGGATGGATAGTGAATACGGAAAGCCCCTCCAAGAATTCTTGCTTAGGGTTACTCACTTGAGGTATTTAATAGATTATTCTACTAGATCATTTGAGCAAGCAGAGGTTAATACATCCATAACAATTGCAACTAGAAAACCCAGAGAGCTCTTTAATACTGTGACAGATAACGCTGTCAAGTTTATACTGCTAAAAGTACCTTTTTCAAAGATTGCTTTAGACACTATTGGCACACTTTTTGACTCTCTTGAGTGTTCAGATGAATTTAATGTATTCAATACCAGATTATGTTTGTGGTCCAATGAGGAGATTACAATTAGATGGATTTCGGAAGTAGACTTAGCAAAACTGGGAGGGGCAAAAATAGGAAAGAAAAACCCATTGCTCCAAGCATACAATATCCACGGTAATTATCATGGAGTGAAATGGGGAACTCTCCTTGTAAGGGCCCCCAAAATAACCTACAGAATACTAGGAAACGATCGAGTATCATGGAAATACTTGGAAAAGGATAACATTGCCAGGGTTTATGAGGGTAGACCTACTGGTGCTAACAATTTCTTTTATCTTCAGAAAGAGACAATACGTGAGTTTGGAATTGAGCCTCAATATTTAAGGCCCGCAATCATGAAAGCTAGAGAATTATCAAGGATCATTATTGAAGACAAGGACATTAAAAGGTTCCTACTTTGTGTCTCAAAGCCCAAAAGTACGCTCAAAGAAACCAATGTGTTGAAATACATAGAGTATGGTGAGAAGAAAAAAATCAATCAAAGGAGCACGTTCGCATCAAAAAAGATATGGTACGCCTTGAATTGCAGAAAACCATCACCTTTAATTATGGCATGTGGAATTGGTTCGACCTTTATTTGTGCATACAATAAAGCGGAAGCATTGACTAGTAATAGTTTCGCGGAGATTGATGTTATATCTAAGGAAGATATTGTCCCACTGTGGGCATATTTTAACTCTACACTTGGGATATTCATGATTGAGCTCTATGGAAAGGCTAATATGGGAGGTGGTATGTTAAAAGTTGATCCCAATGAATATCGACAAATTCCTGTACTGATGGTCAAGAATAATAAATTGGGTCAAATTTTAAATAAAATGGCCAACCGCGAAATCAAGTCCATCTTTGAGGAGCTCGGCCTTCCAAAGCCCAACAGAGACCTGAGCAACATTAACCCCGAGGACGTCTCCCTCGACAGGGTTATGCCTGACAGGCGCGAGCTTGACAGGGTCATCTTCGAGGCCCTTGGCCTGACGGAGGAGGAGCAGCTTGAGGTTTACAAAGCTGTGGTGGAGCTCGTGAAGGCGAGGCTGGTGAAGGCGAAGACGTTTTCGAAGAAGAAGGGGAAGAAGTGAGGGGTGATTGAATTGTTGAGTGTTTTTATTAGCCATTCCTCCTCAGATTATGAAGTTATCACAAAGGTGAAAGAGACCTTAGAAGTTCAAGGATTCCATGTATACCTTGCAGAGGAAGACGTTAGGGCTGGTACTTATCTTCCCGCCAAGATAGAAGAGGCCATCAGACGATGTGATGTTGTTCTCGCAATATTGACAAGTAAAGCTTCAAAGTCGGCATGGGTTCAACAGGAATTGGGATATGCAAAAGCTATTGGAAAACTGATAATTCCCCTGGTAGAGGAGGGGGTTAATGTTACTGGCTTTTTAACCGGTGTTGAATACATAAGATTTGATCCGAGAAACTTAGAGCCAGCACTCCAAAAGATTAAGGAATACTTAACTAGACTAAAAGAGTCAAAGGAATTCAAGGAGATGCTTGGGGTGCTAATTTTGATTGCCTTGGGAGCTTTTGCAGCCTATTATTTGACTCACAAAAAATAATTTTAAACAAAGAAGGGAGTGTTCATGCACGAGCTCGACAAGGCAATATTTGAAGTCTTTACGGGCTCGGGAGGGACTATCGCGGCGAATCTAAGGCCATACCTTAGTCTAGTTCTTGAGGTTTATGGGGCATTCGAGATTATTCACAGGTTTATCCAATGGAGGAAGAGAGAAGAAAGGAAACGGAAACTTAAAAGATCCCTTGCACTCACGTTCCAGAAAAAGCTCGACAAGGCTCGTAATGATCTTGAAAAACTGGCAGATGATGTCGCATATGCATTTGGGGGCACTGTTTATGTACTCCATAGCGATACCACCTTTTGAACCAAAAGAAAAAGCTCAGAGAATAGTAAATCAAATTGAAAGAGATTACAAAGAGCTAACAAAAAGCATGTATGAACTTATGAAGCTTGTTAGAAGGCATAGGAACATGATTATCGATGCTCTTGATTTGGATGAAACTCAGATTTTATTGTTGGACGGTTTAGCTACTGCGTTTAAAAATGAAACCCCAGATATTGAGTCTCTCACTGATTATCTACCTCTTATCGTAGAAGAGATGCAGAAGAATGAGAAGAAGAGGCAAATTTTTAGTCAAGAGTTAGGCAAGCAAATTGGGAAATTTAACTCCACTTATAGTTTAGTTACCATAAATCACGCTCTGGGAATTAACCGGCAATACAAATAGTGCTTTAAAAAAGCCGCCAGACATGGGCTTAAAGAGTTCTCTCAGAAGTTTAATGAATGCCGTTTTGGTTAACTCCCACTCAGGTATCCCTTCAGCGTAATTTTCATAATGCCTTTTTAATACAATTGGCAACTGTGTTCTTGTGCACTCGAATAATATCTCCCAACTTGTCTCCACTATCATCTTCCAGTAGGTTTTCCACAAAGGAGTATTTGCGTTGGGCTTTTTGAACGTAGGCTTTTGATGAGAAGTTAACTTTTTCCGGGCTTTTAGGTGTTTTAATCTCCGGCTTCTCTCTCAAGTCGTAGTCAGCCGCGTTTCGTAAGGCTCTTAAGTACACCATAGAGTTATGGGCCTGTCTAATCCTCACGTCGTTAATTTCTTCCTTGAGTGCTTCGAAGAAGGCTATGATGGTTGCGTGTGAGTTTTTACCCTCAAGCGCGACAATAAAATCATTAAAATCCTTATCCCGCAAGGACTTAGGATACTTTTCCAGTCCCTTCTTTAAAACCTCCCTCAGCTGCAAAAAGGCGGAGTAATAATACCTTCCAACAGCGGTTCTGTTGATAGCATCGCGAGGAGGCGTACCGGAGTCCTCGTTTAAAGAACTCAGGTAGTCTCCAACTAACTTGAACCCTTTGGGGTCAAAGTCGGGCATGTCCCCCTCACCGTCATTCAAACAGGGAATACACGAGTATCCTGTTGGACACCTTGGGGTCCGCTGATAGGAGCTGATACTCGAACTCTTCTGATAAGTCAACGGCTTCCTCGGAATCCCTGAACTTTGCTATTATTACAACATGGGGGTTGATACCCCCCTCCGGTGTTCCCGCAGTTACTTTTATTTCCCTGACTTCTGGCTTATTCAACCATTCAGGGAGAATCCTCCGGAGATAACCAATTATCAGCTCTTTGTGGGGTATCGGGGTCTCAAGTAGGGATTCGAGATCCACCTTAAGCTTTCCCGTCCACTCCTCTTGAAGGCCCGAAAGGAGCACCATCTCACGGAGGATTAGCAGTGCCCTCGCTATGTTTGATGAGAGTGCTGACAGAGCGTTTTCCAACACGCTTATTGCTTCCTCAGATACAGTTGGCATCTCTTCTGGCTCCTCTGAGGATAATGCCAGGCCGCTCTCGTAGTAGAAGATTGGCTGTCCGGCTCGAATGGTTCCCGCGAAGTACTGATTAGTTTCCTTGAGTGACATCGCCATCGCTGAGCACCTCCCCTATGGCGTTGTGGAGCTTCATTAAATCCCCTCTTGTCATAATAAAATTGATTGCAACAGGTTTCTTGTCCTTTAAGTGTTCGATTTTCAAGAGGTAGTACTTTAACTCCGCTCCATCCACGCTTATCTCCGCGGGGTGCACTTCAATAGCGTCAACTACAGGTAGGGTGTAAGCCCTTTTGAGCTTGGCTTTTACTCTGAGGTCAGGAACGTTGAGGGTCTCAAAGATTTTCTTCTCTATCTCACTTTCGGGCTCCTTTTCGTTGAAGACCATCTCTCCCAGTACCTTTAGTGTTTTCTTCATTGCTGCATTTAGGTAGCGTTTCTGCTCGTTCGTGTCAAGGCCCAGCTCTTTAAGGGAAGAGAGCACGTTGTTGCCCGGGATGGATATCGTGAGCTGGCCGTCTCTACCAACGGCAACCCTTGGCCTGTATTCCGAGAGAACTTTTTCAATGACTTTATTGATTAGCTCATCATCGAGCTTTGGCTTTTCACTCTCTGCTTTCGCCAGCAACTGGAGAATCTTAATAAGTTCACTGTTCTCCATAGAATGCCCCCACTTTTCATTGGGTTTTTGAACTTAAAAAAATTCCGTCTGGATATGTCAGTTTGACTAACAACCACTAACTTTTTATGGGTTGTTAGTCAAATTGAAACCATGAAGCCCGTCATCCAGCTCCTACTCACGGAGTTCGGGGGAAAGGTAATAACCCGCGAAGAACTTGAAAGGCTCGCCTCGTACTTCAACGAGGACGTTGATTATCTGGTGAACTATCTCATCCAGTACGGCTACGTTATTCGTATCTTGCGGGGCCTCTACTACGTGAAAACACCGATAGAGTTCTCAACCGGTGGCTCTCCTCCAATCTACAGGCTACTATCCCTCGGAATGGGTAAGATAACGAAGAATTGGTACTTCGGTCTCTTTACGGCCCTGGTCCTCAACGGCCTTACCCATGAAGGGTACACGACGGTCTTCATAATAAACGACAGACTCGCAAGACCAAGGCCTATTCAGGTGAATGGAACCCCAGTTAGGATAATCAGGAGCAGGAGGAACTTCTTTGACTTTGGAATAGTTGCCAGGGACTCACTAAAGTTCTCTGACCTCGAGAAGACCCTCCTTGACTTCCTGTACTTCTCCAACTACGGCACCATACCCAAGAACCTCGCCCTAAGGGTTTGGAGAGAATACATAGATAATGCCAATACAGAAAAACTCCACCGGTATTCCGAAAGGTATCCCCGCTCAATAAGGAAGGTGGTTGAGAATGTTGGATGACTCGCTTCTTATGGAGATTCGCCTGAACGAGAGGAGAAGTTTTGCCAGGTTTGTCTCGAAGAAAACAGGGATAAAATCTGTTGATCTCGTGGAGTGGGATTACATAATCCACACTATCTTAAAGGAGCTTGAGAAAGATCCCACATTCAGGGAGAACTACGTTTTCAAAGGCGGAACCTGTCTCGTAAAGTGCCATCTCGGCTACTATCGCTTCAGCAGGGATTTAGACTTTGCATATAGGCACAGTGATGAGCTCAGGAATATGAGTAGGAGCAAGCTGAAGAAGTTCTTGAACGGGGAAACCGGCAGGATTGCTGAGACCCTGAAGTGCGTGGCCAAGGATTTTGGTCTTGAGTTTCAATACAAAGATCATAGCGACTTCAACAACCATCGTTACTTTAGCTTCCGAATCGGCCCAGGCTGGTTTAGGGAGATAGTTCTCTACTCACCCTTGGGAGAGAAGATAAAGGTGGAGGTAAACTACGCTGAGAGGCTTGCGTTCAGGCCAAAGACCCTGAAGGCGAACACCCTTCTGTCCTGGAAGGGAGTCAAACTCACCCCGAGGGAGTATGAAAAGTACATTGAATTCCTCGGTAACTATTACCCACTCTCCCTCACTGCGTACTCCGACAGGGAGATTTTGGTGGAGAAAGTCAGGGCGCTGTTAACCCGAAAAGAGTTCAAACTCAGGGATCTCTATGACCTTTACAAGCTCAATCAGCGTGGCCTTAGGGTATCCAAGTACAAGAAGGAGATAGTGAACAAAATACATGACTACCTTAACTTGAGCTCTCCGGCAAAGGAACATCTAGAGAGCTCCTTACAGTCCATTGATGAAGGCACCTTCCTCGAAAACATTGAAGGTGAGATGGACAGGGACATCGGTCTGATCATCGAGCCCTTCGAAAGGGAAGAGTTTTTGAACTTCGTTGGAGAGTTAAAAGAGGAACTCAAGGGTATTGTTGATGATTTGAAGCACTTGGTAGAGGTGGAGAAAGATGGCTGAGTCGGCTATATCTCTTCTTGACAGGCACGGTCTCGTTGACAACCAGAGGGTTAGGCTGGTTGATGTTCTCAAGGAAGTGTTGACTTCAGGGGACTACAACCGGATAGACGTTGCCGTGGGTTTTCTCTTCATAAGTGGCATGAAAGAGATTCAAAACGAGCTCGAGAAATTCTTCTCGAACGGGGGCAAGATGAGAATTGTAATAGGTAACCAAACGAACAGGGAAACCTTCGAGCAGCTCAGCATGGTTTACCACTCCCTTGAGGCCCTTCAAAAGATAAAACGCCGTGAAAAAAGCATGGAAACGAACCTTGACCAACAGAGCGAGGACATCGAAAAAAACGCCAACTTCATGGAGCAGAGCGAGGAGAATGAGCAGTTCCTAAGGAGGCTTATGGACTGGGTTCGTAGTAACAAACTCGAGATTAAAATCTACGTCAAGGAGTTCATGCACGCTAAAGCGTATCTCTTCTACCCTTCAAGGCCGTCCGTAACCCGGATGGGGCTCGTGGGCTCAAGCAACTTTACGCTGGCGGGTTTCTCCGGCAATACCGAACTGAACGCCATCGTGCAGTCAACGCACTTCGAGAGCCTAAAAGAGTGGTATGATGAGATTTGGGAGGAGGCCCTTCCGTTCAACCCAAAGCTTCTCGAGATAATAGGAAACAGCTGGGCAGGCCAGGTTCCGGGCAACTTACCCTTGCCGTGGGAAGTACTGATCAGGGGCCTGTACGAGCTTTACAAAGATGTCTTAGACAAAGACACGGGTTTTCTCTTGAGAAGGCTCGAAAACGTTCTCTACGACTTCCAGAAGGATGCAGTTAAGAGGGCAATATCAATAGTCAACAAATACAATGGGGTTCTGATAAGTGATGTTGTCGGTCTTGGGAAGAGCTACATAGGATTGGCACTTTTAGAACACTTCTCACTCTTGGATCTCTTGAATGGGCGTCCCAGGGAAGTTGCTGTGATAGTCCCTCCAAGTCTTGTTAGGTACTGGGAGGGGCTATTGAGGGAGTACAACATCCCCGGGAAGGTATTTTCCGCGGGCCTTTTGCCACGTAGAGAGCTTTCACCTGCCAAATACAAGGAAATGGAGAGCTATCTAAAGAACGTCGGAACTGTTTTGGTAGATGAGGCGCATCACTACTCAAATCCCTCCACCAAATCCTACAAGAACCTTCAAGAACTAATTTCGGGTAAGAGGGTCATTCTCTTAACCGCAACGCCCTACCGGAAGAGATACAAGGATATGATAAGCCAAATTCGCCTGTTCCTTCCTGAGAGACGACACCCGTTTCCAATACATCCTCAGAACTGGGATGATTTAACGAAGGCCATTGAAAACGGCGAACTGGACCCGTCTTACGTCTTCAGGGAGATTTTAATAAGGAGAACAAGGCACGACATCCTTAACCTCTATGGAGGAAAGGACAACTGCATTAAGGTCAAGAAAAATAAAAAACTGTGTTTCCCCGAGAGAAGGCTCTCCGTGTTGACTTACACTATCTCAGAGGTTTACCCGGAAGACATCTACGAGTTGCTTTTGAACGGCATTTCTTCCATGAACTACGCCAGGTTTGACCTTTACAGCTACGTCCTACCCCAGTTCCAGGATGCTGAGCCATACAGAAGCTTGTCCTCCGCGGGTAAAGGACTCCGGGGTATCATGAGGATTCTTTATCTGAAACGCTTGGAGAGTTCCTGGTATGCAATGTATCAGACCCTGAGAAGGGACCTGATCAAGACGAAGAACTTCATCACTTTCGTCGAGAACGACTTCATCCCCGCTGGCGATGAGTTCGATGATGTGCTCTTGGGCAAGATTAACAGCGATAAAGAGGAGAGGGTTCTAGATGGGGAGGAGGTAAGGAAGTTCATTGAGAATTACAGGAGGGCTGGTAAAGTCACTTACAAAGCTGGTGCCTTTAGGGTCAGGAAATTGTTGGAAGATTTAAGGCACGATCTCAGGATTCTGGAGTCCATGGAATCTGCACTTAGGCCCCTTAAGGAGCAATTAGAAAGCAGTCCTAGGAGAGATCCCAAGCTCAGAAAGTTAGCTGATGAGATAGTGGAACTAAGAAATGAGGGCAAAAAGATCCTCGTTTTCAGTGAATTTGAAGAGACAGTTCAGTGGGTTTACAACGGGCTTAAAAGAACACTCCCTGAGGACATCTCGGAAAAGATGGAATACGTAAGCTCAAACACCAGGGGGATACCCAACAAGATAGTACGTTTTGCACCGCGGTCTAATGGCCTCGAGGATGAGATAGATGAATCCCAAGAGCTTCACGTTCTAATTGCAACTGACGTCCTCAGCGAAGGACTCAACCTTCAGGATGCCAACGTTGTAATAAACTACGATCTGCACTGGACGCCAATCAAGTTAATTCAGAGAATTGGTAGGGTTGATAGAATTGGAACTGAACATGATGAAATCCTGATCTACAACTTCTTCCCCGAGAAGAAACTAGAGGAGAACCTGGGACTCCTCCAAAAAGTTGAGAGAAGAGTTCAGGAATTCAACAGGGCGTTGGGGACGGATGGGAAGATACTTCAAGAGGAAGAGGAATGGAACCCCTCAGCAATTAAAGCGATTTACGGGACCGAGAACATCGAGAAAATTGAAGAGGATGTAAGTGGTTCACTGTTGTCAGTTACAACCTTTGCCGAAAAGCTCCTAAGAGAGTTTAAGGAGTCCAACGCGGAAAAGTTTGAGGAGATTACAAGGAGATACTCCATGAGGAGTATTGTCAGGTCCAACACGGAATATCCCGTGGCGTTTTTTGTCTGCAGCAATGGAGTGATATCCCAGTATTTTGTTTATCGTCTAGTTAACGGTGAATGGAAGGCCCAAAACGTTCCAATTGAACAGTTGCTCAAAGATACTGGTTTGAACGAAGATACACCTTCACTTAACAGCAACGAAGCTATGAAAATCTACCGCGGTGCAGCTAAAAAAGTTCTTTCGGACTTCCAGAAACTACTGAGGATCGCTGAGAGTGAACTGGAGTACACCACCCGGAGACCCTCCAAGATCCCGGCACAGGTCAGGATAATTCTCGGCAAACTTCAGGAGAAAATCGAAAAAACCAGGAGTCCCGGAGAGAAGGAGTCCCTGAGTCTGCTCTATGATCTTGTCTATTGGGGATACCTGAACAATGAGCCTTTCAGAAATGCGCTCTTAAAAGCCAACGTGAAGAAGACCACTTCAAGAGATAAGGTAGAAGAGCTCTGCTGGAATCTAGTCGAGCGCTTTGGGATAGCAGCAAGACGTAAAGCAGTTAAAGAGGAGATAACAAAGCGTAGAACTGAAGGGATTAAGCCTCACATAGTTGCGGGGCTGCTATTTGTCCCAGATGGCAGCCGAGGTGAATAGTGAATCATGTCCATCTCAAATTATTTAACGCGTTAGGATAAACTACAAACTGGTGATCACGATGGAGGAGAAGGTCGTCGGTGTTACCTTTCCCGTCCCAAAGCCCTTCCTGGACAGGATACTCGAGGAAGGGAAGAGGGTCTTCGTGAAGCCCTCGACGCTGAGGGTGAAACCGGGAATGAAGGTTGTTTTCTACGCCTCCAGGGAGGGCCAGGCCTGGCTCGGGGAGGCGGAAGTTGAGGGCGTCGAGTTCCTCAACGGTATCGAGGAAATCATCGAGAAGTACGGGGATGAGTTGTTCCTCACAGCCAAGGAGCTCAGGGATTACGAGAGGGAAAGGGCGAAGTGGCACTCCCGCGGGAGGAGGCCGAGGCCCTGGATGGTGCTCAGGTTGAAAAACCTCAAGAAGTACCCGAAACCCGTTAAACCGCCGAGGTTCATTGCGGTATCGGGGAGGTACATAAAGGAGAGGGAATACAAGGAAATCCTAAGGAAGAGCGGGCTTTAGAGGAGGCTTTCAATGATTTTGTAATCCTCCTCTGGGATTTCTCTCATTGCTTTGCCCATTAAATGCCCGCTCCAGCGCTTCTTGTTCGTGATGAACTTCAGCTTTGGGATGAGGGGCTTGAAGTCGAGCTCACCGAGCTTTATGGGCTTGATTTTGACCCTGAGGGGGTAAGTCTCGTTTAGGTGTGGTGGACTCTTGAAGATTCTGCTTGAGTCTGTGTAAGGCTCGCTCACGACTTCAAAGATGCCGACGATCTTAGGCTCGAGAACTTCCTTGTTCTTCCTTTCCTGCTTGACGTAGAAGACGAGCTTGTCACCGGGTTTGACTTTGGCGATGGTGTTCTTGTGCCTCTTTGCCACGCCCCAGACGTTCTTCTTTCTGACAACCTCCCAGTTGTCGCGATTGGTGATGCAGAGCCAGTAGGTCATGGGAGTTCACCGTTAACTTTTTTGAGAACGATGAGATAAACCTTCTGCTTCCCGTGGCAGGGTTCACGGGGATAGTCTTAAAGCCATGACACCTTATCCCCCCTACGGGGATGGAAGCCGGGCTTTGACTTCTGTTGTCCCGCTTGATGAGAGGGTGAAAGGGTTGAAGACACATCACAGGGGAATGATCCGGGAGTATTCCCGGGTGTTTGGACGGTACGTCGGTTCCGAGGAGTACGAGCGTGACCTCGAGGAGAGGAAACGGCGGGAGGCGCTGTTCTCCGAGGTTCTGGCTGAGGAAAGGATAAAGAGGCTGAGCGAGTTTGAGCTGGGGGAGATAATCTCAGGTCTCTGGGCAACGAGGGTGTGGACTAACAAGGACTACCTCCTCCAGAGAATAATCTCGGACAACGGGATGGAGAAGATACGGAAGGAACTCTTTAACCTGCTTTATGGTGGGGCTCCCTTTGAGGAGCGTTTTGATAGGTTTATGGGGAGCATCAAGGGCCTTGGTCCTGCCTCTGTTACCGAGTTGCTCTGCCTCTTCAACCCGAGAGAGTACGGCATCTGGAACGACAAGGCCAGGAAGGCCCTGGGACTGCTGGGCTTTGACGACGAGCTTCCCCTCGGGAAGTACAGGATCTCGGGGGAGGAGTACGGGAGGTTCAACTCGGTCGCGAAGGAGATAGCCGCCGAACTCAGGAGTGAGGGCTTTGGGGACCCTGATCTGCTGTTCGTCGATTACTTTCTCTATGAGGTGTGGAGGCACGGACCCCTCGAGCCTGTCGGGGAGACGGTGGTTCCCCGGAACGTCGGGGAGTTCGACCACAACGAGATCAGAGACCACGTTCGCGACATCGGGCTGTGGCTGGGCTTTGATGCCGAGACTGAAAAGCTGATCGCCCCGGGTTCGAGGGTCGACGTGGTGTGGAGGGCCCGGATAGGCAACCTGGGAACGGTGGCTTACGTCTTTGAGATCCACAGGAACGGCTCGATAAAGAGCCTGATCCTCAACCTGCAGAAAGCCTCGAGGAGCTCGGTCGTTCAGAAGGTCATCGCGGTGTCCGATGGGGAGCAGCTGGCTAAGATCAGGAGGGAGGTTGAGGGCCTTCCTGAGAATTTCGTTCGTAAGCTGGTCTTCTGGGACGTTGCGGAGGTCGAGCGCACCTACGAGAAGCTGTCAGAGGTGGCCGGGGTGATCCAGGGGCTCGGCCTGATCTCCAGCGAATTCGAGTGAGCTGTCGGTTCCCAGGAAACCCTTATCTGGGTTGGGGTGTAATTCCTCTGGGGTTCGCTATGAGGATAACCGTCTACGATGGGACGAGGACGATTGGGGGCTCAAAGATCCACGTATCCGGGGGAGAGAGCGGCCTCTTCCTCGACTTCGGGATGAACTTCGCGAAATACTCCCTCTACTACGAGGAGTTCATAAGCGAAAGGCCCTCGCGCGGGATCCACGACCTGTGGAGGCTCGGCCTGATACCGAAGCTCAACGTCTACCGTGCTGACTTAATACCCCCCGACCTTTCGGGAGAAGTGACCAGATATCCAAAAGTGCCAGTTAATGCCGTTCTCATAAGCCACGCCCACCTCGATCACGTGGGGAACGTTGCCCTCCTCGACGGGAATGTCCCCCTGGTCGGTTCTCCCACCACGATCGTGCTCCTGAAGGCCCTCAGGGACACCTCCCGCCAGGTGCACATGGGTATGGAGCTTCCCTACTACGCCCCCAAGAGCCCGAGCGGTGCCAACCCCTCCGTGCTGGAGGCGGACAGGGAGGTGAGACACTACCCGAGCAGGGATGTTATATTGACTGGGGAGCTCCCCGCGGAGGGTAGGGAGTTCCTGCACTGGAGGGCCAACGTCGAGCTGGCATCGGGCCGTGGCAGGGTCAAGCCCATACTGCCCGGAAGGGTCGAGACTCTCGACGAGGCCGACCTGGGGTTCGAGGTCAGGGCCTTTCCCGTGGACCACTCCATCTACGGTGCCAGCGCCTACATCGTGGAGAGCGACGTGGCGGTGGCCTACACCGGCGACTTCAGGTTCCACGGGAAGAATGGGGATCTCACGAGGCGGTTCCTGAGGGAGGCGAGGAACGCGGGGGTTCTCGTGACCGAGGGGACGAGGGTCGGAAGGGACGAGGGCTCCAATGTCTCGGAGGAGGACGTCTACAGGGCCGCCCTTCCCATCGTGGAAGATGCGAGGGGCCTCGTGATAGCGGATTTCTCGGCCAGGAACTTCGAGAGGCTCGAGAGCTTCAAGAGGATTGCCGAGAGGACCGGGAGAAAGCTCGTCGTCACCACAAAGGATGCCTACTTCCTCCACGCCCTGGGCCTCGTGGACGGGGAGGATCGCCTCACAGGCCTGGGGATCTACACCAGCTCAAAGACCAGACTCGAGAAGTGGGAGGAGTGGATACTCGGGGAGTACTATGAGCTCAAGGTTACCCCCGGGGAGCTCAGGTCTGGGGGAGAAAGCTACGTCCTCTGCTTCTCCTTCCACGATATGCCGCATCTCCTCGACATCATGCCAATGGGCGGAGTTTACATCTACTCCTCCAGCGAGGCCTTCGGTGAGGAGCAGGGGTTCAGCTTCCTGAGGCTCTGGAACTGGCTGAGCTACTTCGGCTTCGAGGTCCACGGGTTCAGCGTCGATGAAAACGGTAACCCCGTTTTCGACAAGGGCCTACACGCCTCGGGCCACGTCTCGAGGGAGGAGCTGGCGAGGGCCATCGACTACATCGACCCCGATCACATCGTCCCAGTCCACACCGAGAACCCCTGGTGGTTCAGGGAGAACTGGGGGGAGAGGGCTGTACTGCTGGAGGATGGAGAACACTGGGAGGTCTGAGGATGGTTAGGATAGCCGTTTACGGGACGCTGAGAAGGGGGAAGCCCCTTCACGGCTACCTCCACGGGGCAAGGTTCCTCGGGGAGGAGTGGATAGAGGGTTACGAGCTTTACTTCGACGGCCTTCCTTACGCCGTCAAAGGGGCTGGACGGCTGAAGGTGGAGGTCTACGAGGTCGATGGGGAGGTCTTCGAGGACATCAACACCCTGGAGGTCGGCGCGGGCTACACCCCTGTCGAGGTGGAGACCGGGTTCGGGAGGGCCATCCTGTGGGAGGTTAGCTCGCCTAGGGGTTTTAGGGTGGAGAGCGGGGACTTCGACGATGTGTAGGGGGCCATGGTAGCTCCCTCAGATTTGCAGATGCTGAGTCGAATACATCTGAACTTACAAACCCGACCCACACCAGCCCCTAGCCACGAGACCACAACTACAAAGGCCATTCCGAAGAAAAAGCTCCCTAAGAAACCAGAAACTCCGTCCCAAACACATGAGAAAGTTCTTTGCGCAGGAACAGGAGAAACGGCAACGCCACAATCAAAAAGCTCCTTATGGGTCACTCAATTAGATACGATATCAATGCTCTCCATTACTCCCATCACACGGTGGATGAGCTTCAGGATGCATATGATAAGATTTTCGAAAATTTGCGATTTATTTCTTTTTGATTTATTTATCCAGATCCTGGTTATTATTTTCAATCATGCTTTTTAGTAACTCTTAAAAGGATTGGTACCATCAATTTTACTGCTGGAGAGGGGGAGGTCGACAGTATGGGAATGCGATCAGATCTCGTTGCTGATCTCGTTGCTGAGCTTCTTGGTCCAAGAGATGGCATCTATGAAGAACTCCCCAAAACAAGAAAGCCGACAACAGAGTACATAACGGGGATTCTTTCCCCAAGGACAATATTATCTGAAGAGATCATAGAGTATGCATCTACAGAAGGAATTTCAGGAACTGAGGAAGTTACCAGAGGAGCTGAGGATGAGGAAGAGGATGGTGATGTAAGTCTTGGGTTCAACCCCATTCTGGATCCCAGATCTCCTCCCCGTTCGCTTGGCATCTCTTTTGCTATTAAACCATTAACCGGAAAAACTCCCATTCTTGCAATTTGTGTTACATGGGCGCGCTATTTCTGGGACGGGGGTAAAAACGTATGGAAAAGATTTCCTAGGGCTTCATGTCTGAAAGTTGAGCTTAAACCATGTGTGGAAGGAGCCCCATGCCCCCCTCAGGATTTTAAATTGCCAGAAAGCAAAGTTGCAGAGCTTTTGGGTATTACAGAGGATGAACTCCTGCTTCGAGTAATCACCAGAAGACGGGGAGAACAAGTCCACGTATCCATATTCCTTGTTAATGCGCTTCAGTTCAATAGGGATAGTTCAGATGGAATTGGGTTTGTTCAAACTCATATCTTCCAGCCACAGATTAGGGTTAGAATATTCAATGCTGAGCCTGTTCACACCACGTTTGGAAACGAATCTGATGTGGTTGATTTTGTTTATCGTAATCGCAAAGGGTATGCAAAGGGTCATATGTGCTCTGCAGTATGGTGCATACAGTCACCTGAGGAGTGTGTTGATCCAGAGTTTGAATTTCCGGGGGAGGCTCCTCCTCGACCGCCATTTAAGTGGATTGATTCGGAAACTGTGTTTGAAATTTACAAAAAAATTGCAGAAAAGGAAGGTATTCCTGAGCCTGAAAAAGCTGCAAAATCCTTGGTCAACCTATTTATTCCTCTTTCTCCACAGGATGGGGATTCATGGAAAAACTTCATGTTGATTCGTTCAGAATTTGTTCCGGTTTACGCCATCTCAGCACCTTCCTTTAGCTGGAGGGAGGAATTTGGAAGACCTCCTGTTCTTGAGGCGAGAAAGCTTGCTGAGATGTGGAACCCCTCCGAACTGAAAAATGCCCTTATGCCACTGTACAGAGGATACCTTAAATGGTTCAAAGATCAGGTAAAAGAGTACCTGAAGCTGAAAAAGGAGAGTGAAAAGCGTATTGGGCTCATTATGTTAAGGGAAATAGCCAATGTCATCGGGAGGATCCGGAGAGGAATACGTGTTCTTGAGACCGATGAAGATGCCAGGCTTTCATTCTGCTTTGCAAACAAGGCTATGGATCTCCAGTTTGGATGGCAGCATAAAGATAAACAAGGGGATGGACAACCATTGGTATGGAGACCTTACCAGCTGGCATTCCTTTTGATGAATATTGAGTCCATAACAAATCCAGATTCTCCAGATAGGGAAATCTGCGATCTTCTGTGGATACCAACTGGAGGGGGAAAGACTGAGGCATATCTTGGACTAGTGGCCTTCACACTGGCATACCGGCGCAGAAGAGCACTTTCTAGGATAGGGAAATCTGATATCGACACAAGCGGAGCTGGCACTGGTGTTATTTCAAGATACACGCTAAGGCTGCTTACAATTCAGCAGTTCAGAAGGGCACTTTCCATGATAACTGCCTGCGAGTACCTTAGAGTGTACGGACTTAAAGAAGGAAAACCTCCTGGATGGAGACCTAAAGGGTATCCCAATCAGGAAGATCAGTTTATCTGGGGAGGTACAAGATTCTCCATAGGTCTATGGGTAGGAGGCAATCTCACTCCTAACAGACTTGATAGCGTTCCAAGCAGGGATAAATCGGAAATTATTCCCGGTGCACTTGATATTCTTCTGGGAAAAGCCTCAGAAAAGGGTCGGGGTGAACCCGCACAGGTACTGCGTTGCCCCGCTTGTGGAAGCATACTTGCAATCCCTGCCGGCGGACTGGACGCAAAAGAACCGGTTCAGATCCATCTAACAATCCGATCTTCATCGTCAGCAGAAACTATCAACGAGATTCTAAAGAAGATAGCAGGCGGCAATATTGGAGATACTGGTATTGAGTTGGTGTCAGTATTGGTCGAGGCTCTCCCATCTCCAGAATTTCATGTTATTACGTTTACAATTCGCAGTGATAGACCTATCACGACTGATCTCTGGGATGGTGCATGGGAAGTTATTAAAGAATTTCTGAACAAACACAATATCCACGTAACCCTGAGGGCAGCAAGACCTTCAAGACCGGGATATTTCCTGATATCAAGAGCGAGGAATAAATCCAAAAAATCCAGTGCCTTTCACGACTTTGAAATTTACTGCCCAAATCCAAAGTGTGAGCTTAATAATGCCCTCTGGGTTGAAGGTTATCCAAAGGGTAGCCATGATTCATTCGAATTCAGAATTAATGGTAAACGCATGTATCTCCATATTCCCGGAAATCTTGAATTCAGGATGGTCCCTGATTTTACATGGGTCGAACGAATGGAAGGTATTACAATAAATCGGGAAACTTCAAGCGTTCTTTCCCACAGGATCCCAATACCCGCCCAGACCGTTGATGAACAGATTTACAGATTGCCTCCTTCTTTTTTGATAGCTACCGTTGATAAATTTGCCCAGATTTCATTTAAGCCTGAAAGTGCGATTTTATTCGGGATAACCAATGCATTTAGCTCCACTGTTTCAAAATCGCAAAAAGATTTGATGGAAACTGAGAAGGGATTTGGCTACAGGAGAATGCGTCCAGAGAAAATACGTGGTAACGGAAGGGTTAAAGTGCCACGTCTAGACCCCCCCGACTTGGTAATACAGGACGAGCTCCATCTGATCTCAGGTCCCCTTGGGAGCATGGTTGGAATCTACGAAGTGGCAGTTGATTATCTGACCGGGAATAGGGCAAAATATGTTGCATCGACAGCCACTGTAAAAGGGGCGCAAGAACATGTGGGGACATTATTCACACGCAAACTATCCATGTTCCCCCCTCATGGGATTGTTCCAGATGACAGATTCTTTGTAAAATACCGCCGTACACATCCCAGAGACGAAAGCAGACCCGGCAGGCTGTACGCCGGTGTGATCGCACCCGGTAGGGGTCCCCATACTCCACTCGTGAGAATATGGGCAAGGTTGCTTCAAAGCGTCTATGATCTAAAAGATAAATATCTTAAAGATGAGGACTACTTCTGGACGTTGGTGGGTTATTTTAACGCCATTCGTGAGCTAGCAGGCGCACGCAGCCTTTACAGACAGGATATCCCGTTACGCCTTAGGGATCTTCAACCGGACGAATCAAAACGCAGACCGATCAGGGACGATGACGTTGTCGAGCTTTCCAGCAGGAGAGATTCAACAGAATTGCCCGCCCTGCTGAGAAAGCTTGAAAGAACGCATGCAGCCGATGCAATTTTTACAACAAGCATGTTTGGAACAGGAGTGGATATCGGGCGTCTTTCTCTGATGGTTGTTAACGGCCAGCCCAAGACGACCACCTCATACATACAGGCCACGGGTCGTGTGGGGAGAAGAAGAGCGGGTCTTATTGTTACCTTTTATCGGGCTACCCGTCCGAGAGATCTGAGTCATTACGAATTTTTTATTGGATATCACAGTGCTCTTGACAGGTATGTTGAACCCTCAACAGTGGCTCCTTTTTCACAGGGGACCATAGAACGAGCCTTGGGACCTGTTATGGTGGGAATATTGAGGAATCATCCGAATCCTAAAGTGCCATGGTGGCAGGATAGGAGTGCTCCCCTCATGGCTGATGAAAGAACCCGGGCACCCGAGATCATGGAGCTTATCCGAATATTCAGCGATCGTCTGAGAAAATTACCCGGATCAAGACAGCTTGTGGAGACCGATGAACTAAAGGAGATTGTTGAATCAAAGCTGGACAAGTGGAAGGAAGTGGCAAAAAAAGTTGATGGTGATCTTGAATACCATGAGTACTTCCGAGCAACAAAGCCTGTTGTGCTTGGAACACCCGCACATGAGTACAAAAGAAAACCGGTAGTTTACCCCAACGCACCCAATTCCCTTAGAGATGTTGAGGAGACTGTAGGATTTCAGATTACTGATTTAAGGGGGAGATAACTATGAGCAGGGTTCAGCATATTAGAAGGTCTCAATTTATCACAACGTTTGGGCCGGGCGCGATTATTGAGACAACAGAAGGACCGAGAATTGTGCTCAGCCCGAATATTGGACTGTTTCATGAATGGAACAAAAACAAAGGAATAACCCCCGAAAAGCTTGAAATCTCTCATGAAAGAATGTCAAAAGGGTATCTAAATGGTGCAAGAGTGTTCCAGCTACCTTCGAATGCAGAGCTTGATCTTCGTCCTGAATATGCACTTTACAGAACGGATCCGTTCCCTCGCTGGTCAATATGCACAAAGCATGGAATTCTCTACCATCAGAGCCACGGATGTCCCAAATGCAGGGAGGAACTTAAAAAGAAGGGTTATTCAAAGGATGAAATAGAAAAAAGACTTCAGGAACAGGGGAGAAAACAGGCAATCCGTTTCATACTTGCATGTCCAAAGGGCCATATTGGTGACATAAACTGGGCATATGAAGTCCATGGACCAAATTCCTCATGTAATCATACTTCTTGGTTTTACTGGAAACGTGAAGGACCCGCTCTCTCAGATGTCACGATAGAATGCCCGGAATGCCGGGCTAAGGTAAATCTTGGAGTGATCTACAAAAAACCGCACAGGTGTCCAGGCACATACTTGGAACGAAGAGAACGCTTGGGAGATGTGATGGGGTGCAATGAACATGCATATGCAATACAGCGTCAGGCTTCAAATCTCTATGTTCCAGAAATTGCCACCTTGTTTACGGTTCCCCCGCGTGCAACGACACTGCATAGGATATTCATGAGGGGGGAGATTAGGAGTTCGTTAAAAAAAGTTCTTAAACTAAAACCAGATATCCTAGATAATAGAGACGAGTTTATTGAGATTTTCAAAGAGGATCTAACAGCCGATGAAATAGCTGAAATTGAATCATATGACTGGGAAGACGCAAAAAGCATAATTCTTGAAGTTGCAGGTAATAATACAGAGGTGCCAAACAGCCCTTACGAACTGTTTAAAGAGGAATTTGACTCTTTTATGAATGCTTCCAGAAAAGGATTTCCCCCGCTAACTTCCAATATCGGAAAGGAACGTGTGCTATTTTATGTCAATCGCAACAAGATCCGTCGTATTTCTGATGAAAATGGCGTGACGTTCAGGGTTGCACCTGTAGATAAGCTTCACACTGTCATGGTTTTAAAGGGGTACAGAAGATTCATCGGAAAACCTGGTGGTGGAGTTGATACCTCAACCATAGATGCAAAACTGGTATCAGTCTCGTTCAATGATGGAAAGGACGAATGGTATCCAGGAGTCCAGTTATTTGGGGAGGGCATATTCATTACGTTTGACGATGAGCGGCAACTGTGGGAATATCCGAATCGGAGACCAGATCTGAGAAAGCATTACGATGAATGGTTTAGAGCATTTAGCTCTGGAGGCCATGGATACAGAGAATACCTCTTTAAGGATCCTGCGAAAAGATTTGAGCTTCATCCGGCATTTGTGTTTTGGCACACACTTTCTCATCTCCTGATACGTGCTATCTCTGTTGATTCGGGATATTCTGCAGCATCAATAAGGGAAAGGGTTTACATAAAGGTGGATGATCCCCAGCATCCAGTAGGAGGGATAGTCCTGTACACATCTCAGCCCAACACTGATGGAACCTTGGGGGGTCTTGTATCACTGGTTCGCAGGTTTGAGAAAATCCTGAAGGAAGCATATGACTCGCTTTACTCTTGTTCAAATGATCCCCTGTGTCTGGAACAGGAGTTTAAATTCACTCCGAGCAAGCCTGCTTCTGTTAACGGAGCAGCCTGTTATGCATGTACTCTAATATCAGAGACCTCCTGCGAGCATAGAAACATGTGGCTTGATAGACATCTTTTGATGGAGTGGATGGAGGGGCTTCACCGTGAGTAGGAATGTAAAAATTCTGACAACAGGGAATCATCTCAAATCTAGGAATTTCAGGAATATTGAGACAGTGATTCAAGAGCTTTTTGATGATGCTCATGAACAGATACATCTTGTTACATATGTGATTACAGATAATACCATGTGGCTAATTGACATGATTGAAAAAAGTCTCCGCAGAGGAAGGTTTGTGAAATTGATAGTAAACGAATTGAACCCTTCTTTGAAGGTAACCCAAAAACTTTTCCAGCTGAAAAAACACTATGAGAATTTTATCTTGGTCGAATTCAGCAAAAAATATCCCGGAGAAACAATTCATGCAAAGACTATTGTGGTTGATCGCAGAAAGGCAGTAATCGGATCAATGAATTTCACATGGGGAGGAATGGTTGGAAATCATGAGATAGGCGTTCTTATCGAGGGGCCGGAAATTGAAGATCTTGCCTATGCCCTCGATATGCTTTAAAAGCCGTCGATAAATTACAGCTGGGAGGAGAGCATACGATGAAATCACGGTACAGCTACAGTTTCATAGATCTATTCGGTGCACCGGGGGGATTCTCTCTTGGTATGGTGCTGGCCGGATTAGTGCCCCAAGCAGCCGTTGATATTGACCCCCACGGGATAAGAACGTACAACTACAACTTCAGGGAAGCAATGGGATTTGACACCACCGGCCTGAAAGAAGACCTCAGAAAGCTGCCCCCTGAAGTTATTTCGAAGGAGTCAGGTGTCCAAAAAGGTGATATTGATGTAGTTGTGGGAGGTCCGCCCTGTCAGGGTTTTTCCATTGCGGGACGGGTAAAAATAGCAAATCTCGCAAGAAACGGGAAAAAGAAGGATGTAAAAAATCACCATCCCAGATTCATAGACGATCCCCGAAACATACTTTATCGAGAATTCGTTAGGATAGTTGACTATTTCCAGCCAAAAATCGTCATAATGGAGAATGTGCCGGGGATGATGAGCCACAGAGACGGGGAAACTGTGAGGGAGATAGTTGATGACTTCAGAAGGATTGGATACATTGTTCCTGGATGGGAAACGGGAAACAATCCAAGAATACTCAATGCCGCCGATTTTGGCGTGCCCCAGACAAGAAGACGTATTTTCTTTGTTGGAATCCACCAAGATGAAAAATCACTTATTGACGAGTTCAAATGGCCCATCCCCACACATAAAGACCCTGAACAGCCTCCCAAGAAAAATCTGATTGATTACATTTCCGGAGATCTCCATCCCAAGTATCCATACGTAACCGTTGGACAGGCCATCGGAGATCTTCCGGAACCGGTAGTCGCGAATAGATCGGGAATGGAAGATTACCCTATGTTCCATATTATCCATCCCTTTTCTAGATATCAGGAATGGGCCCGGAAAAAAACCTCATTCTGGGATGGAATGGTTCATAATCATATTTCTCGTCCTCACACCGAACGGGATAGATTGACCTTTGAGCACATGGAGGAGGGAGATTCATGGAAAGACCTTCCCCAGCACATAAAGGCCTTTTATGGGTATCGTGATGACATCTTCAGGGATAAATTCAAAAAACTCATATGGGATCGTCCTTCATGGACAATAACCGCCCATCTACAGAAGGACGGGTACAGATACATACATCCTGTTAAACCGAGAACCCTAACCCCCAGAGAGGCGGCAAGGCTCCAGAGTTTCCCTGACTGGTTCGTCTTTAAAGGTCCCAGAACTGCACAGTACAGGCAGATAGGAAACGCTGTTCCCCCGTTTCTTGCGGCCGCACTCGGTCTGGCAATAATTGCAACTTTTGAGGGATGGGGGGTGAAAAAACTTTGGAAACGCCAGATGAAAATACTGAGTTAATTGAGTTTTTTGTTAATTCCCTGCTATCTTGGTATTATCAGAACGGACGGAACTTTCCGTGGCGTGAGACAAGGGATCCCTATCGAATACTTGTCGCTGAGCTCATGCTCCAGCGCACCAAGGCTTCCCAAGTTGTACCGGTTTATCTTGAATTCATAAAAGAATTTCCGGATGTATTATCCCTTTCAAGGGCATCCCCGGAGAGAATTAGAGAATATTTCTCGAGACTCGGGCTGGAATGGAGGGCAGAAAAAGTTCTGGCTTTGGCAAAGATTCTTGCCGAAAAATATGAAGGCAGGATCCCATGTGATAGAAAGGAACTGTTATCTCTTCCTGGCATAGGACAGTACATTTCCGCCGCTGTTCTGAGCTTTGCATGTGATGTACCCGTTGCGGTGGTTGATTCCAATGTTGTGAGAGTTCTCAGTCGCTATTTTGGGGTAACACCCAAAGGAGAAGGAAGACGTGATAGAAAAATACTTGGACTTGCTTCAAAGATTCTACCAAAGCACTCCCATAGAGAGTACAATTTTGCAATAATAGACTTTGCTGCTCTGATATGTACTCCCAAAAAACCAAAATGCAAAAGGTGCCCATTACGTGAAAAGTGTTCCAATAAGTTATTATGATGAACATCTACCAAAACCAAAATAGTTTCATTTGAATCCTTCCCAGAAATATTTTACGTGTATTCACTCAGCACATGTTTTGTCACCATCATGTTCAACTATGTTTAAAACGCTATTTTTCAAGTTGAAAGACGGTGGGACCCATGAATGCGTAGGAAGGGTTTAATCAGGCTGGAATACCAACCTGAGGAGCTTCAGTACCTTATCTCAAGCAACGACGTTGAGGAAATGCTCGCAGACTATGCATCAAGTCACAGTATCTCGGAGACATAAAGAGCTTGAAAGGTTTGTGTGGCAGTTCCTGAGATTTGTAAAGACCGGGAAACTTGAATCAGGGAATGGAATAAAAGCCCCTACCAAGAGAGAAGAGTATGTTGTTTCACGAAGAGTTTTGGTGGAATATGTAAGGGCCCTAATTGGGGCAGGGTACTCAAACTCATCAATGACAAAAAGACTGCAAGCAGTAATTTTGCTGCTGAGAAGGATGGGAGTTTCGGAAGTGCTGATAGACGTGCTGAGAGACCCGTTGCGGAAAGTAAACGCGGCAAGAAAAATTGAGCAGGAAGAAAATACCCCGGATTTAACACTCGAAGACGCTAGGGAGTTCTTTAAAAGGCTGGAACGGCTGTTTCATCTCGGTAGATTGAAAGAAAAACAGTATGCAAAGGCACTGGCGTTTGCACTGCTGCTCTTCAGCACTGGCAGAAGAGTCAGTGAAATTGTGCAGATCAGAGTGGACGACATCGACTTCGAGACACACAGCATCAAACTATCCTCCGACCGGACAAAGGAGGGCAAACTGCTGGGAATAGAGGGTCATAAAACAGTATTCATGACCAGAGAGACAGAATATGCGGTGAAATACTATCTAGAACTCAGTGGAGATGAAATCAGAAGGCGGGGTGGATATCTCTTCATGCAACCGGGCAAGAGGAGCTTGAAGGATACGTTCCTGCACAAGATAGCGAAGAAAAGCAGAAATCTGGAGGGCCTTGGGGCAAATTTGAATTTCATTACCAGCGATGGACTTCACAGATTCAAAATCAAGTACTTCAGAAAGCTCTTCATACAGGGGTGGGAGAGGAGGGCCGAAGAGAATGGAATGAACAATGAGAAGGTGTTTGGGGCGGTCAGAAAGCTAACCGGACACAGGCCATCAAATGATGTCCACAGAACCAACTACGCCAGAATAAGCGTGCAGGAGCTCTGGAAGTACTACAGAGAGCTTTACTACGACATCAGTGTGCTCACGGAAGAGCAGAAGAGAATGATAGGGATATTACCAAGAAAAACAGCCTCTAAACCCATAATCTCTGCAGGAAGCTTCAACAGGCCTTCAAACACAAATATCGCCATCAACCGGAAGATGGCATTAACGGCTCCAGTTCACAGTCCAGAGTACATGGGTCTCTTAAATTGACATCTTTTTGCTTTTTTCCGTTATTTTTGGGAGAATAAATATTCACAGAGTATTTTACTGGCCACGGAGACAGGACGGGTCACAATAATCGGCTCACGGTTCGATATTTGATTGGTGAAAAATTAAACATGTGTTTTTATCTGAAATTCCAGTTAATCCAGCAGGTCCAATGTCGGGAGTTCTCAGGGTTTCAGAGAAATTGCAGGGCTGTATGGTAGCCCCGCCGGGATTCGAACCCGGGTCGCGGGATCCAAAGTCCCGCATGCTTGGCCGCTACACCACGGGGCTGCCCGATAGAAAAGCCGAGTCTCAGCTTATAAATCTTAAGTCCTGTTTGCGGTAGAAAAGTGAGAAAAGGCTCAGAGAATCAGAGACACTAGATCCCTTATCGCCTTCTCCGGGTCCTTGGCCTTGGTTACTCCGCTTGCGAGAAGAACGCCGACGCTTCCGAGCTCCAAAGCCTTCTTGACGTCCTCGCCCGTGCTTATTCCCGCGCCCGTGAGAACCTTCACGTCTGGATTGACTCTTTTAACCAGCTCGACCGTGTTGGTTATGACCTCGGGCTTCGCCTTGCTGACCGGGATCCCAGTCCCTATCAGTTCAGGCGGCTCGACGGCAACGTAGTCCGGGCCGAGTGCCGCCACCGCCGCTGAAACGGTCGGGTTGTTGGAGCAGACCATCGTCATTAGCCCAACTTCCTCGGCGCGCCTTATGGCCGCCTCAAGATCCGCCAGGACCATTCTGTTCTCGGAGTGGTTGAGGAGCGTTCCCACCGCTCCGGCTTCCTTCACGGCCTCCGGCAGAACGTGGCCGGTGTGGCTTCCGGGCTTTATCGGGTCGATGTGCTGGGCAAAGACCGGGATCTCGACCTCCTGGGCTATCCGGTAGAGGTCTGCCAGCTGCGGGGCAACGACGATGGTTATGCCGGTCTCCTTCCACACCTTCTCTGCCGCCTTGGCTATCCTTAAAGCCCCTTCACCCGTCGCCTGGGCGTAGGTCTTGAAGTTAATCGCTATGATCGGCTCCCTCAGCTTCGCCATGGGTATCACCGTAGGTGTTATGTCTTTGTACCTTAAACGCCTTTCCCTCAGGAGTCCCGTTTCCACTGGAGAGTGGCCTCCCGAATGGATCTATCAGGCCGGCCCGTATGAGGGACGAGCTGATTTTGGGGCCAAGGGAACTTTTCACGAGGCCTATGGTGACTATCTCAAGCGGCCTTAGCCCGTTCTCCTCCCGCGCGCGGTTTACTATGAGTGCACCCTTGTAGGTCTCCTCGCTGACCACTATTGCCTCCAGGCTTTTCATCTTATCGGCAAAGCCTATCGCAGTCTGTATCTTGATAACGCGGTAGTTGGAGTAGCCGTTCACCTCGAAGAACTTGATCAAATCCTTCAGACGAATTTCGTAGGGGAGTATCTTTTCGGCGTAGGGCTTCTCGCGTATCATCTCGTCCGAGGTAAGGCCGACGTAAACGTATTCTCCCACCTCAAAGGCCTTCCTCAGCAGGGCCTTATGCCCGAGGTGGAGCCTGTCAAAGGTTCCGCCCACAACGACCTTTCGGTATTTTCTCTTCATGAAGATGCCTTAGGTGGCTGAACCAATAAGCTTTTTTATCGCCTGGAGAGATTTCCGTGGAGGTGATGGAATGCGGAAGCTCGCGGTTCTGATTCTCACGGTTCTTCTCATCGCCCCCGCGGTGGGACTCGCGTCGGCCGCCGATGACCCCCAGCCTCTCTTTGACATCGACTTCGTCATCAAGGCCTCCCCCGCGCAGGTGAACGGCTCGGAGGTGTGGCTGGCCACCTTCAAGGTTCACGCCGTCCTGAAGGACCCTGCCTACAGGGCTTACTTCGAGGGTCTGGCCGCCAACAACAGCACGATGGCGGAGGAGGAGTTCAGGGACTTCGTCCGCCAGCTGATTTACGAGAACCTCAAGGACAACTTTGAAAAGCGCTTCGAGGCCGCGAACATCTCGAGCACGATATACCTGCCCGAGGGTGGTCCGGTTCGCGTTCTCGACAACTGGTCTGCTTCTGTTACATTTGTGGTTTCCAACTTCCTCGTGAGCGACGATGGGAAGGTCCTCAGGTGTCCCCTCTCCGGCCCGATGGACTTCGTCTTCAAGGGACACGTATTCGACTACAGCTGGAAAAAGATGACCCTGATACTGCCCAAGGACTATGAGGTGAAGAACCTGGCTCCGAAACCCGACGACTTCACCGATGGTGTGGCCATATGGACAGACGGTGATTATATACCGCTGATCGAGCTTTACACCCCGGTTTACACCTTCGTCAGGTTCCTGAACTCGACCCACAAGACGATAGAGATGATGTATGATCCGGGCGAGGGGTACGTTCAGTTCAACGCGACCTTCACCGGGGCAAACGCCAGTGAGAGCACCCTGAACTACCTAATCAAGAGCTTCCGGGGCACGATGGACATCATCAGCATCGATTCCCTGCAGAAGAACGGTAGCATCGTGGTGATTGGAATCGCCAGGCCGGAGGTATCTTACAGGGAAACCTCCAACGAGAAGATCTGGCAGGCTGTTTTGAAGCTCCCCGGGAGGTTTGATGAGATCCATGTGTACGGTGGTACCTACCAGCTCGCACCGGATAACACGGTCATCATAACCGTGACGGAGAAAAAGCAGAACTATCTGCCCTACCTCTGGGGTGGGCTGGTGCTGGCGCTGGTGGCTGGAATTGTGGTCTACAAGAAGCGTCGCTCGTCTGGAGGGCCAGCTGGGGACGGAGAAGGAACGTCCCCCGAAACTGGGGGAGAATCCGCTCCGGAGGAGGAAAGCGGGGGTGAGTGAATGGACTTCTTCTTTTATCCATCAAGCGTCGCCGTGTTCGGGTCATTCAAAGAGGGGGCCATAGCGTATGAAATCCTGAGAAACATCGTTGAGGGTGGCTTTGAGGGGAGAATAGTACCTGTCAACCCGAAGGGCGGAACCGTCGAGGTCGCAGGGAGAACCCTCCAAATCCGTGAGAGGCTCGATGAGCCGGTCGATACCGCCATAATCGCGGTTCCAGCTAGGATAGTGCCCGATCTCATCGATGAAATCGGCCCCTTAATCAAGGGCGCCGTGGTGATAAGCGCCGGCTTCTCCGAGGTCGGGAACGAGGGGCTGGAGCGCGAGCTGGTTGAGAGGGCGAGAAGGCACGGCGTTCGCCTGATAGGTCCGAACTGCGCCGGCATCTTCGGCGTCCACGGGAAGTTCTTCGGCTCCTTCGAGGTCCGGGTCAAGCCAGGGGGCTTGGCTCTCATCAGCCAGAGCGGGGCCTTCGGGGGGGCAGCTTTGGCGATGGGCAACGACGAGGGAATAGGCTTTTCCGCCTTTGTAAGCTACGGAAACGCCGCCGATTTAAACGAGAGCGACTTCCTGGAGTACTTTGCCAGCGACGAGAACACGAAGGCCATCGCCCTCTACATCGAGGGCGTCAAGGACGGGAGGCGCTTCCTCAAGGCACTCCGCTACGCGAGTGCCAGAAAACCGGTGATAATCCTCAAGGCGGGGAAGAGCGCTGGCGGTGCCAGGGCGGCCGCTTCCCACACGGGCTCGCTCGCAGGTTCCTACGAAATCTACCGCGCCGCGTTCAAGCAGGCCGGGGCCATAGAGGTCGAGGAGATGGAAGAACTGTTCGATGCGGCTAAGGCCTTCGAGATGTATTCAACTGCCGGAAAGCGGGTGGCCGTCATCACCAACTCCGGCGGACCGGGCGTTCTGGCAACGGACAAGCTCGAGAGGCTCGGCCTTGAGATGGCCAAGCTGAGCGATGAGACCGTCGAGGAGCTTCGCTCCTTCCTCCCGCCCCAGTGCTCCGTTAGGAACCCGATAGACCTCATAGCCGACGCCGACTACGAGCGCTACAAGAGAACCATCGAGATTGCCTGCAAAGACGAGAACGTCGATTCCCTCCTCGTCATCTGCGTGCCGCCCATCTTCATACCGGGCGAGGAGATAGCCAAAGCCGTCATCGACGCCAACTGCGCCAAGCCTGTTGTGGTCAACTTCATGGCCGGCGAGCTGGTCCGGGAAGGCGTAAAGCTCCTTGAGGAGCACGGCGTAAAGAACTTCCCCACGCCGGAGCGCGCGGCCAAAGCCCTGGGGTGGCTATCCCTCCGCTGATTTTTGTTTTGAATGTTTCCCTGCGTGGCCCGGCAACCTTTTTATATCCAACTTCAGAGCGTCCAACGATGATAGCGTTAGGCATAGAGGGCACGGCCCACACCCTTGGCATAGGCATAGTTACCGAGGAGAAGGTTCTCGCCAACGTATTCCACACTCTCACCACAGAGAAGGGTGGAATCCACCCGAAGGAGGCCGCGGAGCACCACGCGAGGCTTTTGAAGCCCCTCCTCAGGAAGGCCCTCGACGGGGCAGGGATAACGATGGAGGACGTCGACGTCATAGCCTTCTCCCAGGGGCCGGGCCTAGGTCCAGCTTTGAGGGTCGTTGCGACCGCCGCGAGGGCGCTGGCGATAAAGCACGGTAAGCCCATAATAGGCGTCAACCACTGCATAGCCCACGTCGAGATAACTAAAATGTTTGGTGTTAAAGACCCCGTCGGTCTCTACGTCAGCGGGGGCAACACGCAGGTTTTAGCTCTGGAAGGCGGCCGCTACCGCGTCTTCGGCGAGACCCTCGACATAGGCATCGGCAACGCGATAGACACCTTCGCGAGGGAGCTCGGCATAGGCTTCCCCGGCGGGCCTAAAATTGAAAAGCTCGCGTTGAAGGGCGAGCGCTACATCGAGCTCCCCTACGCGGTCAAGGGAATGGACCTGAGCTTCTCAGGAATCCTCACCGAGGCCGTGAGGAAGTACAGGACGGGTAAATATCGCATCGAGGACCTGGCCTACTCCTTCCAGGAGACGGCTTTCTCGGCGCTCGTTGAGGTGACGGAGAGGGCCTTAGCGCATACGGGCAAGGAGGAGGTAGTGCTCGTCGGCGGCGTCGCGGCCAACAACCGCCTCCGCGAGATGCTGAAAACGATGGCCGAGGACAGGGGGGTTAGCTTCTTCGTTCCGCCCTACGACCTCTGCAGGGACAACGGGGCGATGATAGCGTACACGGGACTCAGAATGTACCTCGGTGGCGTTCGCTTCTCTCTGGAGGATACTGTGGTGAAGCAGAAGTTCCGCACGGACGAGGTGGAGGTAGTATGGGGCTGACCGTTCCCCACGTCGTTCTCCTGGCGGACATAGTGCTGTTCTTGGTCATAAGCTATGCTGCCGTCTACGCCATCAAGAGGATACACCGCTACGGGGAGCCTCTGGACAGGTTCATAATAATAATCGCCGCCTCGCTTTTTCTCGCGGCCGCCGGGAGGTTACTTGATGTCATTGATGACGTTACTGAGCCGGATCCAGTGATTTTTTCAGCCGAGCAAGTTCTGTACTTTTTCTCGATAATTGGGGTGGCCTACGGTCTTTTGAGCTACATAAGCAGCGTTGAGCGCAGAATCCTTCCGGCTCCCGTCAAGGGTGTTGGAAGCGACGACCTTTCCCCGGGGGGCTACCTGTACACTGGAGAGGGGGAAGTGCAGGAGCTCATAGCCTCCGTTAAGGCCCCGGTGCTGGTAGTGACGAGGAGCCCCTGGAAGTACAAGGAGTTCGAGAACGTCCAGACGCTCTGGGTTACCCAGGCGGGGGAGGAGGGCGTTGGTCCCACGAGGCTCCACGTCATTCTTGAGGCCGCCGTGAGCTTTATGCGGGGGGGCGGTAGGCTGGTTATAATAGACTGCCTGGAGGTCCTCATTCTTTACAACGACTTCAGCTCGGTTTTCAGGTTTCTCTCCACACTGAAGGATTACGCGGTCAGTTCCCGCTCCACTCTCCTGCTGCTGGTGGGTCGGGATACCTTGAGGGAGCGGGAGTTCAAGCTTCTTGCGAGGGAGTTCCAGCCGATCAAAAACCTCCGGGAGATACTCAGAACTTCTTCTTGATTCTCATCGTGTACTTGGGGTACACCTCGTTGGTGAAGCGCACGAACTTGGCCCGCCTTGGAGAGAGCTTTATCCTTATGTCTGTCTCCGGTTCGAGGTAGGTGTAGAACTGACCGTCGATGGCGAGGATTATCTCCCTCGTTACCGCCAGGTTTCTAACGTCTATCGTGCTGTATGAGGGCACTATCATCGGCCTTGAGCTCAGCGCTATCGGTGCAAGGGGGGCTATCACTATGACGTCCAGCCTGGGGTCCACGAAGGGGCCGCCCGCGCTCATGGCGTAGCCCGTCGAGCCAGTCGGCGTCGAGATTATCAGACCGTCGGCCCTTATCTCGTCCGCCAGGCCGCCGTCGATGTAGTACCTCAGGTGGATTATCTTGCCGGGAATTCCCGTCAGCACCGCGGCCTCGTTGAGGGCATCGGGAACCCTGTTCTCACCGTCGAGATAAGTTCTCAGCTTTATGCGCTCGTCTATGTGGTAATCGCCCTCTATGAGCTTGCTTAGTGCAAAAAAGGCTTCATGGGGCTCAACCTCGGTGAGAAAGCCGAGAGTGCCCATGTTTATCCCAAGTATCGGTATCTCTTTCCTTGTTCTATGTTCAACCCTAAGTATCGTTCCGTCCCCGCCTATGACCACTATGAAGTCCACGTCGAAGTCCTCGAGCGGGAGGACGTCCTCTTCCCTGAACTCCCTCAGGTGCTCGTAGGTTTCCCTGTCCACGAAGACCTCGTAACCGCTGACCTTGAGGAAGTCGTACACGCGGTAGGCCAGCTTTAAGGCCTCCATCTTGTCCCTTCTCGCCACGACGCCGAACTTCATAATCCCTCACGCCTGGAGGCTTTTTCAAGCTCAGCGTCCTCGTCGAGGACTCGCCGGTCGGGGGCTGGGAGGGCCAGATCTCCCCCCTCCGGCTTGAAACCCGCGGTGACGAAGGAGCCTATGACCGTTGGGCCCCAGTAGGAGATGAGCCTCTCCAGGAGAACCCCGGTGACCGAGTACTGAGGGTCTATGCCGAGGGCTATGAACACCGCCGTGTTCACGGCTTCTATTATTCCAGCCCCTCCAGGAACGACGGCGAACATGCCAACGACCATCGAGACGACCAGGACAACGGTTATGGCTATCGGTTCTATCGGGTGCTTTATGGCCAGGAAGATGAGGTAGTAGCGGAGTATTGTGAGAGTCCAGTAGACGAAGGAGTAGAAAACAGCCATCAGCGTGGCCGACTTGCTCTTTGCAAGTATCTTGAAGTCATGCTGGAATCGGGGTATTGTGACCTCGTCTATCTTCTTAAAACTTTCAATGCGCTTCTCGGCGCCCTTTGGTGATATCCTGGCGTACTGGCGGTATATCCACCAGATGGCCGAGTGGGCTTTTTTCTCGCTCATCAGCAGCCCGATGACGAGGGCGGAGAAGCCTATCATGATGACGTCCAGGATTATAATTAAGACCGTCAGGCCGGTTTCTCCAAGGCTGTACACGTAGAGGGTCGCGAAGAGCATCATCACGCCTATCGGGACGAGGTCGAGCATTCGGTCCATCATGACGCTGGCCGTCATCGGACCGTAGGGCTCTTTCGTCTCCCTGGAGAGGTAATAGACCCTTATGAACTCCCCCAGTCCCTTGGCCCCAGGGCTTATGTTGTTGAAGAACATACCCACGAATATCGCCTTGAAGACCTTGAGGAGGGGAGCGCTTATGCCAAGGCCCTTCAGCAGGACTTTCCACCTCATCGCCCAGGCGAGGAGGGTGACGAGGTAAACCACTATTGCTAGGAGGAAGTACTCTATGTCGGAGTTCCTGAGTATGTCCGCTATTCCCTGCGCCCCGGCCCAGTTTATCAGGGCGCCAATTACTATAAGCGCACCGGCGAAGAAGGCGATCCTCTTTTTGTCCATCTCCCAACACCGCTGACATTGAACTACTTCTGCATCGAATTTATACCTTTCCCTCCCTCCGCTCCTCGCTGACTTTTATGCCGAAATGGGTCATCACCCCGGCCCCTATAACCGTCGGCGCCCAGTAGGAGATGAGTCTCTCGAGGAGGGTCGCGGTTACGGCTATGTCCTTGTCTATGCCCAGGAGAACGTAGACCGCCGAGTTTATGGCCTCTATTATCCCGGCTCCCCCGGGTATTATCATGAACATTCCGACAACTATACCTATCATCTGGACGACCATCACATCGAGGAGCTGGATAGGGCTGTTTATGCTGAGGAAGATGAAGTAGGAGCGGAGCAGGACGAGGAACCAGAAGGCGAAGGAGTAGAACAGGGAGAGGAAGAATGCCTTCTTGTGTTTAATGAGGAGCTTGAAGTTCTCCTGGAACTGGGGCACGCTTACCTCCACCGCGTGGACGAACTTCTCCTCGTACTTGGCTGCCTTCTTGGGCATTATCCTGCCGAACTGGCGGTAGAACCAGTAGAGTATTCCCTTCGTCTTCCTCTCGCTCAGCAGTATTCCGACGGTGGCGAGGGTTATGGCGGCGAAGAAGATGTCCAGGAGGAACAGTGTCAGGGTAAGCGAGAAGGAGCCGAGCCGGTAAACGTGGGCCGTCGCGAGGAGGAGCATCACCACGACCGGAATGACGTCCATTATCCTGTCCATCATTATGGTGGCGAAGACGTGGCCGTAGGGCTCGCCGGTCTTCTTGGAGATGTAATACATTCTGACGGGCTCGCCACCCCCCCTTGCCCCCGGCGTTACGTTGTTTATGAAAACGCCCACGAAGAGCCCCGCGACTATCGTCCTGAAGGGGGCGTTTATGCCGAGGCTGTTGAGCAAAACCCGCCAGCGGAGGGCCCACATCAAGACCGCGGCTACGTAGGCCAGAACAGCCAGGAGGAAGTAGTCCAGCCTGGCCGTCCGGAGTATCTCGATGACGTCCTCTACGCCAGCCCACCAAAGGAGCAGGATTATTATCACCAGTCCAAGCCCGAGGAGGGAGTACTTCTTCCAGTCCATCGCTACACCTTCCTAAATCGGGCTATGAAGAAGCCCTGGGTCAGGTGCCTGTTGGGGTAGAAGCGCTGAACCTCGTCAATTCCCATACCGCTCGAACCTATGAATAGGCTCTGCTCTTCGAGCTTTAAACCTTTGCTCATGACGTACTTTACGTTGGCCTCGTTCTCCTCGTAGCTGAGGGTGCAGGTCGAGTAGACCAGAACGCCGCCCCTCCGGAGGGACTTTATGGCGGCGTTTATGAAGTGCCTCTGGTAGCGTGCGGTGGCCTCGATGTCCTTTGGCGTCCTGCTCTCCCACAGCTTCGGTCTTATTCCCAAAGCGGTGCACGGTGCGTCGAGCAGTATCTTGTCCGCCTCGATTCCCAGCTCGGGGAGCCTCCTGGAGTCCATGTGTATTGGCTTGACGTTTTTAACCCCAAGCCTCTCCAGCTCCCCCTCCATCTTTTTCAACCTGTTCTTGGACTTGTCCATCGCTATTATCTCGCCCCTGTTCTGCATCAGCTGGGCGATGTGGCTGGTCTTTCCTCCGGGAGCGGCCGCCATATCCACGATAAGCTCCTCCTCGCCCGGCTCCAGAACGTGCGCGACCACCATTGACGGTAAGCTCTGGGCGTAGAAGAGGCCCTCCTTAAAGCTCTCAAGCTCGCTGAGGCTCGGAAGCCTGAACTTTGGCAGGGTGACCTCCACCGCCAGGCCCCTCGTCGAGACCACCATCTCCTTGGCGCTCATTCTGGCGATGCCTATCCCGACGAGCAGTCCCCTCGGGTCCCTTATCTCGACCTCGTCGCCGGGCTTGATTTTCTTGTCCGCCTGCAGAACCCCTGGCGCGTAGAGCATCGCCCCCTGGTAGACGCTCTCCGCCGCGAACTTGTTGGCCCTCACCACCGGAAGGCCCGGTTCGTGGTCATCGGGAAAGTTGGGGCCTTCTCTCTCGAAGTATATCCCCTCCTTGAGGTAGGGGCTTCTCTTCGGCTTTAGCCCCTCCCTCCTGAGGATTCGCATGAGCTTCTCCCTGCTCGTCTTGAGGGTGTTAACGCGAATGTAGTACTTCTCCACCGGCGTCCTGAGCGAGGCCATTATCTCCTCGGCCTCTTTACCAAAGAGCTTTCGGTAATACTCCCTCAGCTCCGCCGGGAAGGCCTCCTCGTAGCTTTGGGCCATAGCCACACCTCAGAGGTCGAATATTTCGAAGCGCTTCCCGATGTCTATGAGCCTCAGGAGGCCCTTCTTCAGCGCCCCGACGCTTCCAAAGTTCGCCTCGAACTGGAAAACCTTCTCGTCGCTCTTCTCGATCCTCTCAAGTATCTCGGTCGGGGAAACCCTCCCGTCGCGCCTCCAGTTGTAGACGTCGCTCAGGAAGTCCTCGCTCCCGTAGATGAAGCTCCTGGGGAAGAGCTCGAGGAAGAGGCCGACGAAGTTCTCGCTTATTCTCTCCCTGGGAACTGCCACGACGAGGTAGTAGCTCTCAGGCGTTGCGCCCACCTCTATCTGGGGCTTTACCTCAAAAGCTGGGTGGGGGTAGTTCATGGGCCTCCACTCGCCGTCGAGGAATACGTAGGCCCCGAAGACCTCCTCCACGTCCTCTACCTTGAATCCCTTCTCCGGCAGCTCGCGCTTGAGCTCATCGTTGAGCGTGAAAATGCCCTCCCACATCGCGTTGAGGAACTCGTGAATCTCTCTGACGTTCATGGCTCTCACCAAAGGGGAAAGAGGAGGGGCCCTTAAAAACCTTCATCTGAGCATGTCCTCGAGGAGCCGGTTCAGCTCACCCATTATGTCAGTCTTCACGGTCTCCTCGTAGCTGACCAGCTTAACGTGGTAGTCCTGGTTCATTACCCTGATGTCCAGGAACACGTCCGCCCTGACTTTGCTCACCTCGCCGCTCTTGATGTGCTCGGCCCAGACCTTGGGGAGCGAGTCCTCTTCAATGTAGGTCTCAACGTCCAGCGTCGCGTAGCCGTTGGCCGGGATCACCACCACCCGGGCCGTCCTTCCGTCGCCTATCTTGATCTCGTTGGCGTAGACGTCGAAGCTCACGTTGCCGATTGGAATTGGGAAGGCGTTGGGGTTGTGGAACTTCATGTGGGCTATCAGCCTGGCCCTTCCGTTCTCCTCCCCTGCCCAGTCGAACCTCGTTTCAACGAGCGCTGGAGTTTTCACCAGCCCCCCGGCCAGGTCCTTGCTCTCGGCGGTGAAGTTCAGGTACGCCAGGACGTTCTCGCTTATCCCCTGCTCTATATCGGTCTTGATGGGGATTATTCCGAGCAGCCGGCCCTGGAGGAGTATCGCCACCGTGCCGCTCTGCCCGTTGTTCATGTAGTTCACGAGGGAGCGCACGAGGTTGTAGTTGTCTATTGCAAGGACGAAGCTCACATCAGTCTCTGTCGCCCCGTACTCGAACCTGGTCACCCTAGCCACTGGAATGCCGGTGAACTCTATCCTCAGCTCTTCTATAGACGCGGGGACGAGGAGGGGCTTGCTCAGCTTTGCCTCCACCCATATCTCCGTCGTCTTCTCGTTCACGTAGCCCCACTGGGCGCTAACGCGGGGGCTGAGGGTGTAGGCCGCGTAGGCGACGTAGCCCACCCAGACGATGAAGATTAACGCCAGTCCGAGGAGGAGGTACTTGAGGTTCATTTCTCTCACCTTTGGATTTCTATATCCAAAGCCCGTTTAAAGCTACCGCTCACTTTCCTCTTCCCCGCAGGTACGTGTAGAGCACCACCACGACGACGAGCGCGCCGATTGCGATGGCGAGATTTCTCAGGTTGCTCTCCGTCTTCGTGTTCTCTCCCACGGTTATCCTCACTGTCTCCTCGAAGACGTAGACGTTGTCGTCGCCCTGGCTCGGGTCCCCAACGGCCCTTATCCTGAGGCCTATGCTGTACTCTTTGGGGATCGCACTCCTGTCTATCTTGAGGACTATCACCCCCTGCCCCCTCTCGCCCGGTCCGAGGTCGCCGACGTAGTCGGTTCTCTTGTCCAGGGTGAAGGGCTGGTCGGCCTTGACGACGCCCTCTACCATGACGCTCGTCGCTTTCTCGCCGCCCGTGTTTTTCAGGGTGATGTACACATTGACGGTCTCGCCCTGGAGCGGCTCAGGCTCGACGGTGACCTTTTCCACCTCTATCCTCGGCCTCGCACCCACTATTACCGGCACCGTGAGGGTCACGTTTTTCTTCACTCCAAGCTCGTTGGTGTAGGTGACCAGGAGCGGTATCTCGTAGGTGCCGGCGCTGGCGTTCTCGGCGACGTTCACCCTGAAGGAGCCCTGGGCTGAATCACCTTTTCCGAGGCTCCCGAGGCCTATCATCTGCTCGCTCGAGTCGCTGAGGCTGAAGGGCCACTCCGGCAGGGGCTTCACCACCACGGTTCTCGCCGTCCCGGTTCCAACGTTGTCCACCTGGAAGCTCACCTCGACGTTGTCCGTGCCCGGAAGGACTCTGCTCGGCGAGGTCGAGGCCTTCGAGAGCATCAGCTCCGCCTTACCGGTTATCTCAATCCCGACGAGCCTTTCGTCCGTTATCTCCTTCCCGTCCGGCTCGCTCAGGTACTTCAGCTCTATTCTAAGGGGATAGATTCCGTTGGCGAGCTTCTCGTTGGCCTTCACCGTGAACTCCAGGGTCACGTTCTGTCCCGGCATAAGCTCTGCCGCGTACTTCACGTTGTCCTCCCCCACGGGCAGGAAGGCCTCGATGCTCTGCTTCGCCAGCTGGTGCATCAGCCCGTTGAGGTAGTCCTGGAGGTTCTGGCTGAGCTGCTCGCTCCCCTGTACCGGAAGCTGGGAGAGGGCGGATAAATCCACGTTGCTGACTTCCCCCTGAACCGGCACCTGGTAGGAGTTTATCCTGAGGCTCAGGGCCTTCACCGGCTCGGCACCCTCGTTCACCAGGGTGAAGCGGACCTTGAACCTGTCCCCGGGGCTTATCTCCCCTGGCTCGGTCTCGACCCGGGTTATCTCGACGAAGCCTTCTCTGCTCTTCTTGACGGTGAGGGCGACGAAGTTGTAGGTCTGGAGCATCTTCATGTTGGCACCCAACCCGGTGAAGTAGGCCACCCCGACGTAGAGGGGGTAGGTTCCGGTGTCGGCGTTGGGGTTTATCTTGATCCTGAAGGTCAGGGTGGCGTTGTCCTTGCCCTCCAGGTACTCGATGTACTGAACCGCGCTCCCCTCGGGGTAGAAGACGCTCTGGGACAGGCCGCTCTGGCTGAGGGCCATGGAAACCGCGCTCGCTATGGAGGAGCTGTCGTTGAAGCTCATCGGCGTTGGGGTGACGAAGACGTTCAGGTAGCGCACCTTCATTGCTCCCTCGTTCCTCAGGTGAACCTTAACCGTGACCGTCTCGCCCGGCTGGACCGTCTGGGGAACTTCGACACTGGTCACGACGAGGCCCGGCAGGGTTGAGGTTCTCCACTCCGGCGGCCCGCTGACGCTTACCCTCACGCCGTTGGGGTATATCTCGTTCACGGTCACGTATGCCTTCTCTCCATCGACGTCCAGCTCAACCGTCTCCCCCTCCCTCACAGGGGTCACGTCGGGGTAGGTCACCTCCATCAGGACGTCCTCCTCGCTCAGGCCCAGCTCCGGGTGGGTCTGGATAGTCCTCACCACGGCCTCCCCGATTTCCCTCGGCGGGGCGGTGTTCAGCCACTGGTAGAAGCCGTAGGCGTTGGCGAGCAAGCATGCGTCGAAGGCGGGTGTGTTGTTCACGTACTCGGCGCACTCCGTCAGATCGTAGCCCTGGGTCTCGGCCAGGGCGAGGAGGAAGGTCGGGTCGAGCAGGAGGAACTGTATCTTCCTCGGATCGGGAACCAGCATCGTCTTGTACTCGGCGTTCAGTATCTTGCCGTCCTTCATTATCACGAGCATCGCGTAGTACTCACCGTTTCCGTAGTCCTTCACGGTGTCGGCGAGCGTTATCAGCAGCGGGCCCACCAGGACGGCCTCGCCTTTGCTGAGGTAACCCTCGAAGAGAGGGCTAACAGTTTCAGATGCGGAGACAATTCCTCCAAAGGTCCCAAAGATGAGTAGGGCCGTAATCAGGAATCCAGAGCACTTCACGGTGAACCACCTCCCGTTTTCTTTCCGTAGAATATTTGAAGCAGGGCGGGCGTGACGAGGTAAGCCGAGGTCATCGAGGCGAATATTCCAAAGGCCAGGGTGAGGCCGAAGTCGTGTATCGTCGGAAGCTCGCCGGCGAGAAGGGCCAGGAAGCCGCCTGCGGTGGTGAGGGCACCTGCCAGGATTCCTGGCCCCACGCTCCCCACGGCCGTCACTATGGGCTTCGGGTTGCCTTCATTCATCTCCTCCATGAAGCGGTGGGTGAGGTGCATTCCGTAATCGACGCCCAGGCCCACTATCATCGAGATGACTCCAGCTAAGCTCTGGGTGAAGGGTATCCCGGCCAGCCCCATGAAGCCCACCGTCCAGAGGGCGCCGAGGAACATCGGGGTTATCATCGCCACCGAAACCCTGATGCGCCGGAAGAGGAGGAGGACGATGAGCACCACGAAGACCGTTCCGTAGGTGGATATGCGGTTTATCTCGACGTTGGTGAGCTGGTCGAGGACGTAGTTGAGGTAGAGGTCCCCGGTCAGGGAAAGCTCAACCCCCGGCGGGAACTGGGTTTCCTGGGCGAGTTTGGTTTCCTCCTCGAAGTACCTCATTATCCTTCTGAAGTCGTCCATGCTCGTGCCGCCGAAGTCGCCCGTGAACTTGATTATCGCCATGGAGTAGTCGCCCGAGACCATGGACGGCCCCTGGTACTCGGAGAGGGCCTCGCTTATCTTCTCCCTGTCGTTGGGTATGTAGCCGTACTTCTCGTAAACGATGTCCGCCGGGCTCTGGGAGCCGAACACACCGTTGTAGTAGGAGTCCGCCTTCACCAGGTTCTCGAAGCGGTACATGGCCCTCACTACCGCGGGGTTTCTCACGTCGTCCGCCCTCACCAGGACGTAAAGCTCGTCCTGGCCGCCGAACTCGGTTCTCACGTCCATTAGGGCCTCTATCTCGGGCATTCCTGGGGGAATGAACTTCTCCAGCCTCACCTCCGTCGTGACCTGGGTGACCCCGTAGGCGAAGAGCAGTGTAATCAGGAAAACCGCGCCGAGAAACGCCCCGGGCCTGGCCTTTATGGCTTCCCCAAGGGAGGTGAAGAACCTTCCAATTGCTCCCGTTCCGGAGCGTACCTCCGGGCGGACGTGGTGTCCCTTGAGCCTCATCATAACGTCCTCTTCCAGGATTATCACGGCCGGCGTGATTACCACCGCGTTCAGGGCGGCCAAGCTTAGACCGAGTATTAGAGTGGTCGCGAGGTTGTGGAGCATTGGGAGGCTCGAGAGGTACATCGCCGCAAAGCCCGCTATCGTCGTCAGCGCCGCGCCCAGGAGGGCCTTTCCGGTCTCCGCCACAGCCTCGGCCGCGGCCTCCTCAACGTCCTTGCCATTGCGCCTCTCCTCGTAGTACCTGTTGGTCACGTGTATGCCGTAGTCGATGCCCATTCCGACGAGCATGGCCCCTATCGTGGTGGTTGCCAGGTCGAGGGGAATGCCGGCCAGCCCCATGAAGCCCAGCGTCATAACGACCCCGAAGACGAGGGGGATAAGGGGAATCAGGGCCTTGACCGGGGAGCGGTAGAAGTAGAGAAGGAGTGCTATGACGAGGAGGAACGATATCGCCATCGTCTTGTTGAGGTCGCGCTGGAGGAGCTGGAGAATGCGGTAGGTTATGCCTATGTTACCGGTCTGAATTACCTCGACGTTCTGCGGAAACTTGACGCTCTCTATGTCCTCCTGCACCCCCTGGTAGACCCTCACGAGGGTCTCGGTCTTCTTCTCCCTGTTTATCGTCACCACTATCATTGTCATCGTGTAGTCCCTGCTGACGAGGGAGTACCTCTGTTCCTCGGGGAGCATGTCGAGGACGAACTTCGCCTCCTCCTCGCTCCGCGGAAGCCTTCCGAGAACCTTCATGTAGATGTCCGCTATGCTCATCGTGTCCGTCACGTACTCCCTCCGCCTGAGCCTCTGTTCGAGTTCGTATATGGCCTCTATCACCTTGGGGTCCCTGACGTCGTAAACGCCGCCCGGCTCGATGGAGTCTATCTTAACCACTATCAGCGTGCTGTCGCCGCTCTGGAACTCATTCTGAAGGGCGTTGTAGTCCTTTATGGCTGGATCGCCCTCTGGGAGCATCGAGCTGAGATCACTCTCGAACCTGAGGCTCTGGATTCCGTAGGCTGAAACGATGAGCAGAAACAGGGCTACCAGCGCGAAGGCCACGCGGTACCTCACTATGATCCTCGCCGCTTTCCTCAGGAGGTCCATGATCTCACCCAACTTTCGGAAATTTCCGAAAGTTTTAAATATCCGAAACTTTAAAAACCTTGTGCACGGTGAAGGACTAACCCCCCTTCGTCGATGGCTGAAATTGGGGTGTGCGCGATGGGTGTTGAGGAGGCGAAGAGGATAGTGATGAACCACTTCGCAGGGGCCGCGAGGAGGTTCGGCTTCAGCGAGCTGTACGGCTACATCTACGGTGCCCTTTTCCTTGCCAGGGAGCCGATGAGCCTGGCTGAGATAGCCGAGAGAACCGGCTACTCACTCTCCCACGTCAGCAGTGCCCTTAAGGCCATGGAGAGCCTCGGCTTCGTCGTGAGGGTGAAGAAGCCCGGCGACAAGAGGGCCTACTACAGGGCCACAAGGCTCCTCAAGGACTGGCGTCAGGCCGCCTACTACAACCGTGTTCTCGAGGACGTGGAGCAGATGAAGACCAACCTCATGAAGGCCCTGGCCGAGCTGGAGGGCGAGGAGGGGGAGGAAGTTGAGTTCATACGGGAGAGCATAGAGTTCGCCCTGAAGAGGAACGAGCTGGCCGAGAGGATAATCCGATACCTCCTGAGCCACGACGACGAGGAGGTTCTGGAGAGACTGGTGGAGTGCCTCGAGTCCGAAAAGCGGTAGCTTTAAAACCGCCGGTTTGTACTCCAGACGGGTGGAATAATGGGTTCGCTCTCATCTCTCCTCTGGGCCTTCTGGTACATACTGCCCGCCTACGTCGCCAACGCCTCCCCGGTTCTCGTGGGGGGAGGCAGGCCCATAGACGGCGGAAGAACCTGGAAGGACGGGCGCAGGATCCTGGGCGACGGAAAGACCTGGCGCGGCTTCATCGGTGGCGTTGCCATTGGAACAATCACGGGACTGGTTCAGTACTTCATCACCCCAGACTTCTACGGCGACCTTGGGACGGCGGTTCTCCTCGCATTTCTGCTCTCCCTCGGTGCCCTCCTTGGCGACCTCATCGGGAGTTTCTTCAAGAGAAGGGCAAACCTTCCGCGCGGCGCTCCGGCCATAGGCCTCGACCAGCTGGGGTTTCTCATAGCGGCCCTCGCCCTGGCCTATCCAGTCAAAACGCTCGACTCGGGCCAGATAATCTTCCTCCTGGTCGTCTCGCCCTTCGTCCACTGGGGTGCCAACTACTTCGCCTACAAGATGGGCTGGAAGAGCGTGCCGTGGTAACGCTTTCGCCCAGCAAGCCTTTTTAACCTCTCCTCCAACTTTTCTCGGTGGTCGAGATGAGGGTTACCGTTCGCTACTTCGCCCGCTACCGCTCCCTGGTCGGAAAGGGCGAGGAGGAGATCGAGATCCCAGAGGGGACAACGGTTCGCGAGCTGATAGAGATGCTCAAGGAGAGGCACCCGGTTCTCAGGAACGAGGTCTTCGCGGAGGAGGACGACCTGGCCGACGTGAACGTCTCGCGCAACGGCCGCTACGTCCGCTTCGATGAAGTTCTGAGGGACGGCGACATAGTGGCGATATTCCCCCCGGTGAGCGGTGGTTGAGATGCTGAGCGAGAAGGAAATCGAGCGCTACGACAGGCAGATAATGATCTTCGGGAGGGAAGGCCAGGAGAAGCTTAAAAGCTCAAAGGTGGCCGTTGTTGGAGTCGGCGGTCTCGGAAGTCCCGTTGCCTACTACCTCGCCGCCGCTGGAATCGGAACGCTCCTTTTGATAGACGAGCAGGAACCTGAGCTGAGCAACTTAAACCGACAGATACTCCACTGGGAGGAGGATCTGGGGAAGAACCCGAAGCCCCTGTCGGCAAAGTGGAAGCTGGAGCGCTTCAACCCGGACGTGAGGGTAGAGACCTTCGTTGGCAGGCTCACCGAGGAGAACATCGATGAGGTGCTCGAGGGCGTTGATGTAATCGTGGACTGCCTCGACAACTTTGAAACTCGCTTCCTGCTCGACGACTACTCCCGTAGGAAGAGGGTTCCCCTCGTCCACGGCGCCGTGGAGGGCACCTTCGGCCAGGTGACCACGATAGTCCCCGGTGTGACGAAGAGCCTCCGCGAGATTTTCCCGGGAGTTAGGGGAAAGAGGGGGAAGTTCCCCATAATAGGTGCAACCGCTGGTGTAGTCGGCTCGATTCAGGCCATGGAGGTCATCAAGCTCCTCACCGGAATCGGCGAGCCGCTCCTCAACAGGCTCCTCATAGTGGACCTCGCCTACAACACCTTCGACGTCGTCGAGCTTAAGTAGGCGGGTTCACTTTCCTCTTCTCGTTTATGGAGGTCACCTTGAAGGTCTCGTCCCAGGTTCCGGCCTGGGTTATTGTCATCTTTCCGAGCACTGGGTCGTCCACTTCCGCCGTCGAGCTGACCGAGAAGCTCAGCCTTCCGCCTACCAGCCTTCCGTCCCTGAACCACAGCTCCAGTTTCCCGTCTCTAACCACCACGTCGGTGTTCTCTGAGACCGCGAAGTAAAGCGCGGCCAGGGGTTTCAGCTTGTAGTCCGGAACGAGGTAGGTCAGCCTGATAACCTCCCCGCCCTCCACGGAGTCCGGCTTCTCCCCCAGGTACTCCCTGGCCAGGCCAACCACGCTGTACCTCCAGAGCACCTCGCTGACGGTCGGATCCTCCGACGTCACCCAGCCCACGGGGGTCTGTATGTAGGTGACGTTGTTCACCACTATTCTAGAGGCGTTGGTTCTGGCTCCGTCCTGAAGGCTCAGGGTTGTGGAGTTTATCCAGGCGCTCCAGGAATCAAAGTCGATGTAGCCCCTCTCGATTATCCTGAGACTCACGTTGTCGTTCTGGGAGGTGCCGTTGCCCTCTATCGTGACGGTCATGTTCAGGGTGGCGTTGCTCAGGTAGGTGAACTGCTTTATCCCCAGGACGTTCTCGAGGAGTCCGTTTAGGTCGAGTTCCGGGGGTGTGAAGGTGGTTGTCGTCGTTTCGGTGGGACTCGATGAGGTTGTGGTTTCCAGGTTTGGGGTCGTCGTTGGAGTCGAAATCTGGCCCTCAGTTGTCGTCGGGGCCTGGCCGTTGCCGCCCAGACAGCCCGCGGTGGCTATGACCAGAAGAACGATGAGCAGGAAGGCGTATCTCCTCATTTTCCTCACCCCCTGAGGCTGGGCTTGAAACCACTTAAACCTTTCCACCGCTCCGTTTTTAATCCCTCATGCCGTATTTCGTGGGGGGTGGTGAGATGAAGGTAAGGCTCACGAAGGAACCCTTCGACCTCAACGAGGCCCTTCGCTATCTCCTGGTTCCCGAGGCAGGAGGTTACGTCTTCTTCCTCGGCAAGGTCAGGAACGAGAACCACGGGAGGAAGGTAAAGAAGCTCATCTACGAGGCTTATCCGGAGATGGCGGAGGCCGAGATGGAGAGGATACGGAGGGAGGCCCTCGAGAGGTTCCCCATTCTCGACATGCTGATATGGCACCGCCACGGGGAGCTCGAGGTCGGTGAGGACACGATACTGATAATAGCCAGTGGGAAGCACAGGAAGGAGGCCTTCGATGCCTGCATCTGGGCCATCGATGAGGTGAAGAGGCGCGTTCCGGTATGGAAGAGGGAAGTCACCGACGAGGGGACCTTCTGGATAGAGGGTGATCGCCTGGTTCCCGGTGATTGACTTTCCATTTTTTGCAGACTATTCCCAGTGGTGTGCAAAATCCGAATAGAAAAAGTATATATACGATTTTGCCCCATTCTCCTCCGGTGGTGCCCGATGGAGAAGGTGGTCTACGATACCGCTCATTCGTTCGGCATTGATTTCTCCCCGGGGGTTGCCTCTGTCGCCAAGCCGCCCTGGAGCAACGCCCCCCACAGGGGCAGGCTCGAGAGGCTAATACTTCAGCTCGGTGCGGGAAAGGGCAGTTTTTCCGAGGTAACCGGAATCCCCCGCTCTATAGGCTGCATTGGAAACAACTCCTTCATTCTCCGCCGCGAGCCGATGAGCGTCGAGCGCGTTAGGGAGCTGATAAGGGAGTTCAAGGAGGCTGGGGGAAGGGAGCTCTGGCTCACCAACTACGACAGCGTTGAGTACCTGGTGTCGATGGCATCGTACGCCGTCGAAATCGGCGTTCCCGAGGTCTACGCCGTGGTCCTGCTCGAGGATTTAGATGAAATAACCCCCGTGGAGGGTGTACGATTCATCGCGGAGCTCGAGTACAGCGAGGAGAACGTCCAGCTGCTTGAGGCACAGGGCTGGCTTCACGGTGCCATCATCATGGTAAGGGGTTCCGACCTGGACGAGCTCAAGGGTCTCAAGACCGCCTTTCAGGGGGAGGTGTACATCGACGTCCTCTTCCCCGGCTCCGCCAGGAGGCTCGACTTCAACGTCATCGAGATGAGGCGCATAACGAGCCAGACCACCGAGAAGTACCACGACTGCCTTGCAGGAACCCTTGCCATAACGGCCGACGGCTACGCCCTTCCGTGCCCCCTCCTCAGGAACCACATCGTGGCCGATGCCAAGGAGGTTGGAATAAAGGCCATACTGCGGAAGAAGCGCCTCAAGGAGTTCTGGAAGATGACGAAGGATAAAGTGCAGGCCTGCAGTATGTGTCCCTTTAAGTACGTCTGCCACGACTGCAGGGCCCTTGAGTACCAGGCAACCGGGGAGATAGATGGCCTGGAGTACTGCCAAATCGTCCTTTGAGTTCAGAAGTCCAGTATGGAGTGGTACCCGCTCCCGTCCTTTTTAACCATTCTCTGATGCCTGTTCTTCAGGTTCCTGTCGTTCATCTCCTTGAAGGCCGGCTCGAAGTACTCTATCAGGAGCTTCTCGACGTAGTTACTGAACTCCAGAACCTTGCTCCCTAAGTCCTCCTTGGAGGAGAAGAACCACTCCAAGAGGTACCCGTACCCTGGCAGGACGCCGACGGATATCTCGTACTCCCTGAACCTCTCCAGAACCTCTTCATTGAGCTCCCTGGTGAGCCCGATGACTCCCCTGTCGTGGACGTTCATGTCTATGAGCGGGGTGAAGCCGAGCACTATCTCCTCCTCGAGGAGCCTGTTTATCATGTATCTGGCTGTGGGGCGGCTCTTCCCGAGCCTCCTTGCTATCTCGGTTATTGGTGTCCGGGCGTCCCACTTCAGGATATCGAGCAGAATGGCGTAGTCGTAGCTCAGGTACCACCTTCCAAAGTTGTCGTCGCCGCTGTAGGGGTAAGCCCTCGCCTCGTAGTACTCGTAGTCGTCCGAGTACTTGGAGAGCATCTCATCTATCCTATCCTTCTGGTCGTCTGGCGCGTGGAACGTGATGGAGAGGCCGTTCTTGAAGCCGAAGGCTGGATTGACGTAGGTTACGAAGGGGTTCTGGGTCATTCGGACGGCCGTTTCCATCAGCCTGTCGGGAGAAACGCTGAGAAACGCGACGAAGCTCCTGAGTCCGAGCTTTTTTATGTTTATTATGCAGCCCACGGTGAGATACTTTCCGTAGTACTTGTCGTAGAGTCTCTTGAGCCTGTAATAGTCTATCCCCTCGCTCTCGGCTATCTTCTTGAGGCTCTCCAGGGGATATTTGTTCAGGATTTCAGCCAGGAACTCCAGCTCCTCCATCATGGGGTCGACCATTTCACCTCACCGCTCCGATGGACGGGAAAAGGTTATATCGTTCCGGTTATTAAATCCTTCCGGTGGTGGCCATGGTGAAGATAGAGGTCGTCGATATCGAAAAGCCCGAGGGCGTCGAGGTGATAATCGGTCAGGGTAACTTCTCGATATTCACGGTCGATGATCTGGCCAAGACCCTCCTCACGACTGTTCCAGGCATAAAGTTCGGCATAGCGATGAACGAGGCCAAGCCCCAGCTCACCCGCTTCACCGGCAACGATGAGGAGCTAGAAAAGCTGGCCGCCAGGAACGCGGTGAAGATTGGCGCGGGCCACGTCTTCGTGGTGCTCATGCGCAATGCTTTCCCGATAAACGTGCTCAACGCCGTCAAGAACCACCCCGCCGTGGCCATGGTCTACGGGGCCAGCGAGAACCCCTTCCAGGTCATAGTCGCCGAGACCGACCTCGGAAGGAGTGTCATAGGCATAGTGGACGGCAAGGCCGCGAAGGAGATTGAAACGGAGGAGCAGAAGAAGGAGCGCAGGGAGCTGGTGGAGAGGATAGGGTATAAGATAGACTGAACCGGCAACCTTTTTACCTCCCGTTTCCCTCTTCTCCCGGTGGTTCTATGAGGCTGGCGTTCATAACTTCCAATCCCGGAAAGGTGGAGGAGGCTAGGAAGTACTTTGAACCGCTGGGCGTTGAGGTGTATCAGCTTAAGGTCGATTATCCCGAGATACAGGCAGATACGCTCGAGGAGGTTGCCGAGTACGGGGCCAGGTGGCTCGCGGAGAGGCTCGACGGCCCGTTCTTCCTCGACGACTCCGGCCTCTTCATCGACGCCCTCAACGGCTTTCCGGGTGTTTACTCGGCCTACGTTTACAGGACCCTGGGCGTGGACGGGATACTGAAGCTGATGGAGGGTGTGGAGGACAGGAGGGCCCACTTCAGGAGCGTGATAGCTTACTGGGACAATGAGCTGTACCTCTTCACCGGCCGCGTGGAGGGAGAGATAACCCGCGAGAAGCGCGGTACGATGGGCTTTGGCTTCGACCCCATATTCAAGCCGACGGGTTTCGAGGAAACTTTCGCCGAAATGACAACCGAGGAGAAGAACAGAATATCACATCGTGGAAGGGCTTTAAAGGCTTTTGCAGAGTGGCTAAAGGAAAACCTTAAATAAGCCTTCTATCCCAAACTTAACAGCAACTATTGAACAGGTGACGAAGGGGGTCACGATGGTAAGCTCTCTCGATGCCACCGATTTGAAGCTGCTGGAGGAGCTCAAGGAGAACGCGAGGGAGAACATAGCATCGCTCAGCAAGAAGCTGGGCATACCGAGGACCACCGTCCACTACCGCATCAAAAAGCTCGTGGAGGAGGGTGTCATAGAGAAGTTCACGGTCAAGCCCAACTACAAGAAGCTCAACCTCGGCACGACGGCCTTTATCCTGGCCCGCTACGAGCAGGACTCCGGGCTGAGCCAGCGCGAGGTGGCCGAGAGGATAGCGGCCCTCGAGGGCGTCTACGAGGTCCACATAATAGCCGGTGAGTGGGACCTGCTCATAAAGGTCCGCGCCCCCAGCTCGGAGGAGGTTGGGAAGATAGTCGTGGACAGGCTCAGGGAGATAAAGGGCGTCGGACAGACGGTCACGATGGTGTCCTTCGTTACGGTTAAGGAGGAGCTGTGAAGGCCGGGGCGATGATATAAATTGAAAGTAATTGGAGAGTGCCTTCAGCTACCAGCTTTTTCTCTTTGTTATCAGCAGAGGGGCCAACGTTAATCCAGTCAGCAATCACTGTAGGCGTATCCTATGCTGACGGAGGCGATTCTGGAGTTGTTCAATGGGTCAAGTGGTGGTTCTCTTCTACATCTGCCCAATACTTTAACGAAGTACATTTCCCTGCTGGTGTTTATGTGCTCCCAGACGTTCACCGCAGTGACAGGGGGAAGGAGGAGCAAAAGGAAAAGAATCACCAAACCAAGTCTTTTCACGCTATGTCACCCCTCTTCTGGCGTTTTGATGAGGAACCTCATATAGTAGCCAACGCCGGTGTACGGGCCAGCCTTTGGAATATAGTCTACCGGCAGTGCTGAATCGGGGACCCCGTCAAAGTCTAAGTCATGGTACAGGCCGGCATCATTGTGTAAATAGTCACAACCTGAGATGTAACCAGTTGTGAGAATTCTAATCCCCAGCCCAGTCATAGTTGATGTCCTCGCATTCGTAATCTTCGAAGCCTTTACAGAAACCTTCCCTCATAATGTCAATCCAGTAGTGGGTCACCATGTAATCTTCTTTAATCATGGTTTCGGCTTGATGCACATCACTAGGCCCGGGGCTTGTAATGGTGAGGGAAGTTGGTTCGCCCTCGGTTTTTGGTACGATTCCTTCCACCTCCGCTTGCCAATATTCCGCAAGTATTCTATCGTGAGTTTCATTGTGTGGAACTATCTGAACTACAACGCCATAACTTTTCTCGTCTGGAAGAACTAGGACTCCCGTAATCGGTTCGAATTTGAACCTTGAACTCAGATGTTTATCGTGCACTGGTATGTTTATAACTAGGAACTGTGAACGGAGAGCCCTAATCTCTTTGGCTCTCATTGTTGTGTTTGTTGTTATATCCGGTGGGTCAAGATTTGAGAGGAAGTACGAGACTCCATTGTGGGATTTCAAAATTTTCCAGCTTGCGTTTCTTTCCAGCATTTCAGGTGTAATCGCGAATTTTGAGTAATCAAATGGGGTTGGCTGGGTTATCTTGACGATTTTCCACGCTTCTTTGTTGGTGGGATACTTTAAGATAGCCGCCTCAATCCACATGAGCTCTTTTTTCTGTTTTGAGTACAGGACAAAAATCCAAGATGGCGCTTTGTAGTCAAGGGTAGTTTTGGTTGGAACTTTTGAGCAGGTTATGAATTCTTCGTTTATGGTCTTCTGGGGATTCTCACAGGGTATCTGTAGTCAACTCCTTGAACCGCTAGGATTGAAGCGTTCTCGTCCCAGCTTTTTATTTCGTCCTGTACAATGTTTGTATACGCTTCAAATGCTGTAAGTTCGAAGGAAGTTTCAGGGTTTTCCTGTGAATGCATTTTGAAATAGACAAGACTTACGGTAGCGAAGATAATAAAGAAAAGAAGGGCGATTTTTGGACTCTTGGGAATCATGTGTTGTTTCACCTCCACCTTGACATTAACTCTGAGTTCCATAACATTTGGCTGTTGATAGATTACCGATTCTAACCGTACACTCCTTGATATTGAGCCCCGACCCACTCGGTCTTGTGAGCCTGAAACCCTTGATGGTCTCTAATGTTATCACGTATTTTTCTATTCCACTGCGGTGCCAGCCTTCTCTTATCTTTTCAAACGTGGCAATAACGCTACTATTGAGCTTGAATGTTGTTAATCCGGGAGGAATACCCGCCTTGGTTGATACCTTTACCCCTCCTGGATAGTTGACTATAATCGTGCCGTTGGGAAGTCTATACAAAACCGCTCTTATCGGAATCAGGATTCCCTCATCAATAGAAGTGTGCTTCGTATCCCAAACTGTGACCTCCATAACCGTAAGGTTCTCCGCTAGTTTGGGAGAGCCGATATCGGCAGCTTCATGCCATCCCCCCAGGAACAGGATTGCATGAGTAGTGTTGGGAACTCCCTGGAGCCTCTCTGGAAGGACTTTGAATGAAGAATAATCCATGGGAGTCCCCTTGGATGTTTCCAGCACATCCCATTTTTTAGTCGTGTTTGTGACGTAAACAGTTAACAGCAGGAGCTCCTTTTTTGAGGGGGAGTAGAATGTGAACAGGTGGAGGTGTGAACGGCCGTTGTTGAATTTGGATTCCTGAACTATCTCTAATGGTGGCTTGTAGAGCCCTCCATCTGTGGGTTCCCATTTCCCCGCGGAAGGCTCTATAAATTCTGCTTCGATTAGAACGGCATCAGCACTCCAGTTCTCTGTGCATGGCTTTGCAAATAATAAGTATGCATCATAGGGAGAAAGTTCTTGGGGAATACTTGAAGACTTGTTATCCTGGGAAACACCTGGGGGCCGGCTGTGTTGGGCTGAAACAATAAGCATAATCGCCAGGACTACAAAAGCTAAAAGGAACAAATATTGTATTAGTGACCTTTTTGGCATTGTGGTCACCACTAGTTTGGCTTATTAACTTACCTTTTCCCGTCTTATCAGCAGGGGAATTAACGCCAACCCAACTAGCAAAGCTGGCCCGCAGGTTTGTTTGTTTTCTGGTTTCTGGGTGGTTGTGTTTGTCTTGGTGTACCTCATGTCCATGCCGCAGTCGGCGAATGTTTTAGGTTCGACTTTGCAAGTGGTGTTACACGTCATATCTAAGAACATTGGGCATTTGCCTAGGAAACAGTCATCACAATGAAACTCCATCTCAAGTCCATTCTCCGTGATCCTTCCAGTCATCCGAGTATACTGCTTAGGGAGTGTTGAACCTAAGAATTTGTAGGAAGTTAGGTTCTTGATGGTTTCGTTTACCGCGCTCCAGTTGATGTTGTTGATTGTGAATGGTGTTGAATTCCTGGCTGGGATGAGTTTTTGCCTGCTCTTGTTTCCGGTTATTGTGATTTTGATGTCTGAAGTCTCGTTGTGGGGTTTTATGATGGTTAAGTTATCGACCATGAACCATTTTTGGGGCGTGCAGTTTGAGTGGCATTCGAAAGTTACCAACTTCACCGTCTCATTGCCCGGCAGGTGGTTGAACAGGTTAACCTTTCCAGCTGAAGCCAAAGGAAGGAAAAGGAGGAAGAGCAAGGCCAGGGATAAACCCTTCTTCACGACCCACGCCACCTCCCGGCCAATATAGGGATTAATACTAATCCGACCAGTAATCCTGGTCCGCAGAGTTTTTCTTTTGTCGTGCTCGTTGTCGTATCTTTTGGCCCCCATGGAGGGGTTATTACCTTAAAAACTGGTTTTCCCCACTGACAGGTTACATTGTTTTCTTCGCTCTGGCATTCGAAGATGATGTACTGCTCGCACTCGCCACAATCCCCACCATGAAGGACAACCTTGAACTTGCTTGCTGAGAGTGTGACTTCCCATCTGGTTATTGTGCTGTTCCAGTAGCCCTTATGCCAGTGTTTCCCGCTAACGTTTGGCAGGTAATTCACAACGCCCCACTGGTATTCTTTGAGGATCTTTGAGAGGTTCCAGTCTGTTATGTTGAAAGGTTTTGGGTTTCCGTGTTTGAGGAAGAAGCCTTCCTTCCATTTTCCTCCTTCGTAATATTTGTTGAATGTATGAGTTTCATTGTATTTGTGGCCTATGTTAATCCAGGTTATTGAAGATCGTTAAAGGGATTCCACGGTGGAACTCCAGTAAGACTGTACCCCTCAATGTTGACGTAGTAAATGGGCTTATCAATCAAACCGTCCCATACACTTGCTCCGCTGGCGGGTGGGATGAAGAGTAAAAGGATAAAGGCAAAAGCCAAAAGGGCTATCTTTTTCATCCTCATCGCCTCCATTGTATGATCATATAATAGCCTACTCCGGTGTACGGGCAGGCTTCAACATCCAAGGATGTTGTGGATCTGAGTATTCCCCTTTGCCCGCCCATCATCTCGTCCTGCACGCCCCTTTTATGTCCTCATCATTCACTTCAAACTCACAGTCTAGGGTTTCTATCTTTATCGTACCGTTTTCCAGTTTGTAGTATGCGTAAGGCTGCCCGAGGATCAATTTAAGCTCTGAAAACTCTGGGGATGTCAGCCTTTCGATTACAGTCGAGACACTCTGGGAGTAGCTTTCCAGCGATGTGGGTTTGCATGGGAGCGGTGGGACGTATCCCCTTAACACTGCCCCGGGGTAAACCACGGTAACAATGTCCCTTGTTTGATTGAACTGGGTCCTGATGATTATGGTTGGTGATTTCAAATCCCCGATTTTTCTGTCCGGAAGTATTAGAACTCCCCCGTATACTGTCGGGCTCTTGGATTCTGCCAGAATCAGCCGTTTGAATTCCGTGAAATTGGTTGCAGTAATGTTGAGAGGTCTAAGGCTGAACTTCCATTGGTTTCTAAAGAGTATGTAAACCCCCGGTTTGCTGGTATGGTTTTCTGGGGGATTCGAGAGACTTGTGTCGAGACTGGAGTAGTTGAGAGGAGTCCCGTATGTTTTGGAAACAACCTGCCATCTTTTTTGCCCGCCTTCCCCTACGATGTACGCATCCACTTTTATGAGCTCGCCTTTTTGCTCTGAATAAAAGATGAACGTCCATTGTGGTGCCCTTCCATCGCCAAACGTTGAATCATTGCAAATACAGGGTGATGACATTGGGTGAAGGTCGCAAAGAATGTGCTGGCAGTGTTCGGAACCGTAGACAAGGATGAGCTCTGCATCGTCCGTCCATTTCTCCACCAATGGTTTAACCTTTGATGTGTAAATTTCGGTAGGGTACACTGGTTTGAGCGTGATTTCTGTTTTTTCTGGGCCATGGGTTAGGTAGTATCCACCGATTATTGCTGAGAAAATGAGGAGTAACAAAACAAGAGCAACTCGATTCATGGGTTCACCTCCGCCCTTAGATAGTATCCCACTCCAGTGTAAGGACCAGTAAAAGGTGTGTATGTTTTGATAGTCTCGATAGTTAAGTTCCCAATACTTATGTGCAATGGTAATCTTTGCAAGTTTGGAATTATCACTTTTTCAAAGATATCATGCTCCCAATCTCTTGTATAGTTCAAACCCATTTCAGGATATTTCAAAAGAATGACTAATGATGTCCATGAAGAGTGTCCCATCCATCTATACCATTGCCATGTAGTGTAATTTTCCCATCCAATGCCAATTTTAGTTTTAAGTTCATTGTTGAATTCAAGATAGCTATTATAGTAGCTTATCTCGGAATATTTGTTTCCATCGTACATTATGGTTTTGGGTATTTTTTCTAGTTCTATGTTAAGTTCGCTCTGTACATTGCTGTAGTGGATACCCTGCCATGTCATGTACTCGTCCCCGAGCATAAACAGATAATGTCCAAGTTCATGTCCTAACATTCTCCAATACGTTTTGTCAGTAGGTCCTACTAAGTTGCTTTCATTATTTTGTCCACTTGGATCGTATTTCCGTGGGACTTTTATTACTGGGGATGTCTCCCCAACATAATGTTTGAGCCAATAGCCGCCACCAGCATTTGTATTTGGCCAATATTTGTGTGATGTGTTCAGGACAATATCGTTAGAAACCTGTATATCTGCACTGTCCCACGCCCTCTTTGAGGTGTAGATGGTTAATCCCGATATTATTGCGTACCCGTCGGTGTAATCGTAGATTACTTGGCTTGCCTTTTGGAAACTCTTTATGAACGCTTTGATTTCATCTTCACTGGCATTCCACTCGATGGATATATTTAAGTGAACACCCAGAACATCTCTCAGCGCGGGATCCTTCCCGATGAACAGCTCCACACTGTTTGGAACGCCATCTCCATCATAGTCGCCGTAGGCGTCCCTCTCGATCAGTCCCCTGTAGAGGTCTGGGTCGTCAATGCCAAAACCGTCCGAGGGATCGAACCTCTCCGCGATTCCCTGTTTATTCAGTTCCCTGTTCAGCTCAAGCTCCCTGTAAAATGGAATTCCATCGGCGTCGTTCGTCTTGATGAGGAACCATATTTCTGCATCGTCCTCATCAACGTCCTCCGATGTTGCAACGACATCAAAGGCCAGTGAACTTGCTTCAGTTGTGGTCTCTGAGCTTGAAACTGCCTCCGTGCTGAGGCTCTCGACACTATCCATTCCCCTCCTGAAAATGAGCGTTGCCTCGTACCTGGCCTTCTTTCCGATTTCGGGCGTTGTGTTGGTTGGGGTGTTGCTCACCTTGGCGCCTTTGTCTGCTTCTCTTGTGGACATTGCGCTCACGTCATCGCTCAACTTCATCCTCCTCACTTCGGCGTTCCGCTTGTTGATGATGAGGACCCTCTTTTGGGTTCTGTTGGGGAGTGCGAGGGTGAAGAGCACGGCTTCTTCAGGATTTGTGTATTGATAGAAGGTTCCGCTCTGGTAGTCCTTGAGTTCTAGAGATTCTATTCCGTCCCAGCCCTGAACGTCCGTGATGTTTACAACGCTTAAATCATAGCCGAGGGCCTCAAGCTCGTCGTAGTACTTGGAGAAAGGTTCGGCATCGTATTCTCCGCCGTTTGTGTAGTCCTCCGTGGAGTCATCTGCTCCGCTCAGGTGGCCGTAACCGAAGTAATCTTTGTGGTCGTTTATGTAATCGTCGCCCCACCACGTGCCGTTCTTAAGGCTGAAGAAGAGCCTGGCGACTTTTCCGTTCTCGTCGTCTCCTGGCCGGGGTGAGATGTCCATAATCTCATCTTCAGACACTAAGTCTCTGTCCACCAGTTTGAGGTCTACTTCGACTGTCTCAACGTCATCGGGTGGGTTGAACTTTAGAACCGCCACGGCCTCTTTCTGAATGTTCTCGAAGATGTCGTTAGTCAGCATTACCATGTTCTCGACGTCCCGGGTGTTGTCTGGAAGGTCTTCTTTTAGGGTTTGTGTGATTGAGCCGGCTTTGAAGGTGGCCTCAATGCGGAAGTCAACATCCCAGGTTAGGTCGTAGTTTTCGGCTGGGTCTAGGGTCCTCGCTCTGAAGAGGTACAGCTCAATTACGGCATCCCTCAACGGGTCAACGTCTTTGGGGTCAATTACCCCATCCCCATCGGTATCCTTGCTGTACGGGTTTGTACCGTATTCTTGCTCTAAGGCGTTGCACCATCCGTCTCTATCGCTGTCGGTGACTACTGTTATCACCTTCGTTATGGTTTCTCCAGTCATTCCGTATTGATCTATTGGTGTAAACTCCAGGGTGACGTTCTCACGGCAGTTGGTGTGGTTGTATATGGGTGCGAGGGGGAATTCATGTGTGACACCAGGGGATAGGTCACTGCGAGTGAAGCTGAATCTTCCAATAACGTTCACCTTAACGTCTACTAAGTCCCCCTCGGAATCGTGAACTTGGATCGTTCCATTACTCCACTCGTTTGCGTACACCCATGAAGGTAGCTGGACACTTTCTATCCTCGGGGGTGTGTTGGGCCTGAAGTACAGCGTGCTTGCCCACTGGGAGTAGAGTAGTGTTCCAGACTCATCATAAAGCTTTATCTCCACTTTGTGGAATTCTTTTTCGGGGTTGCTCCACTGTAGGTCAAACCCCCACTCTTCATAAACGTAGCTGGTTACGGTGTCTACCTCAACGCCATCAACGAAGAGCTTCAGAATGATGTCCTTTCTCTCTCCAGCTGGATTGACGACATCAACGTGGAACTCCGCAGGATAACCCTCGACTAGGTCGTTGTGGGTTACTTCCGTTATATAGGGCTCTGAGGCCGAGACTGTGAACGTTATGGACTTTGAAGAAACTTCTCCACCGTACTGTGGAACAAACTTGACGGTCAGAACGTGACTTCCAGACGTTGCTTTCCAAACGTCATACATTCTGTAGTACCATACATGGTACTTCCACACGGTTTCCGTGGAGCTTTTCACGAGTTTCCCGTCTATGTAAACTTCTATCGTCCCAGTTCCATCGAGGGCACCCCTGTTGTCTAGGATTATTGTTAGATCCATGTAATCGCCCTCTCTGATTGGATTTGGATAGTAAGATACTCCCTCCACGGTTATCTCGGGCGATGCCGAATAGGAGTACATGCCTGCAAAATACCCCTTGTCATCGATGAGATAAACCGTATCCCCATCGTTGTTTAGGATGGCGTTGTCGGGGGAGCTGGCAACTGGTATTCTAACAACTGCTTCAGGGGGTATATTAACGGAAACCATAATCACGTGGTCTTTTCCATACGAATCTACACAGTCGTCCCTTGGGATTATGTTGTCTATCCAGCAACTCGGGTTGTTGTAAGCGTATTCATCCATTATATACCAACCCAGCAGACTCACAGGTGAAAGGCCGGGGTTGTGGAGAAGAACGTATTCCCCGCTTCCATCGTTGGTAAGGTAGTCAACGTCTTCAATGTGGACGGCGTGGGATATAGTTAGAGGTTCAACAGTGAAGGCCTCTTCCAGGGATTCCTCCGATGTCTTTCCGTCTTTCATCTGGTGCACTAGGTGGAGAGCCTGTCTGGGATTTCTCCAGCGGTATGTTCTTATGGCGACGGGGTTCATTCCGTCGTACCACCAGATTTCGAATATTAAATCGGTCCCGTTCCATCTGGTATTTTTGATTTTCATTGCATCAGAAACAGTTATTTCGCCGTTGAGAGTTCCGTTTAGCATGGCCTCTATGAGGGTTAGCAGTGCTTCCTTTTCTTCTTTCGTTGCGTTAGGTAGTACCTTTAGGTAGCCCTCGAAGAACGGGTTGATAACGCCCCCTCTGTAGCGATGCGTTTCTTTTACTGAGGCTCCCGTTGGGAGTCCTCCAAGAATCAGCAATATTCCCAATAGTAGTGCACATACTCTTTTATCCATCGCTGTCACCCGACAATTTGAATTTGGGCAATTATACTTAAGCAAGAAGAGTACAAAAGCTTTTCGAGTGGTTTAAAATTTTATCACCTCTGATGATTATATCTGGGAAAGTCTGCCTTTTAGAACACCGTATCTGGAGAATTGAGTTATGGTTAATGTCATCACCACAAAAGGATAGATGCATGGGCTGGGATCACACCTTTTCAAATCAGAAAAAGTGAGTGGGTTCCGTTCAATATCCTCACATCACACAGCACTCGTAGATTATCTCCACCTCCCTCACCGTTTTTGCCCACTCGATGACTTTCCTCGGCGGGTTCGTCAGCCTGTCGATGCCGGCCAGAACCGCCCCCCTGTCAAAGTCAAGCCTCCACCGTCCCGGGGGCCTCATACAGCCTATGCTCAGCTCCCCGTCGAAGCGCTCCCTCGCGTACCTGACCACCTTCAGGCTCTCCTCCACCGAAGGCTTCGGGACGTTCTCCATCTCGGTTCCCTTCGTTGGAATGAGCACGTCCAGCACGAGGACGTCTATGGGGTACTCCACCAGCAGGTCTATGGCCCTGAACTCCCAGCTTATCCTTCCAAAGTCGAGGCCTATCGTTATGTGAGGCGCCACCCTCACCCCGGTTTCCGTGAGCAGGTCGAGGATTTTGAGATAGTCCTTGACGGTCTTGTCTATCCTGTAAACTCGCCTTATCACGTCGTCATCGCCCACGAAGTCGAGGGAGACAACATCGACGTACCTGACCCACTCCAGATCGCTCTCGTCTATGAACCCGACGTGGGCGTTGAGCTTTAGGTTCGTCCTTCTCTTTATCTCCCTCAGTTCGTCAGCGTACCTATCCAGAGGCACCTTGAGCCTTGAGTCCATTCCGCCGCTCAGCAGGCAGCCGGTGTAGCCTTCCCTCTCGAGACCGAGGCAGTAATCGACCAGCTCTTTTCTCGTCGGCTTCCTCATTCTCTCGAGGTAGTGCTTCCCGCAGTGGGCACAGTTCAGCGAGCAGTAGTTTCCCGTGAGCGAGATTGAAGGGAATTTGATGCCGGGAATGTAGATTTTGAGTTTTTTGGGCATTCAGTTCCCTCCCTGGGGGTTGTAGGGGGCGAAGCCCCCTCCGGTGTTTAAAAGAGGAGGAAGGGTCTGGGAAACGTAGTTTCCCGGTTTATGTGGGGCGAAGCCCCACGTTCGGGGGGAGGGGGTTGGCAAGGACGCGGGGGGTGAAACCCCCCGGTCCTGCGAGGGGAATTTGATGCCCGGGATGTAGATTTTGAGCTTTTTCATTTAACTCACCTCAGAAAGGGGTCGTGGAGGGCGAAGATTTTGAGCTTTTTTCGTTCTGTCATTCAGTCTCACTCCCGCCTTGGAAGTCCGCCCTCCCTCTTAAAACCCTGACTGGACGTTTCTGTTTCATCGAAGGTCAGGAGGAACCTGAGGTAGAACAGCTTTCCGAGTACCGCGAGAACCGTGAATGAACCAAGTATGGGCGCCGCCAGAATCGCGAGGAGCCACGTAACCTCCTCCGCGCTTGATAGGGCAGGGAGAAACGGCACGGCCGCCATGAGGAACAGCACGATTGAGTTAAGCCTGGACATCCAGAGGCTCATCTTCAGCCCCTTGATCTTCCAGAGGACGCTGTTCCTTATCCCGACTGCGATGTAGTTTATCCCGGCCCCAACGAGTGCCACCACCGACGTCACCACGAACTCCTGCGGGCCGAAGGGGAAGATGTTCTTTATGACGGCGGAATAGGTGTAGAAGGCCGAGGCGAGCATGAGAACCCACGAGAGGGCCCTGAGGAGGTAGGCAATGGTGAACCTCTTCACTGCCCACCGTCCCAGCCTCCTGCTCACAAGCTCTGTCATGCCGATGTAATAGAGGATAGTCGAGGCCCCGAGGCAGGCTATGGAGGCGTTGTAGGACTTTGAAGCCAGGAGTACCGCGGGCAGGAGGAACAGCTCCGCCAGAATCAGTAGCGGTCGGGGCCTTAGGAGCTTCTCCAGTCCCATCTGCTCCACCAAATTAAGGAAAGGGGTCAGAGGAAGGGGTTGCGGAACTTCCTGCCCGGATAGACCGCTATCCCCTCCAGCTCCTCCTCGATCCTGATGAGCTGGTTGTACTTGGCGTTCCTGTCGCTCCTTGCCGGGGCGCCGGTCTTGATCTGGCCGGCGTTGAGGGCAACCGCGAGGTCCGCTATGGTGCTGTCCTCGGTCTCGCCGGAGCGGTGGGAGACGACGACGCCGTAGCCCGCCCTAAAAGCCGTGTATGCGGCATCGATGGCCTCGCTCAGCGTTCCAATCTGGTTCACCTTGAGGAGCAGAGCGTTGGCCGCGCCCATCTCGATGCCCTTCCTTATCCTCTTCGGGTTGGTGACGAAGAGGTCGTCGCCGACTATCTGTATCTTGCTTCCCAGCTCCTTTGTTATGAGAACGAATCCTTCCCAGTCCTCCTCGTGGAACGGGTCCTCGATGGAGACTATCGGGTAGCTCGAGACCAGCTCGCGGTAGAGCTCGAGGAGCTCCCCCCTGTCGTACTCCTTCCCACCGACGACGTACTTGCCCTTGTCCGGGTGGAAGAACTCGCTGGAGGCGGCGTCGAGGGCGAAGGCTATCTCGTCGCCTGGCTTGTAACCGGCTTCCTCGATGGCCTTTATGAGAACCTCGAGCGGCTCGGTGGCTTCCTTCATCGGTGGGGCGAAGCCGCCCTCGTCACCGACGTTCACGGCGTTCTTTCCGTACTTCTCGGCTATGACCTTCTTGAGGACGTGGTAAGTCTCGCTGACCCACCTTATCGCCTCGCGGAAGCTGCTGGCTCCTACGGGCATTATCATGAACTCCTGGAAGTCGAGCTCGTTGCCGGCGTGAACGCCACCGTTGATGACGTTGCTCATCGGGACCGGCATGACGTAGGCGTTGGTTCCGCCTATGTACTGGTAAAGCGGAAGGCCGAGCGCGTTGGCGGCAGCCTTCGCGACGGCGAGGGAAACGCCGAGGATCGCGTTGGCCCCGAGGTTGCTCTTGTTCTCGGTTCCGTCGAGCTCGAGCATGAGGCTGTCTATGTCCCTCTGCCAGGTGACGTCCATTCCTATGATTTCCGGCGCGATTATCTTGTTCACGTTCTCGACGGCCCTTCTAACGCCCTTGCCGAGGTAGCGCTTTCCGCCGTCGCGGAGCTCAAGGGCCTCGTGGGTGCCGGTTGAGGCACCGCTCGGAACAGCCGCTCTTCCCATGCTTATCGGTGTGTAAACCTCGACCTCGACCGTTGGGTTTCCCCTGCTGTCGAGTATCTCCCTGGCAACGACTCCGGTTATCTCAAAGGGGTTCTCCATCTCAATCACCTCGGGTGATATTTTTCGGGAGGGCATATAAAGGTTTTAGCCGGCGCTTAGCTTTTAAACCTCCCCCCGAACCTTCTCACATGGACTGGAAAAGGAAGCTTCGCGAGGAAGGCTACATCGAGCTTGAGGGTTTCAGGGTAGAACTTACCCTTGACAACACCTTCATGGACCTGGATTACATTCCGAGGATAATAGTGTACGACGAGGAGACGGGGAGGTGGCACGTGCTCCGGAATCCTATTCCAAAGGGAAAAACGCTAGAGGAGAGCTGGGACAACGCGGTTGGTGTACTGGAGAGGATAGCCAGCGGGGAGGAAGAGCCCGTTTTTGGGGAGGAGGGTGTTGGGGAGAGGTTTCTCCGTGCCTTGGGGGATCTGGTGGAGAGATAATTTTCGTTTAAATTCCTGATCCCTTAGACGGAGAGTGAGGCTTTCCTTGCGGTGCCCTCTTGGAATTTTTACCAAGACTCCGAAACTTCTACTCGTTGCTGGAGATGTGTCCAAAAATTGTTTAGATTTCAAAACAGGATCCGCATATTTTCCGAAGACCTACGCATTTTTGGGGAGAAAAACTCTAAATACATTGGTGCGGAGTAGTCACGGGGTGATGGAAAGTGGTTGATCGCATCGATGTTGCCAGGTACATTGACCACACCAATCTCAAGCCATACGCGACTAAAGATGATATAATCAAGCTCTGCGACGAGGCGATAGAGTACAACTTCTACGCTGTCTGCGTCAATCCTTACCGTGTCAGACTCGCGAAAGAGTATCTGAAGGAGAAGAAGGCCGACGTCAAGGTCGCCAGCGTCATAGGCTTCCCCCTCGGGGCGACGCCGACCGAGGTGAAGGTCTTCGAGGCGAAGAGGGCACTTGAGGACGGTGCCGACGAGCTGGACATGGTCATCAACATCGGCGCGCTCAAGGATAGGGACTACGACTACGTCAAGAGGGATATAGAGGAAGTCGTCAAGGTCGCCCATGAGAAAGGCGCCAAGGTCAAGGTCATAATCGAGACCTGCTACCTCACCGAGGAGGAGAAGGTGAAGGCCTGCGAGCTGGCAAAGGAGGCCGGGGCTGACTTCGTGAAAACTTCAACCGGCTTCGGAACCGGCGGGGCAACTGTGGAGGACGTCAGGCTCATGAGGAAGGTGGTCGGCCCGGAGATGGGCGTTAAGGCCGCTGGAGGAATTAGAACCTACGAGCAGGCCCTGGCGATGATAGAGGCCGGGGCGACGAGGATAGGCACGTCGAGCGGGGTAAAGATCGTGGAGGGGTCCCGTGATGGATGAGCTGAGGGACCTTCTCAATAAGGCGGTGGAGGAGCTCAGGGAAGAGGGTCTCGAACCGGACATACTTCTCGTTGGTCCCCGCTTCATAGAGTATGCCGTTGAACTGCTCCGCGAGTGCAGGTTCAAGATATACAAGATAGAGGAGCTCGGTTATGACGCCGTCATAGCCGACTCCACGTACCTCGGCCAGATGAAGCGCGCTTCAAGGAGGATATCCATAGAACCGCTCCTCGTCGAGAACGAGATGTGGGAAGAAATAAAGAACCTGGAGATTTAGACGAGGTCCTCGACCTCTGGGTACCTCTTCTTTATCACCCTCGCGAGGGCGGTGCCAACGATAACACCCGTAACCGCCTGGAGCATGTTCACCGGAACCTCTGTGAGCGCCGCGGGGACGCCGAACATGTAGGCCTCGAAGGCAAAGTAGCCGGAGACCATTATTATTCCGCCGACGAGACCGGCTATGACCAGGGTGGAAACGTTGTCGCTCCTCCTGGCGAGGTATCCAACCGCGAGGCCCTCTAGGCCCTTCACGACGAGCGTTATCGGCGCCCAACCGGGGTACCCGGCTATTATGTCACCAAGGGCCGAACCGACGCCGCCGGCGAAGACTCCGACGACCGGTCCGAAGACCATTGCCGAGAACATGACCATGGTGTCGCCGAAGTTGAGGTAGCCGCCGGTGGCGGGGGTGGTTATTGTGATGAAGGCCGTCGTCACACCGGTCACCGCTGCCATGACCGCTGATATGGCAAGAACGCTGGCGCTTCTGAACTTCTTCCTGTTGATGTAGAGGTAGGCGATGTAGATGACAGTCACCGCCGCGAGAACGTACGGTCCGTATGGTTTGAGCATCTCTGTCAGGTCGCTCATCACCATCACCGGGAGAATTTCAAGCTGCAACTTTAAAAACTTGACTTTTCGGGGATTACAACTTGAGCAAACGGATAAGAAAAGGGAGAAATCACTGGAGAGCGGCCTTGAGGCTCTCCTCGAATATCTCCATGGCGACGTCGATTTCCTCCTTCGTTATTGTCAGCGGCGGTATGAAGCGTATGCTGTTGTCGCCGCAGCCGAGGAGGATAAGGCCGCGCTTGACGGCTTCCTTGACTATCCTGTCCCTCAGCTCGGGGTTCTTCTCCTTGGTGTCCTTGCTCTTGACGATCTCGACCGCCTGGGCAAGTCCAAGGCCGCGTGCATCGCCGATGACCTCGTACTTCTCCTCGAGCTCCTTGAGGTACCTGTGGAGGTAGTCTCCAACTTCCTGGACGTGCGGGAGGAGCTCCTTGACTATCTCGACGACCTCTATACCTGCCGCTATTGCCACCGGGTTGCCGCCGAAGGTCGAGGCGTGCCTGCCCGGCTTGTCGAAGGCTATGTCGGCCCTGTGGACGACACCCGCGAGCGGGATTCCGCCGCCTATGGCCTTGCCGAACTGTATGGTGTCCGGGGCAACGTCGAAGTGCTCGATGGCCCAGAACTTTCCGGTCCTTCCGACGCCCATCTGAACCTCATCGTCCGCGAGGAGTATGCCGTAGTTGTCGGCGAGCTTCTTCAGCTCCTTGAAGAAGTTCTTCGGCGGGACGACGTAGCCGCCCTCACCCTGTATCGGCTCGAAGACTATGGCTCCAACCTCGTGGGGCGGGACGTGGCGGAAGACGTACTCCTCGATGAACTCTATGACCCTGTTAACGAGCTCGTCCGGCTCGGCGTAGCCGTCTATGTGCCAGGGGTTCCTGTAGGGGTTCGGGTAGGGTATGTGTTCAACTCCCGGCATTGTCGGGAAGAACCTGTCCTGCTGGACCCACTTGCTGGCGGTGAGGCTGAGAACGGCCTGGGTCCTGCCGTGGAAAGCGTGGTAGAAGGCGATAAACCTCTTCCTGCCGGTGCCGTACTTGACGAGCTTCATCATGGCCTCGTTTGCTTCCGCACCGCTGTTCTGGTAGACGACCTTCTTCGGGAAGTCTCCGGGGGCGAGTTCGGCGAGCTTGTTGGCGAGTACTATGGCGTTCTCGTAGAAGAAGTCGTTGAGGGCGAAGTGGGTGAACTTCTCGGCCTGCCTCTTGATCGCCTCGACGACCCTCGGGTGGGCGTGGCCGACGTTAAGAACACCGACGCCGCTTCCGAAGTCATAGAAGGTGTTTCCATCGACGTCGTAGACGAGAATTCCATCGCCGTGGTCGATGACTATCGGAAGGGTCTCTGGATCCTGGGTGGTAACGGCTAAAGCCTCGAAGTTCTTCTCTATTATCTCCCTTGCCTTGGGTCCGGGGAGTTCCTTAACGTTCGGCCTAACCACCATGTGCATCACCGGTGGGGGATCGTGCTTCTCCTATATAAGCCTGTGTTCATCGATGAACATATTTGGCCGAAAAATTTTCGGAAAATCCTGGGGAGGGGTCGATTTGGAAAGGTAAGGCACTGGGAATGTCGGGAACAAAGAAGAGGGGGCGTGGGGAACTCACTCCACGGTCTTCGAGTTCCACTCCTCGAGGAGCTCCTTGGCGGAGTTCGCAGCGATGGCTCCCTGACCTACAGCTACCGCTATCTGCTTGAAGACGTTGGTTATATCCCCTGCCGCGAAGATGCCCTTGACCTTGGTGCGCATCTGCATGTCCACCGGAATGTAGCCGTACTCGTCGGTTATGCCGAGGTGCTTGACGAAGTCGGTTTTGGGCTCGTAGCCGATGAAGATGAACACTCCATCGACCTTCATCTCGGTCTCTTCCCCGGTTACGCGGTTCTTCAGCTTGACCGCCTCGACCTTATCCTTTCCGATTATCTCCGTCACGACGGTGTTGAGTATCGCCGGAATGCCGCTCTCCTTGAACCTGTCCTGCAGTATCTTGTCGGCCCTGAACTTGTCGCGCCTGTGAACGAGCGTTACATCGACGCCGATGCTCTTGAGGTAGAGCGCCTCCTGGAGGGCAGTGTTTCCACCACCGACGACGATGACCTTCTTGCCCTTGAAGAGCGGGCCGTCGCAGGTGGCGCAGTAAGAGACGCCCCTCCCCGTGAACTCCTCTTCACCCGGAACGTGGAGCTTCCTCGGCGCGGCTCCAACCGCTATGATTATCGTTTTGCCCTTGTACTCCTTGCCGTTCTTGGTTCTGACGGCGAACTTGCACGGGCCTTCGTAGTAGGCGCACTCCGTCGGGTCTATGCGCTCGACCTCGTCGAAGACGATATCAACGCCCAGCTTCTTGACCTGCTCGTGCATCTTGCTGGTCAGCTCCGAGCCACTTATTCCCTCGGGGAAACCGGGGTAGTTCTCTATGAGGTCAGTCAGCGCCATGTTGCCCCCGAGGTCCTTGCTGATGATCAGCGTCTCGAGGCCGAAGCGCGCCGCGTATATGGCGGCGGTGAAACCCGCTGGACCGGCGCCGATGATGAGCACGTCCCAGGTCTTGTTCTCGTACTCTCCCCCGCGCGAGAATCCTCCAAGGCTGAACATCTCTCCCACCTCCGGGCTTTCCTAACTTGGGTCATTTAAAAGGATTATTGCCCAAAAATGGGCAAAGCTAAACCAGCTTAACCGAGCCGTCGAGGAGCAGGTGAAGGGTGTAGCCGAGGAATGCACTAAGTCCAACGAACAGGCCCTCACCAGTCCTCATGCCCAGGCCGTACTCCACCATCAGGAACGCCAGCCCACCGTAGATTGCCGCGAAGAGGAGGGAATGCACTATGCCCCTGTGCCTCGGCATCAGCCAGGTGAAGGCGAACCACGCCATGACCCCGGCGAGGGCCGCCACCACCCACTCCACGGCCGTGTTGAGCCAGGGCTGTCCGAGGTCGATGGAGCCGGCTATGTTGGTGTACACCGCCCCGCCGGCCGCGACGCTGACTATTGGCTTGGTCCCGCGGTGAATGAGAGCGTTGGGGTGGTCCATGTCCGGCAGATCGCTGCCCAGGACGTAGAATGCGTAACCTATGATTAGAGCCATAGTGCTCAGCTCAAGGGGGGCGCCGTGGTCCGCCAGCAATCCGGCCAGGGCGACGGCCACGGGATAACTGAGTACCCCGCTCAGCACGTGAGTGTCGTAGTTCGGCACCTCACTCACCCTTCAGCTCCTCGGCTTGGCCCTCCTCTAAAAACTTTCTGACGTAGTCCGGGACCTTGTAGTTGCCCTTGGGGTCGCCCACTAGGAAGCCGAGCCTTATCAGCTCGTTGAGCTGGTCGTAGACCTGTATGCCGGGTCTCTTGACGGCCTTCGCGACCTGAATGTAGCTCACTGGCCCTCCGTTGAACTCGAAGACTATCGCCTCCACGAGATCACGGTACTCCTTCGGAATCCTCGTCAGGTACTCCTCGAGGCTCTTTGGTTCCTCGAGTATTGTCGTCACGACGTAGTCGTCTATGGGGTCGAACTTGTGCTTTGCCGCTTCGCTCAGGACGTAGTGGAGGAGCCTCAAAATCTGCCTCGGGTTGCCCTTCCCGAGCTGGTGGATCAGCCTTATCGCCTCCTCCGTGAAGGGGTAGAGCGGGTCGTCGGTGTCCCTCACCCTCACCCTGTTGAGCCTCTTCTTCACCAGCTCGTAGGCCTCGTCCAGGCTCATCGGCCTGAGCTTGAACTCGTAGTGGAGGCGCATGAAGAAGGCCGGGAAGATCCTGGAGTACTCCTCATACGCCTCGGGTATTGAGGCGAAGGCCACTATGCAGCCCTTGGGCATCGTGCTTATGAAGTGCCTCAGCATCTCGAAGAACTGTATCTTCTCCCTCTCGCTCGCGCTCCCCATGTTCTCCAGCTCGTCGAGTAGGAGGGCGCAGTAGGGGTACCTGCTCATCTGCTCGACCAGGAGCTCGGCTATGTCCCTGCTCTTGTACTCGTTCCTGTCGCTGAGCATCTTTTCGAGCCTGTCTATGAAGCCGAGCTTCCTGGAGAGGTTCTCGAGGAATATGTTGGTCCTGCTCTTGGGCGGCTTGAGGGAGTAGAATATGTCGCGGGTGAGCTTGAGTATGTCGTTGGTATCGACCTTGACGTATATCGCCTTCCCCCTGTTCTCTTCAATGGCCTTGGCTATGGTCTTGAGCCTCTGGGTCTTTCCCATTCCCAGCGGGCCGACGATGCTCAGCGCTATCGAGCTCTTGTTGCCTATGACCTCCGAAACTATCATCTGAAGGCGCATGTCCACCTCCTGGTAAACGTGAATGCTCTCCACGTCGGTTATTCCCTCGCTTGCGAGCTGTTCGAAGGGGTTGCGAGAAAGGCCGTAAACCTCGTATGACTGGTAGGGATAAAGCTTAAGGCCGCTTGCTCCCATTTTAACTCACCGCTTAGTTTAGGAACGCGAAATATAAAAACCTGTCCATTGGTGAGCAGAGATGATTCTCCTAGTCACGGCACCGCAGGGGCGCGAGGGCGACGCGATACTCGAACTCGAGTGGGCCCTTGGGAAGGTTCGGGTTAGGGGAACCGACTGGAGGGGCGTTCTTCTCGCAGAGACTCCCCTCTCAAAGGAAGAAGCTCTTGAAAGGCTCAAAAACTTTGAGACGCAGGCCATTCAGAGGGTGGTTCCCCTCGAGAGGCTCGTCCCCGCGAGGTGGGAGGAGATAGAGAAGGCCGTCCTTGGAGTGGGGGAGAGGATAGACGGAACCTTCGCGGTTCGGGCCAAGGTCAGGGGAAACAGAAAACTGTCCCAGAGGGAGCTTGAGGTGAAGCTCGGCTCACTCCTCGTGGAGCGCTTTGGCCTTGGGGTGAACCTGGGCGACCCGGACTTCACCGTGGTTGTCGAGGTTTTAGGTAAGAAAGCCGGGATCGGACTGGTGAAGAGGGGAGAACTGCTTCGCTTCGAGGTTTCCGACTGAAAGCTGAGAAGGGGTGTCATCGAACCCTCTGACCCGCTTTCGTGGCACTCCCTAAAGGTTTATTTGGGGGAGCACCTTTGGGTTATGGGGGTGAAAGATGTACGACGTTGAGGGGGTCGTCGAGGCCCTGTCAAAGCTGAGCTACGAGGAGGTCCTGGCCTACTGGATAGCGAGCGAGCTCGAGGAGGCTAGGTTTTACCGCGAGCTGGCCAGGCGCGCGAGGAACCTGGGTCTAGGTGAGGAGCTTGTGAAAACCTTCGAGAAGCTCGCCCAGGATTCTATCTCCCACGCCAGGGATCTTGAGTCCCAATTCAAGTCCTCCTATGGTAGGAACCCAAGGAGTGACGTCCCTCCCCTTGAGGTGCTCCCGGTTCTCGATAAGTTCGAGAGGGCCGACCAGCTGGAGGATGTCTTGAAGGCGGCCATGGAGAGCGAGCTGATAGCCCACGAGGCGTACAAGCTGCTCGCCGAGAAGGTGAATGGGGGTAAACTTCGGGAGTTCTACCTCAAGCTGGCTGAAGTCGAGCGCGGCCACTACGAGGCACTCAGGAAAATGATGGAGGGGCTGGGAAAAAACTGAGACCAAACGCCGAAATCCGGTTCAAAAAGGACTTAAGTTTTAAAATACCCTTCTTTCGGCGGTATTTTGTCCCCAAACTCCTTTCATAGACGGTTGTGCCAAAGCCCGTATAAAGCCTTCCGAGTATAGTTTATTGGGTGATTGGAATGACCGATCTTGAAGGCCTGTCTTTCCTTGAGGAACTTCCGCTGAGGGAGCTTCTCGCCCATTGGATATTCCTGGAGGGCGACAAGGCTCTTCTTTACCTTAGGCTTTCCAGAAAGGCGAAGAACCTGGGTCTCGACGATGCTTATGATATGTTCAAGCTCCTCTCCCGTGAGGCGGAGAGGCATGAGAGGAAGCTGAGAACTCTGTACACCCGGAAGTTCGGGGCGGAAATTCCAGAAGTCCACGGCCCATCTCTGGAGGAACTCTCGGATATAGGGGAGCTTGAGAGCGAAAACGACGTTTTTGCCGTTCTTAAATGTGCCCTTGAGCTGGAGGAAGTCGCTGAGAGGGTTTACTCAATTCTGACCGGGAAGGCTGACGACGATTTCCTGAGGGCGGTCTTTTCATACCTTGGCTCCACCGAGAAGCTTCATGAGAGAGCCATAGAGTCGCTGATGAGGGACTACGGCTATGCGGAAGGGGTAAGAAAAGGTGAAATTGGGGCCAGCTGACGCTGCCTCCTTCACTTTTTCTCTACCTTGGCTTTAGCCCGCTCCTTGGCCTTCTTCTGCTCCTCGAGCTTCCGCCTTATCTCTTCGATTTTCTCCTCCTTGAGCGGGATAAATTTGTCGTCGCCGTTGTCGTAGCTGGCCAGGAGGAACTCGTCGCTCATCTCCAAAGCCCCTGTCGGGCAGACGTCAACGCACTGGGAGCAGTAGACGCAACGGGCGGTCCAGAGGGCCACCTTCCTGATGTCGGGTAGATAGACAAAAACACCGGCCGGGCAGACGGTGACGCACATTCTACAGCCGACGCACTTATCGACGTTGTACTTCAGCTGGCCCCTGAAGTCCTCCGGAACCGGCACTGGCTCGGTCTTGGGGAAGAGGTTGGTCGCTGGCTTCCTCGCCAGGTTCCTGAGCACCGTTGGGACGAGTATAGGTGCCCTCACATTATCACCTCCATCGCTATGAGGAGCGAGCCGACGAGCGACGCTAAGAAGACGTTCTTCCAGAGGAAGTCAACGGCCTGCGTTATCTTCAGCCTTCCCGTCACTGCTCTAAAGACGCTCTCGACGACGAAGAGCAGTATGAAGACCTTCAGCGTGTGGAAGAGCAGGTTCACAACCTCTGCTGAAAGGCCGGTGAGGTTGAAGTAGTCAGCTATCCCCCAGGGGAAGAATATCGCGACCACGAGGGAAGCGGCTATATAAGCTTTGAGAGCCTTCGTCAGCTTGAGCAGGGCAAGGTACCTTCCGCTGTACTCCACGAGCAGTCCCTCGGCTATTTCCTCCTCTGCATCGGGTATGTTGAAGAACCCGACCTCTATCTCGCTCGCCAGCCAGACGCAGAAGACGTAGAGGAGTATTATCGCCCCAACGAAGCTCATGGGCGTCCCTATCTCCCAGATGTTGTGCTGGTAGAAGATGCCCATGCTGAACGGCCTGTCCACGCCGAGCTTACCGAGGCGCCACATTATGGCGAAGATAGCGAGCATCATCGCGGGCTCTCTGGAAACCATCACCGTCGCTTCCCTCGCGGCTCCTATCTTCGCGTACGGACTGCCAGAGCTTATCGCTCCCACTATCTTGAAGAAGCTTATCAGGGCGAGGAGGTAGATGAAGACGATGACGTCGCCCTTGCTCGCCATAATGGGCGTGAATCCCATCGGCGTGTAAGCCAGGAGCGCTATGGCAGTCGCCAGGGCTAAAACCGGCGCGGCCCGGAACATGTAGTTGGCAGTGTTTGGAACTATCGTCTCCTTGCTCATCAGCTTGAGGAAGTCGTAGAACGGCTGTATCAGCGGCGGCCCAACGCGCCTCTGCATCCTCGCTACCAGCTTCCTGTCTATCCCCTCCCAGAGGAGTGAGGCGAGTGAGACGAAACCGTAGAGGCCGAGCAGTCCCGCGACCGGGTAAACGATGTTGCCCATAACGTCCATTCCCATCACCTCGAACAGCCGAGACCGACCGGGGTCGGGTCGCCCTTTACATCTGGGTTAATCTCGCGCGTCTTCTTTATCGAGGCCTTCAGGAGGTCCTTCTCGGTTAAGATTCTCTTCCTGCCGTCGCTGAGGACGGCAACCCTGTCCGTACAGCTCAGGCATGGGTCAATCGAGGCGACCGCAACGACGAAGTCAGCGACCTGGTCTCCCTTAACTCCCTCAGCAACCGCGAAGAGGTTCGGGAAGGTCGGCTCCCTCGGCTTCCAGCGGAGGGGCTTGTCGCTTCCCTTCTTTCCGCGGACGTAGTGAATCAGCTCTCCCCTCGGGGCCTCGTACCTTCCAACCCCCTCTTCGTCCACCATTATCCTGAGCTTCGCGACCAGAACGTTGTCCTTGGGGAAGAGCTTGATTTTCCCGTCCGGCATCTGATCGAGGGCGTGCTCTATAAGCTCAAGGCTCTGCCACAGCTCGCCTATCCTGACTGCCATTCTGTCGAAGACGTCCCCCCTCGGCCTCTCGCCCGTAACGTCCCCGGGCATCACCGGTTTTATCCCGAGGTCGGGGTAGACGCCGAGCCTCTCGCTCCACCTCGCGTCGTCCCTGATTCCGCTTCCCCTTCCGGTCGGGCCGACCGCGCCCTGCTCCATCGCGACGCGCTTGCTTATCACAGCACAGTCCCTGAAACGGGCCTCTATCGTCGGGTCGTGGAGGAAGATATCCTCAATCTGCGGGAGAACCTCGCGGTAGTACTTTATCATGTCGAGGATTATCCGCCTCCTCTTCTCGTCTATGTCCCTCCTCACTCCCCCTATCGTCACCATCGAGTAGTTTACGCGGTTTCCGGCAACTGCCTCAAGGGTGTCCATGACCTTCTCACGGGCCAGCCAGGTAAGGTGTAGCACCGTGTCGTAGCCTATGTCGTGGGCCAGAACTCCGAGGTTGAGCAGGTGGGAGTGGATTCTCTCCAGCTCGCCGATTATAACCCTGATGTACTCGGCCCTCTCCGGCACCTCTATCCCGGCCGCTTCCTCGACGGCCCTAGTGTAGGTGTGGTTGTGGGAGAAGGAGCAGATTCCGCACATCCTCTCCGCCAGGTACATTATCTGGACGTAGTTCCTCCTGAGGGCTATCCACTGGATTCCGCGCAGGTTGTATCCGAGCTTGACGTCCACATCGACTATCCTCTCGCCGTCGAGGGTGAGTATGAACTTCTCCGGCTCCTCCAGGCCGGGGTGAATGGGTCCGAAGGGTATCTTGACCCAGTACTCGACTTTGGTCATTTCTTTGCACCTCCTTTGAGGTAGTACGGGTGCCCTGCGTTGTGCACCATCTCCTCGGGAACGCCCTTCTCATCGAGGCGGAGCGGGTAGATTCCCTCCGGGAAGTCCTCTGGTAAGAAGAGCCTCCTCTTGTCTGGCGCTCCCTCGAAGTCTATGCCGACCATTTCCATGCCTTCCCTTTCGTATTGCGCTGCTATTGGAAAGATATCACTGATGTCCGGAATCACCGGGTCGTCCTTGGGCGCGTGGACGTCTATGAGCAGGGAAACGGCCGGGGCGTCGTCGTAGTAGATCACGAGGTGGCTCAGGAAGCCGAGCTCCTCTCCAAGGTCCTGCTCGATGCCTATCGAGTAGTGGGCCTCGCCGTCGAGTTCCTTTATGAACTTCATCAGCTCGCGGTACTCGCTTTTCTCAACGCGAACCCACACTCTCTCGCGCCCCCACTTGTTGGTCTTCACTTCAACTTGGGCGTTTGGAAAGCGCTCCGCTATTGCCTCCGCGACCTTCCCGGCCTTGGTGGGCTCCTTAACCTCGGTCTCGCTCATTCTTTCACCTCCGGGACCTCACCCTTCAGGATTTTAGCCAGCTTTTCGAGGGCCAAAACGACGCCGTGGAGTATAGCTTCGGGCCTCGGCGGACAGCCGGGGACGTAAACATCTACCGGAATGACGTTGCTCAGCGGTGCGTTGGTGAAGGGGCTCTCGTAGAAGACGCTCCCGCCGGTGGGGCAGGAGCCGACCGCTATCACTATCTTCGGGTCTGGAGTTTGCTCGTAGACCAGCTTGACCCTCTCAAGGCTCTGGTTGGTTACAGGCCCGGTAACGAGGAGTATATCCGCGTGCCTCGGACTGCCGACGAGCTTGACTCCGAAGCGCTCCGCGTCGTATCTTGGGGTCAGGGCCGCTATTATCTCGATGTCGCAGCCGTTGCACGAGCCGCTGTTCACGTGGAAGACCCAGGGTGACTTTCCTATGTAGCGGCACAGCTGGGCGATTCTCTTCTCAAGCCCCTCGCGTTCCGGTGAGTTTGAACCTCCGTTAGCGGGAACTTTGATGCTCATCTTACTTCACCCCCTATGAGCCCTTGCCTCCGCAAGCGCTCGCGGAAGTTTTTGGGTTCCCTCAAGTGCCCGCCCCGTGATTGGGTTTCTCACGGTTTTTCTTTCAAACCCGCCCATGAGCGTCACCTCCCTTCACCCCCATATCAACAGCACTCCCATGACGAAGGCGGTAACTATGACGAGGTAGCTCACGTAGTCGGTCAGCAGTCCGGTGTGCTCTTTTCTTAAGGCGGTGAAGAAGCGCTTGAGCGCGTAGGTCAGCCCCCACATGACGTTTTTTCCGGTGTAGTGGCCTTCAAGGTGCTCGAAGCCCGGAATCACCTTGTCGGGGTCCTCACCGCTTATGAATATCTTCGCCCCGTCGCCGACTTCCCTCGTCCCCATTCCGCTCCTCTTGGCCCACTTGTCGAGGAGGTAAGCCAGGATTAGGCCGATGATGAAGACAAAGACGAAGTAAAGCGCATCCCAGTAGCCGAACATTTCACGCACCCCCTAAGACGGCGCTTACGTAGGCCAGCTGGTTCTCAAGGGCCTTCACGGCTGGAATCATGACCTTGTCGCTTATCTGCCACGGGAAGAGCCCCATGACGATTATGGCAACCACCAGGATTATTATCGGCCAGAGCATCGTTCCCTCGGGGTCTTTGGCCTTCATGACCCTCTCGCTGGGCCTTCCAAAGAAGGTGTAGAGCACCTTGACGTAGGCAGCGGTACAGAATGCCGTTCCTATTATTGCTATCGCGCCGAGTATCGGGTTGAATATTGCCGAGCTCTCGTAGATGAGCCATTTGCTCGCGAAGCCGTTCAGCGGGGGCATTCCTATTATCGCGGCCGCTCCGATCAGGAAGGCAAAGGTCGTCTTCGGCATCGCCTTAGCCAAGCCGCTCAGCTCGTTGAGGTCCCTCGTGCCGAGTTGATGAATGACCACACCGGCAATCAGGAAGAGGAGTGCCTTCATGAGGGCGTGGTTGAAGGTGTGGTAAATCGCTCCCGCCATCGCTATCTCTCCGGTCTGGCTTCCGTAGGCCGCTAAACCGATTCCGAGGCCGAGGAGAATGTATCCTATCTGCCCGACTGAAGAGTAGGCCAGGAGCCTCTTCATGTCGTTCTGGATTACCGCCATCGCGTTGCCGACGATGAGGGTTATGCAGGCGAAGATGATGACCACCCAGCCGACGGTCTTAACGCTTATGCTTGCCCCGTAGATGCTGAAGAGTATCCTCGTGAGGGCGTAGATTCCGCCTATCTTGATGACGAGACCGGAGAGCATGGCACTTATCGAGCTCGGCGCGGCCGGGTGAGCATCGGCAAGCCACATGTGGACTGGAGAAGCACCGCTCTTGAAGAGGAGCCCCGCTATGAAGAGTGCCAGGGCAACCTTGGCCGTAACGCTCGGGCTTTGGGCGAGCTTTAAAGCGAGATAGCTCATAGTGAGCGTTCCGTACTGGCCGTAGAGGAGCGCTATACCGAGGAGCACGAAGGAACTCGCTATCGAGCCGACGAACATGTACTTGATGCCGGCTTCAATGCCCTCCCAGGTGTCGTTCCTGAAGGCGACGAGCGCGTAGCTGGCGATGCTCATTATCTCCAGGAAGACGTAGAAGTTGAAGAGGTCGCCGGTTATGGCTATGCCGAGCATTCCGAGCTCGAGGATTATGATGAGGGTGTAGTACTTGTCGAGGCCGGTGTCGTGCTTCATGTAGCCGAGGGAATAAAGCACGGCCAGGAAGCTCACGAGAGTTACCATCAGCACCATTATCGCGCCGAAGAGGTCAACCTCCCAGACTATCCTTATTGGAAAGCCCACGCCCTGGCCGAGTGGGCTCTTGGCACCGAGTGTGTAGACGAGGATTTTCTTGGTATCCCAGACGTAGTAGAAGATTGCGGAGCCGACGGCGAGCGTTGCGCCGGAAATCATGACGGCCCACGCTTCCCTGGCCTTTCTTCCGAGCAGATTGACTATCGGCATCGAGAACGCTCCGAAGAGCGGAATGATTATGAGGTATGGAAGTATCGCCTCGCCGTTCATCCCCTCAACCTCCTCAGGGCTCTCACGTCAAGGGTTCCGTAGTGGCGGTAGGCGTTTATTGTGAGCGCAACCGCGAGCGAGAGCACACAGACGCCGATGACTATGCTCGTGAGGACCAAAGCTTGGGGAAGCGGTCCGACCATCGGGCTTTTCAGCGTCTCGTAGCCGGTGTAAATCGGCGCGGTCGGGATCTGGTCCAGCTCTATGCGATAGCCGAGGCTGATGAGGAGCAGGTGTATCCCCGAGTCTATGATGTCGAGCGCCAAAATCAGCTTGATTAGGTTCCTCTTTGCCAGAAAGGCGTAGATTCCGAGGGCTATGAGCAGGAACGCGGTGATGAACTGGAACTGAATCACGACTTCCACCTCCTGTAGAGGGCTATCGCCGTCAGCGCGCTGACGAGGCCGGTAAACACCTTCAGACCCACCGCTAAGTTCATTATCGGCAGGAACCCCGCCGAGAGGAGCGTTCCCGGTTCTCCGTTGAAGAAGGGCCCGTTGTGCCAGAGCGTGTTGTAGAAGAAAGCAACGCCCATGCCGAGCATCGCCGCGCCGAGGAAGGCCAGACCGCCCACTCCCTCCAGGACCGAGTAGAGGCTCTTGTTGTAGTGCTTCTTCATCTCGTCGAGGCCGAAGGCGACCAGGAACAGTATCCCCGCCCCCGCTATCGTCGCTCCACCCTGGAATCCGCCTCCTGGGGTAAGGTGACCGTGCATCACTATGTAGGCACCGAAGATTCCGATGAGTGGGATTATGGCTCTGGCAGTGGTCTTCACGATGAGCCCCATATCCTCTCTCATGCCCTATCCCTCCTCCAGGGCCTTAGAAGGGCTATCGCGCCGGCTATGGCCGTGAAGAGAACCGTCGCCTCACCTATGGTATCGTAGCCACGGTAGTCAAAGACTATGTCGGTGACTATGTTCGTACCGCCGACCTCCTCGAGGCCGTGGGTGATGTAGTAGTTGTCCGTGTAGCGGAGCGAGAGCCACTCGCTGCCGCCCGGGCCGAACTTGAGGCCGTAGTCGGGGTTCGCTATGTAGAGGAGCACGCCGAGGATAAACAGCAGTGAGAGGTAAGCTATTGTTCTCTTCACGGTTCCACCTCCCATCTCTCGGTCTTCGCTATGCCGTAAACTACGACGGCCGTGACAACACCGGCCCCGACGGCAGCCTCTGCTATCGCCACGTCAGGTGCGTGGAGCATGTAGAACTCAAGGCTCAGGAGAAGGCTCATCGCAGCCGACATGAGGGCAGCGGCCAGCAAATCCCTGAAGCGAATCGTGAGGTAGGCCGTGATCAGGACGCCGATGAGAATAATCGCCTGAATCGCCATGTCAACCGTCAGGGCGTTCATTCCTCCTCACCCCCGAGCTTCTCCTCGTAGGCATCGATGACCGCTCTGGCCGGCTTGTAGCCGCTCAGGTGGGCGGCCTTGGCTATTGCGTGTGCCCCGACCGGGTTCGTCAGGAGGAGAGCCACCAGGGCCACGAAGCTGTGGAGGGCCATCTGGAGGTACTTCGGGTCGCCAGTGACGTGAAGCCTGTAAAGGGCGTGGGTGACGACCGCTAAAACCGCGAATATCGTTCCAAACGTCGTGCACTTTGTCGCCCCGTGGAGCCTCGTGTAGACGTCGGGGAAGCGGTGGAGGGCTATGCTCCCGAGGAGGTTGAAGGTTATATTTATCGCGAGGAAGGCGTAAATCAGGTACTCAATCATTTCAATCCCCCCTGAAGGTATCTCGCGACTATCAGCGTTCCTATGTAGCTGAGGAGCGCGTAAACGATGGCTATGTCGATGTAAATCGTCCTGTCGTATGCCGCGCCGAGGAGAACCATGCCGGCAACGACGAGGGTGTTGAGAGTATCGACGCCGACGACCCTGTCGGGAACAGTTGGACCGAGTAGAATCCTGAGTATGGCTAAGAACGCGCCTATTGAGATTATCAGCGCCGCGTAGAAGAACACCGGTTCGATCATCTTCCCAGCCTCCTGGCCCACTTTTCGAAGGGACCTGAAACCGGCTCCGAGTTCTCCGGCCTCTCTAAGCCGGGAGGAATGTCAATCCAGTGGACGTAGAGGGCCTTCTCCTTGGGGCATGCATCCACTGTGAGCGTTCCCGGCGTGAGGGTTATCGAGTTGCTCAGAATGGTGTACTGGGCGTCGTTCTCGAGGTCAACGGGGACTCTAACGATGCCCGGCCTTATCTTCCCGGTTATGACGAGCCAGGCAACGTGGAAGTTGGCCTTAACCATGCCCCAGAAGAGCGGCCCAACGCTGTAAACCGCGAACTCGAGCCACTTTATCGGGTTGAGAAAGCGCGTCGATTTCTCGCCGATTACGTCTTTCGTCGTGTAGGCAACTACTCCGGCAAATATCAGTCCCGCTATCAGCTCCCCCGTGCTCCAGAGCAGTCCGTTAGTTCCAGCTGTCAAGACGAGCCACAGGAGGTACGCGAAGACGAACGCGACCATGAAGGGCAAGCTACCACCTCCGCATTAACGCTTTTGTTTACTCTCGTTTTTGACTTCTCCTCTCGGCTTAAAACGGTTTTTCAAAGCTCAGTTTGCCAAAAAAAGGTAAGAAACACCTTGTTGTAAACCAAAGGTTTAGGAGCATTCATGATCTAATCTATGCTGCAATGTACTTTAACGGTTTCGGCCACAAAAAGAAGAAAAACTAACGCTCCCGGGAAATGGCCTCCGTAACGCGTTTTCTCTTCTCCTCCCCTCCGTCGGGCCCGTAGTAGATGGCGTTAGCGGGGCACATCTCGTGGCAGGCAGGTTTCAGTCCCTCCGCCCTCCTCTCTGCGCACATGTCGCACTTGCAGACGACCTTAACCACGGGTTCGTAGCTTATGGCCCCGAAGGGGCAGACCGAGAGGCACATTAAACAGCCTATGCATTTCTCATGGTTTATCACCACTGCCCCGTCTCTATCGCGGGTTATCGCGTTCACTGGACAGACCGCCATGCAGGGGGCGTCGTCGCAGTGCCGGCAGTTTATTGGAACTCCCACCCCGTTGCTCGCGAAGACCACCCTTATGTTGGGCCTGCCGTCGTGAATGAAGTCACACACCGCTTCGCAGGTCTCGCAGCCTATGCAGGTGTTGAAATCGACGAGGAGCTTCATGCCCTCACCCCCGTCAGCCAGAGGTGTATGTCCCGCCCGGCGTAGAGGCCGTCCTTTGTTGCCCTCCCAACGAGCGACGGGCCAAGAACTACATCGCCTGCCGCGAAGATACCTTCCCTGCTCGTCATGTGCCTCGAATCAACCACAATCCTGCCCTTCCTGTCGGTGGCGATGCCCTCGATGAAGGGTGGCGTCGGTGTCTGGCCTATCGCAAAGACGACGTAGTCCACCTCAACGGTGAACTCGCTTCCTTCAATCGGTATCGGCTTCCTCCTTCCGCTCGCGTCGGGTTCGCCGAGCCTGCACTTCTTCAGCTCTATTCCCTTCACTTTTCCGTTTTCGCCGATTATCCTCACCGGAACCGTCAGCTCGAGCCACTCAACGCCCTTCTCGCGGAGCAGGTTTATCTCGTAGCTTCCAGCTGGAGCCTCCCTTATCGTCCTGCGGTAGCTCATGTAGACCTTCTCCGCTCCCATAAGGAGGCTCTCCATGGCCGCGTCGCAGGCGGTATGCCCGGCTCCGATGACAATCACCCGCTTGCCCTCTATTTCTGGAACCTCTTTCCAGTCCATGTGGCCGAGCTTGGCGCTCTTTATCCTGAAGAGGTACTCCAGGGCCTTGAAGACGCCTTCGAGCTCTATTCCCGGAATATCTGCCACCCAGGAGCGCCAGGTTCCCGTCGCTATCAGAACCGCGTCGAAGTCCCTTACTAGCTCCTCGAATGGAAGGGTTTTCTCGACGAACTCATCGCCCTCGTCACCTCTCTCCCCCGAGATTACCTTGACGCCCGTGTGGAACTTCACGCCCATTCTCTTCGCGAGGTCGAAGTAGCCGAGGCGGACCCTCTCGACCGGAATCCTGAAGTCCGGAATTGCGAAGAGCATTAAGCCCCCTGGCTCCGGCAGTTTGTCGTAGACGTGGACCTCATGCCCCTTGCAGGCCAAATAGCCGGCCGCGGCCAATCCCGCCGGTCCAGCGCCTATGATTGCCACCCTCTTTCCGGTCGGCTCCGGTCTCTCAAGGCAGTGGAAGGCGAAGTTCATGCCGTTCATTTTTCCACCCCCGGCTTGGCGATTTTGGCCAGGGCGAAGGTTCCGGCTATGTAGTAGGCGCTGAGGACGAGCGGGAAGGCGTAGAGGTTCCCCTTGAGGACCGTCGCTATCCCGGCCGGAATGAGGGTCGCGGTAACCCAGAACGCTATGAAGACTGCCGTGAAGTCCACTATTTCCTTTGCGAGCCTCTTCGCGGTCAGCTCCGGGTGGCTGAGGTACCAGTAGTAGAAGCTGACGAAGAGGAAGCCGCCTATGGCGTTTCCGAGCGTCACCGGAATCAGGTTGTGGAAGAAGTTTGCCCAGTTTATTGCCCCGTCGCTGAGGAATATTCCAGCTGGAATCGCCCACATGTTGGCTATGGCGTGCTCGAAGCCTATCGCCACGAAGGCGAATATCGGGAACCATATCGCCAGTATCTTGCCTGCACCGTCCTGGACCCTCGCGGACTGCCAGATTGCAACGTTCACGAGCCAGTTACAGCCTATTCCGAGGAAGAGCAGAGCCATGAAGTCCTTCGAGACCTTACCTTGGGCTATCGCTACTATCGTGCTCCCGAAGGTGTTCGGGTCGCCGACGTGGCCGAAGAGCCCGGTAAGCTGAACTGCCAGGAGCGCTATGAAGACCGAGCCTATGAAGTTGCCGCCGTAGCTCCCGAACCAGTTGTAGAGGACGCACCTGAAGTCCGCGTAGCCCTTGGCCTTGGCCGAGCTCAGGAACTGGACGTTCCCGGTCCAGAGGTCAGCTCCAGCTAGGATTACCGCTATGAGTCCGACTGGGAAGACCGCACCGAGGAGAAGCTTGAAGGCCGAGGGGTTGTCGTGGAAGCCCGTCGCCGCGATAACCGCTAAGACGAAGCCGAAGGCTATGTAAGCTCCGGCCATGAAACCGGCGAAGAGCAGCCTTCCCGGCGTTGTCCTAAACTTCGGGGTGGCCTTCCTCGCTATCCCCTCGAAGGTCGAATCAACTCCATAGAGCACCTCGCTCATTCCAATCCCTCCCCAATCTTTTGGGCTGATTTGAGCCGTCTGCAGGTTGAGCAGAGGAAAAGGTCGAAATGGCCCATCTTCCGGCCCCATTCGACCTCCTTGAGGGTGAACTCCGTCAGCTTTCCGCAGTTCTCACAGCGGGCGAGCTCGAAGGTGGCCGAGCTTTCTCCGCTCTCGTGGTTGGGCACGCCCCTGACGGCGTTCACCGGGCAGGCCTCGACGCAGAGCAGGTCGCCGTCGCAGAGCCTCGGCTCGAAGGTTATCGTCCGCCTGCCGTTTTCGTCACGGTAGCTCAAAGCCCCGCCCCTGCAGACCCTCACGCAGGCCCCACAGCCTATGCACCTCTCCCAGTCAAAGGCCGGGCGCATTTTCAGCCCTCCTGAGGGCGAGCCTTTCGGCGTAGGCTTTTCTTCTGCTCATTGAGAACTCACTTGGCTCCTCGTAGGTCAGCGCGCCTGTTGGACACGTCTGGACGCAGAGGGGGAGCTTTCCTTCAGCCCTCCTGTCCGGGCAGAGGTCGCACTTGACCATGATTTTTCCGGCTATCTCCGGGATTCCGAAGGGACAGGCTAGGACGCACATGTTGCAGCCTATGCACTTCTTCACATCAACGAGGACCGCCCCGTCCCCGTCCCTGAAGAGCGCCCCCGTCGGGCAGGCCTCTACGCAGGGAGCCCTCTCGCAGTGACGGCAGTTGAGGGGAACGGCGGAAGTTTCGAACTCGAAGACGGTGATGAAGCTCCGTCCGTGCTCCCTCTCACAGGCCACCTCGCAGGCCCTGCAGGCTATGCACTTGCCCGGGTCGATGAGGATTCCGCTCATGCGACCACCCCCATCTCCCTCAGCTCGTCGAGTAGCTTTCTCGCCTCGGCCTCGCTAACGGGTCTCACCCTGCAGGCACAGGCTTTCGTGTCCGGAATCTTCGAGACAGGGTCTATGGCGTCGTTTGTGAGGACGTTGGCACCCCAGTGCCATGGAATGGCAACGACGCCCCTCTTGACGGCCTTCGTAACCTTCGCCCTGACAGGGTACCTCCCGCGTCTCGTCTCGACGACGGCCCATTCCCCGTCCTTTAGCTTGAAGCGCTCCGCGTCGTCCGGGTGAACTTCGAGGAACGGCTCCCTCCAGCGCTTCCTCAGAAGCTCGCTCCTCCCCGTCATCGTCAGCGTGTGGAAGTGTCCCACGTAGCGCATCGTCGTCAGAATCAGCGGGTAGTCCTTGTCTGGTATCTCCGCCGGTCCACTGTGCTCCACGGAAGCCAGATGGGCTTTACCGTCTGGGGTAAGGAACCTCTCGGTGTAGAGTAGCGGTGTTCCCGGGTGGTCTTCGCTCGGACACGGCCAGTGGATTCCGGCAAGGTTCTCCTTGAGCCTCTCCGGCGTTATGCCCCTGTACTGGGGCGTGCAGGCGTTTATCTCCCTAAGTATCTCCTCCGGCGAGCGGTAGTTGAAGCCCCTTGCCCCGCTTCCGGTGAATCCGATGGCCTTCCCGATTTCGCTCACTATCCACCAGTCGGGCCTGGCCTCCCCCGGCGGATTCAGCGCTTTGAAGCTCCACTGCACGCGCCTCTCGGTGTTGGTGAGCGAGCCCTCGTTTTCGAGCATCGAAGTCGCCGGAAGAACGATGTCCGCCAATCTCGCGGTTTCCGTCGGGAAGATGTCCTGAACGACGAGGAACTCAAGCTTTCTGAGCGCTCTGATAGCCCTTTTTGAGTTGGCCTCGCTTATGGCCGGGTTCTCTCCCATTATGTAGTATGCCTTCACCCTGCCCTTCTCGGCCTCGTGGGTTGCCTCGATCGTCGTCAGGCCGACCTCACCGCTCAGCTCCGCTCCCCAGAACTCCTCGAAGAACCTCCTCTTCTCGGGGTCGGTTACCGCCTGGTAGCCAGGGAAGACGTTCGGCAGAACGCCGAGGTCGCAGGCACCCTGGACGTTGTTCTGGCCCCTCATTGGAGATGCCCCGTTTCCGGGCCTTCCTATGTGGCCGGTGATGGCTATGAGCGTCGCGACGGCTCTAACGTTGTCGTAGCCGTGAACCGACTGCGTTAATCCCATTGCCCAGGTGATGACGGCGTTTTCAGCCCTGGCAAACGTTACAGCGGCTTCCTCTATGAGTTCAGCCGGAACGCCAGTTATCTCCTCGACCCTCTCAGGCGTGTACTTCTCAACGGTCCTCTTGAGCTCTGAGAAGCCGACCGTTCTCTTCTCAACGAACTCCCTGTCGTAGAGGCCGTGCTTGATTATCACGTGCATTATTCCGTTGGCGAGGGCTATGTCCGTTCCCGGATAAAGCTGAAGGAACAGGTCGGAGAACCACGCCGTTCTGGTGAACCTTGGATCAACGACGATTACCTTCGCGCCCCGCTCCTTTGCCTTGATGACGTAGCGGAAGCCGACCGGGTGGGTTTCAGCGTAGTTGTGTCCCCAGATCATTATCACGTCCGCCATCTCGATGTCCCGGTAGGTGTTGGTCATGGCTCCGGCCCCAAAGACGGCCTTCAGGCCGGCGACGGTCGAGGAGTGGCAGAGCCTTGCGCAGTGGTCGATGTTGTTGGTGCCCAGCATTCTGGCGAGCTTCTGAATCAGGTAGTTGGGCTCGTTGAAGGTCTTCGCCGAGCCGAAGAACATGAGCTGCCTTGGGTCGTCCTTAGCTATCTCCCTCAGCCTCTCGGCGACTTCCTTTATCGCTTCTCCCCAGCTCACCTCGACGAACTTACCTTCCTCCTTCGCCTTCAGCGGTTTCCTGAGCCTGTCCTTCGAGAGCAGGTCGAGAACCGCGTTTCCCTTCGGACAGAGCCTCCCGTTCTCGTTGGGAATCCCCGGAATATCGTCGGCGTACTCAAGCCTGTAACCGCTCGGGGTTCTCTCGATGTACAGCCGGCACCCCACCCCGCAGTAGGGGCAGACGACGGGAACCTTCAAGCTTCCACCCCCATGAACACATATGTCCACATGCACATTTTTGTCCCCTCGATTGAAACTTGAATCTGGGATTTAAAACGCTTTTCTAAATGCCCAGTTCCAAACAAAAGGTTTTATATGGCCTTCTTTTCGGAAAAGGAGTCCTGAAAAAGCTTTTTTGTATTCCCTTTTGAGGATATAAAACAAAAGCGTTTAACAAAGTGGCAGAAAAATAAAGGCTCACAGGAGCTGGGCCATGTTCCTCTGGGCCCTCGCGAGCTTCTCCCTCGCCCCCTTGAGAACCTCGCCGAGGACGTGGGAGCCGTCGCGTAGCTCGAGGTAGCCATCATTCTCAGCTCCTCTAACGAGCTCCTCCCCGCGCTGGTTTCTCGTTATGATGACAGTCCAGCCGGGTTCGCTCTCGACGAAGCCAGCAGAGATATCGCTCCACACGCCGGTGTAGTCGGAGCAGACCAGACAGCCAGTCTGGAGGTAGGAGAAGGCCTCCCTAAGTGGTATCGTGAGGACCCCGCTCTCCCTGTGGATTTCGAGGAAGTCCCTTGTGAGCTTTATGTCTACTATCTCCTCCGCCCTGACCCCGTACTTAACGCGCAGGTAGTTGAGGAAGGCCTCGAAAGCGAAGGTGCCCATGCAGAAGAGACTCACGATGTAGCGAATCCTGTTCCCGAAGTCTGCCTCGAGTATCGGGAAGTCCCTCATCTGGCCGAAGAACTGGGCCTGGCAGGGCAGGCAGACGACTGCAACCTTCTTTAAGTCCTCTTCCTCTATTTTCGCCTTTATTCTCGCGGCAAAGGGTACGATGCTCCAGCGATTCCCTGCCGTCTCGAGGAGCTCCTCCTTCGTTCTCGCGACCACAGCTTCGCCCTCAAGTCCCTTGGTTCTCTTCGAGGTGACGATGCCGTCTATCAGGCCCTTCTCCAGGGCGTAGGTCAGCATTGCGGTAACAGCGCCTCCGCTGGCAACTTTCCTTCTCAGTATCTCCTTGTCGGTTCCCCTACCGAGGTAGACGGCCCTAATCTGGCCGAGCAGGCTTTCTCCAAACGGCATCATGACTTAACACCCCCGAGGCAGATTATCTGGCTCGCGCGCGGACAGCGGATGTAGCAGGTTCCGCACCTGATGCACCTCTCCTGGGCCAGGGTAGGCCTCTTGTCTATGAGCTTGATGGCCCCAGTTGGGCAGGACAGCTCGCAGGCACCGCAGCCTATGCAGAGGCCAGTCAGGACGATGTCGTCTATGAGGTCGAACCCGCTGAGCTTCTTGACCTGGGCCGTCACCTTGAAGAGCCTAAGCCTCGTCTCGTTGCCGGCTGTGAAGTACTTGAAGAAGGACTGGAGCATCTGGGGCGTTGGTGGACAGCCGGGTATCGAGTAATCAACCTCAATTACGCTGTTTATCGGCTGGAAGTTCCTGTGGTCCGGCCTCGGCGCTTGGCCTCCCCGGCAGAAGCGCAGTATCCCGCCTAGGGCCGAGCACGAGCCGAAGGCGACAACAACCTTCGCCTTCTCCCTCACCTCCTTCAGCTCCTCGATGACCCTCGGCTCGTTCATGCAGACCCCGCCGGTTACGAGAGCCACATCGTACTCGTCGTACTTGTAACCCCCGTTGCGGAGGTATGAGATGTCGAGTTCTACGCTCTCCATGAGCTTCGGATACGCCCTGATTATGCTGACGTTACAGCCCTCGCAACCGCCTATATCAACGTGGAGGACCTTGAGCTTCTCCATACCAATCACCCCAACCTAACGACGTGGGTCGTGCAGGGGATGCAGGGGTCGTAGAGCCTCATAACCGTCTCAGCGGCCCTGACGCTCAGCCCCTTCGCCATCTCCTCCATGACCGGAATGTTGAACATCGTCGGAACCACAATCTTCGAGCTCACAACGCGCCCCTCCTCGCCGAGCTCGATGTAGTGTATCAGCGTTCCCCTAGGAGCCTCGTAAACGCCGACGCCCCTGCCCGGGCCGAAGGTTATGTTCTTGACCCTGAAGGCTTCCTCCATGTTAATCTCGTCGAGAATCTCCGCGAGCCTGAGGAGGGCAAGCTCCGTATCTTCGACCCTCGCGAGGTGCAGGCCGTAGAGGGAATCGTCTTTGAACTCGCGGTAGGTCTTCATTCTGGCCCTCGGGCCGGTCTCGACCTTCTTCCCGTCGTAGAAAGCCACCAGCGTCGTTGATTCCCTCGCGGGCTCTTCCTTCCTGAACTCGTAGTACGGCATCGTCTCAACCCTGTCGGTCCTTATGTTGTAGCGGTCGCCGTAGAAGAAACTGCTCGTTAAATAGGGCATCTCCCTCCTCGCCCCTCTGAGCTCCTCGGCGACTTCGGTCTGAACGTCCTCGTCGAGGAGAATTTCTCTCAGCTCCTCCCAGCTCTTTATGAGGTTCGGAAACCTCGCCTTGAGGTTGTTGAAGACGCTCCACTTGGGAACGCGGAGCATTCCCCCTATCGTGAGGTTCGGCGGGTGAGTCGCAGCACCACCAAGCTTCAGCAGGTAGTCGCTGACCTTGGCGTGGAAGTCCATCAGCTTGAAGAGAACCTCGTTCCGCTTCTCCTCCTTTATCAGGTCGCCCGCTATCATGAGGAACTGGAGGGCGTGACTCTGAGTCCTGTTTATCAGCCCCAACGCCTCCCTCATGAGGAGCCCGTTCCTCGGCGGGGCTATGCCTATCGCGTGCTCCACCGCCTCGACCGCCGCTATGCCGTGGGACGCGTGGCAGAGTCCGCAGATTCTCATCACCGCCTCTACCGCGAACAGCGGGTTCTTTCCGATGACCATCTTCTCGAAACCCCTGACCGGGGCCGTTGTGATGAAGAGCGCGTCCGTCACCGTCCCGTTCTCCTCATAGAGGACGAGCTTTGCCTCCCCAGCGACGCGGCACATCTTGTTAATGGCTATCTCACCCAAGGTACCACCCCCAAATTTGAATTTTATCTCCCCCATTAGGTAATCGTCGGCTTTTGATAAAAGGGTTTCCTGAACCGAAGGTTTGGAACCGTCAATTTCTCGTGAAGGGCCGTCAATTGCCTGCTTTTTGAGAAACAGTTTTGTTTGCCTTTTTTACGACGGCAAACGGCCTCACCCAAACCTTTATATACCCTCGAACTGACCCACCATTGGGACTCTTCTCGGAGTCTTTCGGAAGAGCCCTGAAAGTTGAAAGAGTTGGTGTTAGATATGTATGGAGATGGATTTGGCGGCTACGAAGCCCCCGTTAAGGTTGGAGAAAGGTATAGAGTTAGGATTGAGAGCCTCGGTAAGGGCGGTGACGGCATCGCCAAGATAAAGGGCTTCGTTATCTTCGTCCCGAACACCCAGGTCGGCGACGAGGTTGAGATCGTCATTAACTCGGTCAAGAGGAAGTTCGCTTTCGCGGAAGTCATCTGATTTCCCTTTCCTTCCTATTCTTACCCTCCGAGTCTTTTGAAGAACGTTTTTAAGGCTTTGAGCCAATTCCTGCCGTGGTCTCATGGACGAGAAGTCCGTGATGATTGGGGTTATAGTTGGAGTTCTGTCTGCCTCACCCAATCCTGCTCTACCGGACGGTGGCGCTTCTCGATACATCGGGTATCTATACCTGCTTCCCGGCGCGCTTTTCACGGCGGTATCGTCGTTGGTTCCGGTCCTGATCGTCTGCCTTCTCTCGTTTCTCATTATGAGGCGCAGCAACGGCCTTGGGAGTGGATAAAAGGAACTAACGTTTGTGGCCGTTTTTCTTTTCGTGATGCCCTACGTGCTCCTGAGCGTTATATGTTTTGTGTGAGTTCCCGGACTTGAACCGCACCCTTTTTAAACCCCTTGGCCCAGCCGGCACCGATGGTAAGGGTTCACGTTGAGACCTACGGTTGCACGAGGAACAGGGCCGATGCGGAGATGATGGAGGCAATCCTCCTTAGAGCTGGCTATGAGCTAGTGGAGACCCCAGAAAGTGCTGACTACGTTGTTGTGAACACCTGCGCGGTTAAAGACCCCACCGAGAAGCACATGCGCGAGAGGATAAAGGAGCTCCTCGATTCCGGGAAAAAAGTCATCGCCACTGGCTGTCTCGTCCACGTGAACCCTGGGGCCATAGATCCACGAGTCTCGGGAATTCTCGGCGTCAAGAGCATAGACAGGATAGCGGAGGCGATAAGCGTAGCGGAGCGCGGCGGAAAGCTGATCAGCGTCGAAGGCTGGCGCGAGAGGAGCATAGACAAGCTCGAACTTCCGAGGCTCTGGAAGAACGGCGTCGCCTTCGTCGTCCCGATAAGTGAGGGCTGCCTCAACGCCTGCACCTACTGTGCCACGCGCTTCGCCAGGGGTGTTCTGAAGAGCTACAAACCGGAGCTCGTCGTCAGGTGGGTCAAGGAGGCCCTCGCCAGGGGATACAAGGAGATACAGCTGTCGAGCGAGGATACAGGCTGCTACGGCTTCGACATCGGGACGAACTTGGCCAAGTTACTCGACGAGATAACGGCCATCGAGGGCGATTTCAGGGTCAGGGTCGGCATGATGAACCCGAACCATGCAATAAAGTTCCTCGACGAGCTGGTGGAGGCTTATCGGGACGAGAAGGTCTACAAGTTCCTCCACCTTCCGGTCCAGAGTGGGGACGATGAGGTCCTGAGGAGAATGGGGAGAACGTACACCGTGGAGGAGTTCGAGGAGATAGTGCGGACCTTCAGGAGGAGAATTCCCCACTTGAACCTCAACACGGACATCATCGTCGGATTTCCCGGCGAGACGGAGGAGGCCTTCCAGAACACCGCCGAGCTGGTAAAGCGCGTCCGGCCCGACAAGATAAACGTTTCCCGCTATTCTCCCAGACCGGGAACGGTAGCGGCGAGGTGGAAGCAGCTTCCCGGCTGGAAGGTCAAGGAGCGCTCGAGGCTTTTGCACAGGCTGAGGCTGCAGATAGCGTACGAGATAAACAGGACCTACGTTGGGAAGACCGTCGAGGTCCTCGTCCACGGCGAGGGCAAGAAAGGTGGGATCGAGGGCAGGACTTCCAACTACAAGGATATAATCTTTGACTCCGGTAGGCCGGGAGAATTCCTGGAGGTTAAGGTGGATTGGGCCGGCTCGACCTACCTGAGGGGGACGGTGGCGTGAACCTGAACTTTGTCCAACCCCCTTTGTGGTTCACCCAAGAGATTCCAGTTATGTTCGTTGACTTTTCAATATGTTAAGATTCGTAGTCCTTATCGACGTTGTGCCTGCTTTTCGCCTCGGAGGTTTGGGTAAGCATCTGCTTAAATTTGGGTAACAAACCTTAAATACCCGAGGGCGACTTATTTTACAAGCAGTATCATGGAGGTGAAACCCCATGAGGAGGGCCAATAAGAAGAGGTTAATCCCGCTGGCGCTCGCACTCGCGCTGGCGATGGTTGGAGCCGCGCTGGCTGTGCCGTATATCACCGTCACTGTTCAGGGCATTGGTGCTGGCAGCAATGTCATAGACAATCCGATACTTTCCACCGACGTTACGTGGTCACTAAATGCTGGTGATCCAGACATTCTAGATGACATTGTCATTAACGTTACCTCAACTAGGGATCTTAGTGTGGAAAATGGGAACATTATTGTGAAGTTCTACGATGACAATGACGTTCTTGTCTATACGAAAGTGGTTCCGGTTAATAGTCTTACCTGGACTCAGGACACAAACACTGGCAACTACTGGGCGGTAATTCCGTTAGGTACTTCTATAACCCTAGATGACGGTACCGGGACTCTAACGATCACCTTCGGAACCACAACGCTTGAGCAGATCTTTACGTCGTCCCACGTCTGGATAAACAAGATAGCCGTTGTCTACCAGGGTCCATGACCCCTTAGCGGGTCTCCTTTCCCACTTTTCTCTAGTTTTGAGGTTTCTCCGCTGACATGCCATGCCATCTCATCGTCGGTAGACTTGGGATCATCGGCCTTATGTTCGTCCTGGTGTTTGCCTTAGCCATGGCCCCGACCTTTTCGGTGCCGTCCATCTGGCTGAGCGTCAGGGTCAGTGACGGGAGTGAGTCGTACGTCCAAAACCTCCCCGTCGGCTTCGGCCAGGCAATCAGCCGCTCCGGAACCGTCAACCTTTTAGCTTACATAGGCTGGGTTTACATAGTGCGTCACGTCGATTATAGCTTCGAAGTGGTTGAAATGGGCACAGAATGCGGCTTTAATTAGGTGGTGGTTCAATGGACAAGCGTCGTCCCGACGTCCTCACGGTCGTCTCGTACTTCCTCCTGTTCTTCACCGTCCTAATCGTGCTTCTCCACTTCGTTTTCGGCTTCCAGTACGTGGTCATACTCACCGATTCTATGGAGCCGAACATCAACCCCAACGACCTCGTGGTGACGAGGCCCGTCGATCCCGACCAGCTCCGCGTCGGCGACGTTATCCTCTACAGGGTCACGATAGGCAACTCAACCTACCGGATCACCCACAGGATAATAGCCATCGAGAACACATCGAACGGCTATTATTTCAGAACCAAGGGTGACAACAGGAACTACCCCGACCCCTGGCAGGTCTACCCCGACCAGGTTATTGGAAAGGTTGTTCTGGTAATTCCAAAAATAGGGATCATCTGGTATTATACCCCACTCATAGTCCTCGGCATTTTCCTTTTCATAATAGCCTCCATTGCCTACGACTTGGCGTGGCTTCTCCTCGAGGAAGAACCGATACGTCCCAAGTCACGAAAGGCCGATCTCCTTGTCTTGAGGAGGAAGAAGATAAAGGTTTACCATCACCGGCGCTAAGCCCACTCGTCCTCCGGTATGGCCTCCTTCTTGGCGGGGATTATGCAGAGGAACTCGAAGGTGTCGGTTAAGGCCTTGTAGCCGTGGGGCTCGTTGGGCGGGACGTAGAGGAAGTTCCCTGCTTTGACGTGGTACTCCTCCTTTCCGTTGGTTATTACCCCCTCGCCCCTCATGATGAAGATTTCATGCTCCCAGTCGTGCTGGTGGATCGGGATCTCCGAGTTCTTCCTGAGGACGAAGTAGCGCATGGCGAAGTTCTTGGCCCCGAGCTTCGGGGAGACGAGCCATCTAATGGTTACTCCTTCAAAACCGGTGTCCTTCTCGGGGACCTCCGTGTAGTGTCCGACGAACATGGTATCACCGAGGGACTCTCGATCCTGGAATATTTAAATCTGCCGAGTCTGAACCGCAATCAAAAGGGCTTTAAGCTTCCCGTTCAACCTCCTTGAAGGTGGAGCTTATGAGGAAAGTTGCTTTTGGAATCCTGCTGGTTTTTATGGTGCTGGCCGCGGGATGCATCAGCTCCAGCGGACCGGGCCAGACATCGAGCACTACTACCACCGCATCGGGTGGAATAGACTTCGGGAGCTACGAGAAGGGTCAGGTCCTGGCCCAGTGGGAGGGCCTTGCGGACGTTTCGAAGGTCTACGTGAGTGAGGGCTACGAGGATCTTGCAAAACACTACTTCCCGGACGCTCAGATTCTCCCGGCTAGCCAGTACGGTGGGGGCGTCGCGGTGCTCTCGCCGGCGGACGCGAGGGAGATACTCAGGGGTAAGCCGATCCTTATAACGGTCAACGATTACTTTGGCTACATTGTTTACAAGCTCGGCGTCAAGTTCGTGGGGAAGGACAAGGGAATATTCGCGGCTTTCAACAATGATGGAAAAGCGTACTTCGTCTTCACCGGTACGAGCAGGGCCGGAACAGGGGCGGCGATTGAGTACGCGATGGAGCTGAAGGACGGGAGGAAAATCAGGGCCGATGACGTCGTGAGGAGCGGGGAGTTCGAGGGAATAGTGGTCAAGGTCATAGGCGACAACGACTGGGACGGGGTTCCTGATGACGGCGAGCACTGGTACCTTGACTCCTTCAGGACTGAGGAGCCCTTCATCTACTACTGGCGCGTCGTCGATGGTGCGAACGTTACCGTGAAGGGCGGCTTCATAAGGCTCGTGAACGGCTCCACCGTTTACATTCACGCCCTCGGCTTCAACGTGAGCGCAACCGTGGACGGGGACGTCGAGCTCACCTACGTCATCGAGAACATCAATCCCTCGATACTCGACCTGCCCGAGGGCGCAGAAACCGGCGACACCTGGGTCAGGTTTAGGGCTCCCTCATTCCGGCTGGCTGCCGAGGACGTCGGCAACTACACCGTTTTAGCCCTCGGTGACCACAGGCCGGACGGAGGGAAAGAGATTCCACCGGTGTTCCTCAAGATACGGGACGAGATCAACGAGGACGACGGGCTGTTCATTATAGATGGCGGTGACCTCGTTTACTCCGGCAGGGTGGACGAGTGGGGCGAGCTTCTCAAGGAGTGGAAGTGGAACAAGCCGATATTCGTCGCGCCAGGCAACCACGAGTACAGGGGTGAGGGAATAAACGTCTATCACCAGGTGTTCGGTCCTGACGACTACTCCTTTGCCCTGGGCGATTATTACTACGTTATCATCAACAACATCGAGCACGACTACGGACTGAGCGATGAGACCTTCTATTGGCTCGAGAAGGAGCTGGAGAAGGCGAAGAATGCCGGAAAGAGGCCTGTCCTGGTTCTCCACGCGCCCCCGATAGACCCGAGACCGGACGGTGATCACGCGATGAACCCAGAGGACGCCAGAAAGCTTTTGACCCTCATGAAGAAATACAACGCCTTCGGGGTCTTCAGCCACATTCACATCTACTGGTACGGTGAAGAGGACGGGGTTCAGATGGTCATCACTGGCGGTGGTGGAGCTCCCCTCTACGCCCCAGAGGACGAGGGGGGTTTCTACCACTACGTCAGGCTCAACATGCTCTCCAACGGCACGATACAGGTCGAACCGGTCAAGGTCGAGCCCTGACCTTCTGTCTATTTATTCTATTTTGGCCTATATAGATGTGGCCACCGCGATATATTCTACTGCGACAAGATATTTATAGAGCGCACCTTAGCGGGTTCCGGTGGTGAGCGTGGACGTGTGGCTATTGATAACGGTTCTCCTGGGTTTCGCGATGGCTTGGGCGATAGGTGCCAACGACGCCGCCAACTCGATGAGCACCGCCGTCGGTGCGAAGGCGATAACCCCGAAGCAGGCGGTTATAATAGCTGGCCTCCTTGAGTTCACGGGCGCGTACTTCTTTGGGAAGAGCGTCACTGAAACTATAAGGAAGGGAATCCTCGACCCTACGATGATAACCGACCCGATGGTCCTCGTGTATGGCTCCGTTGCGGCCCTTCTCGCGGCCACGATATGGCTAATAGTGGCCACCAAGTTCGGCCTACCGGTCTCGACTACCCATTCCATCATCGGCGGCATAGCGGGCTACGGAATAGTCTACGCTGGCACGGCGATAGTGAACTGGGGCAAGATGGGTCAGGTGGTTCTCAGCTGGATTCTCTCACCGATAATCGGCGCCATAATGGCCTACTTCATCTTCAAGGCCTTCACCAAGAGCATCTTCGAGAGAAAGGACCCCGTCAGGAGCGCCAGGATATGGTCCCCGTTCTGGATCGGCTTGGCTTTCGTGGTCATTGGAACCATGTTCTACATCAAGGTTCTCCATGGAAAGGACCTAAAGACGGGAGTTCTCATGTACGGTATTCCGCTGGGTATTATCGTGTTCGTGGTGACTTACTTCCTCATAAAGCTCCGCTTCCCGAGCAGCGACCCGTTCGTCGGGGTTGAAGCGATATTCCGGAAGGCGCAGGTGGTGACTTCCGGCTACGTTGCATTGGCCCACGGTGCCAACGACGTTGCCAACGCCATCGGTCCCGTCGCTGCCGTCTACGCGGTAGCCACGATGGGTCTCGGCGGAATGGAAGTGCCGGTCCCTAGGTGGATTCTGGCCCTCGGCGGTCTCGGGATAGCGGTTGGCGTTGCGACCTACGGCTACAGGGTGATGGAGACGGTGGGAAAGAAGATAACCGAGCTCACCAACACGCGCGGCTTCACCATCGACTTTTCAGCGGCAACCGTTGTCCTCGCCGCCAGCTGGCTTGGACTTCCAATCTCGACCACCCACACCGTCGTCGGCGCGGTCATTGGAATAGGCCTCGCGAGGGGGGTAAAGGCAATAAACAAGGACATAGTGAGGGATATAATAATCTCCTGGTTCGTCACCGTTCCGGTGGCCGGTCTAATCAGCGCGGCCATATTCAAGGTTTTGATGGTGGTGGGGTGATAGTATGCAGGTTTGGACTAAGCTCTTCGCCAAAAGCCCCTTCAAGCCCCTCATAAAGCACTCGGAAGTGGTTCTCAACACCGTTGAGACCCTCGAGAGGGCCCTTCAGGCCTGGCACTCCGGGAATTACGGGGAGATGGAGAGGCTTGCCATTGAAGTGGACCGCCTTGAGGACGTTGCCGACAGGATAAAGGAGGAGATAAGGGATTCCCTCAGCTCGAAGCTGATGATGGCCGTGGCGAGGGAGGACGTTCTCATCTACCTCCACATGCAGGACAAGGTGGCAGATGCCGCCGAGGACACCGCCAAGTGGCTCCTGGTGAAGAGGCCCGGCGAGCTCCCGGCGGAGATAAAGGAGCTCATACTCCAGATGGGCACGGAGAGCATCAAGGCGGCGAAGCTCGTCCACGAGGCGATAGTGCAGATGGATAGGGTTATAGAGAGCGGCTTCGCCGACGGGGAGATAGAGAAGGAGTACGGGCTTATACGGAAGATAGAGAGCGTCGAGAAGGAGATAGACGGCCTCGACACGAGGCTTATGCAGCTCGTCCTCGAGAACGCGGAAAATCTGAGCTGGGGCGACGGGTTCTACGTTCTCAACATCGCCAGAACTCTCAGCAACATCTCTGACAAGGCGAAAGATGCGGCGGAACGAATAAGGCTCATGATGAACAAGTGAGCCGATATTCTTTTAAACCTCCCTTCTAACTTTTTTCGGTGGGAATGAAGGACGGTGTTAGAATAGTCCGCGAGTTCTTCAACATTCAGAGGGAGGTCTTTTTCAGCTACCGCTGGGACGTGGTCAGCTACCTGATAGGCCTTCTAATCCAGGTTGCGGTGATGGGAATCTTTGCGAGCCTGGTGACGATAGACGCCAACATCGAGCAGTACGGAACCGACTCCTTCCTCCAGTTCTTTCTGATAGGCTTCATCGTGCACAACATAATATTCCTTCCGCGGGGCAGCCTTTCCAAGCTCCTGATTGGACGGAGCTTCCCGATGCTCTACGCCTCCCCCGCCGGAATGGTGGCGATCTTCGTGGGAATAAACGCCTGGAACGTCGTCTGGAGCCTTATGATAATGGGCCTTATAACTACAATCTTTGTTCTCTTCTACGGCCTGGTCATACACATCAACCTCGGTGCCCTGCTCGTTATCCTCGCGGGCTTCACCCTCACCTTCGCCCTTGAACTCTTTTCAGCAGGCTTTCGGGCCGCTACCAAAGCCAGGCAGGACCCGATAAACTGGTTCCTCAACCTCACCTCCCAGCTCGTGAGCGGTCTCTACTTCCCGCCCGACGCGCTTCCCTGGTGGCTCCAGCCCATTTCCAAGATACACCCAGAGAGGTACATTCTTGAGATGGCCAGGCTGACGATGGGCGGGGGCTATTCAGTGTCCCAGATCTGGCCCAGCTTCGTGAACCTTGCCCTGACCACTACTATCATGCTCCTCATCGGAATCGCGACCTTCCGGTGGGGCGTTGGGAAGGCGATGCAGCTGGGCACCCTCGGGCACGTGTGAGGTGGTTAGATGATAGAAGCCGAGCATCTCACCAAGTACTATCCTCCCCCTTTCAGGGGCTTCTTCGATCTGGGTAGCCTCCGCGATTTTCTCGGAAAGCCCAGGGAAGAGATTCCAGCCCTCATAGACCTGAGCTTCCGGGTGAGGGAGGGGGAGATATTCGGCCTCCTCGGCCCCAACGGCGCGGGAAAGACAACCCTCTGCAAAATCGCCAACGGCCTCCTCGAGCCGAGTTCCGGAAAACTGCTCATCGACGGCCACGACAGCTTTAGGGAGCACGGCAAAGTTGCTGGTGAGATGTTCACGGTTTTCACCGGCGAGAGGGATATGTGGGGCATATTCCAGTGGCGCTTAAGCGTTCAACGAAACCTCCAGTTCATCGCGAGGCTGTGGAAGGTCCCCGAGGGTGAGATAGGGGAGCGCATAGAGTACGCGCTCAAGCTACTGAACCTGTGGGAGAAGAGGGACGAGTGGTACCAGAAGCTCTCGGCCGGAATGAAGCAGAAGGTTTACATCGCCTCCGCCCTGGTGGTGAGGCCGAAGTACCTCATACTCGACGAGCCGACGGTTTTTCTCGACGTGATAACCAAGAGCGAGATACATGACGCAATAATGGCCCTCGTCCGTGACTTTGGGACGACGGTTATCCTCACCACCCACGACCTTTCGGAGGCGGAGAAGCTGAGCGACAGGGTTCTGCTCTTCAACAAGAGGCCTATCCTGGAAGGAAAGCCCGAGGAGATAAGCAGGAAGCTCGAGGTGGACTTTGACAGGAAGGTTCTCCTTGTGGTTGAGGGCTCCGCTCCGTGCCCTGGAGGCTACCTCGTCAGGTGCATCAGGAAGGGTAATTTCACCCACGTCACTGCCTACCTCAAGTCCGGCGAGGTCAATGAGTTCCTCTCCAGGTTCCCCTCAGGCAAAGTGCTGAGCGCGCGGGTTGAGAACCTGTCCCTGGAGGACGTGTTTATGATTCTGTTTGGCAGTTGAATTCTATTGTCAGTCCAGTTTATAACTGAGTTTTATTCAACCTTTTCGAAAATTTTATAAATTTTAGTGGTGTTTGTTATTCGGTGATGTAATGAAAGTCAGTAACACTACACCCAAGCCTGAGTTATATAATTTCGAAGTGGGTGGCAAGTACTTTGTTCTACATTCGTCCACGGGAACCCTCTTTGAGGTCGATAAGAAAACCTACGACTTCTGCAGGTTTGTGGCAGAACTGGGCTGGAGTGATGCCAGAGAGCGTTTTGTAATGGAGTACTCCGAATCTGACTGGGATTCTTTGATAAATGAGATTAAATCTGATGAAAGTCTTCGCCGTGTGTTTTTTGAGCCCAAGCCCCCGGTAAAACCATATCTTGGAATTATGAAGTCCAAAATTTCTTCCCTCTCCCTTAATGTTATGGAGGACTGCAACTTTGCCTGCGTTTACTGCTATGGAGATAGTGGAACTTATCACACTCCCAACACCAGAATGAGCCCGGAAGTTGGTAAAAGGGCTATTGATTTGCTGATGGGGGAAGGAAAGAAAGTTGTTAACCTACAGTTCTTCGGTGGCGAACCTTTGTTGAACTTTCCGCTGATTCGGGAGCTTGTTCAATACGCCAAGCAGAAGGCTGAAGAGTATGATAAAGTCGTCACGTTCAGCATCACCACCAACGGCTACCTCGTGACTGACAAGGTTATTGACTTTTTCCTCGAGAACAACTTCACGGTAACCCTGAGCTTTGATGGTCCTGAAGACGTTCAGAACCACAATAGACCCCTGCGCGGCGGGTATCCAACCTTTGATGTTGTTGCGAAGAATGCAAAGAAGATGCTTGAGCGCGGCGTTAAGGTTAGCGTCCGCGCGACGATTCTGCCCGAACAGCTCGACAGGTACTATGAGATCTATCGGTTCTTCGTTGATTTTGGTTTTAGGAGCGTTCATCTTGAGCCTGCAACCACTAGCACGCCGCTAACCAAGGAGCATGCTAAACTCGTTGAGTCTGCCCTGAAAAAGATAGTGATGGACGAGCTTGAACACTACAAAGAGAAGGGAATCGTTTACACGAAGCTCCGTGAGATTGTCCACATGATCTACTCCAACACCTACCGCCATTATCCATGCGGCGTTGCCAGGAGCTACTTTGGGGTTTCAGCAGATGGGACGATGTATCCCTGCCACAGGTTCGTGGGCATGGAGGAGTTTGTTGTTGGACACGTTGATGATTTCAAGTGGGAGAACGAGTTCATTCAGAAGATCCTTCATCATACCGTGGATAGGAGGCCGAACTGTTCGAACTGTCCGATAAGGGCCTACTGTGGCGGTGGTTGTATATACAACAACCACTACTATAACGGTGATATATTTGCTCCCGACGAGTTCCACTGCGCCTATATGTTTGCTCTCGTGAAATGGGGTTCTTGGCTCTACTCGAATCTTGACGAGGATTGGTTGAATAAGGTCTTCTCACGCTCACCCCAGAGAGGGGTGAGGGCCGAGGAGTCCGATGAGGCCAAAACCCAAAAACCAACGGAGGTGATAGAGAGTGTTTAAGAAGCTGAACGCCGGCGGCAACCCTGTGGAGCCGGAGTTCTGTCTCGACATCTGCTGGGACTGGAACATCTGCGGGTTGGATATCTGTGGAGTAGACAATTCCTGCGGCATTGATTTGTGATGGGTGAAGACAATGTTTAGGAGACTAACTCACCAGGAAAACCATGAGCACGAACCTGCATTTTGTATAGTGTTTGATATTCCATGCGGCGGGCTGGATCTCTGTGGCATAGATCAATGCGCCTTAGACCTGTGTGGAATTGATGCCTGCGGGCTAGACAACACGTGCCTAGTTGATCTTTGATTTATTTTTTTACTTTGTGCATTGGGGGGATAACCGTGAGAGCTTCATCAACAACACTCCTGGCGATACTCCTGGTCAGCGCCATGCTGGGAGGGTGCCTTGGCGGTGGGAATTTCGTGTACTCGAAGGGCAAGGTCGTTAAACCGGGCTCTGAGGTGGTATACCCCTTCAAGGGCCCCGTGACCCTGAACGTGGACGTCTCTGGGAACGGGCCGTTCACCTTACTCGTGGTCTCCTCGGACGGTTCAAAGGAGATCTTTAAACGGACAAATGTGACCAGAGTGAAGGAGAAGGTGGAGTTTCCAGAAGGCTCCTGGAAGGTCATCATAAGGAACGAGGGAGAGAGCTCATTAGTTCTCGACATAAGCCTCAGAGGGGAGTAGCGGGTGGTTATGAGACAGTCAATGGAATTGTCTAGAAGCCCCCCGGCCCATCCCGGAGACTGGAGGCGGGAAACCAGTGAAGCCCCTAAACATATTTCTAACTTTTTTTGAACTGGAACTAAACCGGCTCAAAGGAAACCCCGTGCTCAGGCTCCAGCACCTTTTCGCTGCCTTAGCCGCCATCGTGTCCATCATAGCTGTCGAGATAGACGTTTCCAGATTTACCGCCCACTACCAGGATATTCCGGCAGAGGAGCTTGCCCGCCTTGTCACCGCCGATCTGATCACCAAGTGGCTCCCCAACTTTCTCAAGTTCCTCTTCATGCCCCTCCTGCTGATCTTACTTCTCTCGCGCTTCGGTTCGGACTTCGAGCGGGGAAACGTTGTGCTAATGTTATCGAAACCCCTCACGAGGAGGCGCTACTTCCTCGGCTGGACCTCTGAGGGGTTGAAGCTCGTTCTAATTTCCGCCCTTGGAATTGCACTCTCCGGAGCGCTCGCAATGCTGGCTCACGGCTTCGCGGTTAGGGATTACCTCATCGGCTCGCTCGTCCTTTCGCTCTCGCTGGTCGGCGTTGTTGGAATCGTCCTTTTCCTCCTTCCCTTCGCCACCTCCCGCGACTCGGGGGTCTTCCTCGGGCTGGGGGCCTTTGTCATGCTCCTACTCCTCGGAAAATCTGACTACTCTTTCGTTCCAACAGTCTACCTTGAGAGGGCCGTTTCCATTGGAGGGGGCGTCTCCGTATCCTACAGAGTGATTGCCGAGCTTTTCGCCCTCTCCATTGCTCTATCGCTCGCCGGAATGGAGCTGTTCCGGAGGAGGGAGCTTAGAAGCCCCGGACCATTGCCGGTTCCGGGAGTTTCCTTCTCTCCCCGTGGGCTTTACGGCGTTTTCCTCGGGTTAAGCCTTCAGAGCAGGCGCTTCATGGCCTTCGTTGCCTTCACGGCTTTGATGGCACTTCTGAGCAAAGGGACTCTCGATAAGTACTACCTGAACTACGGTAATCCGGGCCTTCTCAACGCCCTAATTTCAACTCTGAACGGCTCTCTCCTCCCCTTCGTGGTTCTCCCGCTGGGGGCGCTTTCGATAAGCTCGACCATTGACAACGGCACCGTAAGGGTTCTTCTAAGCAAGCCCCTGAGGAGAAAGGACTTCTTCCTTGGAACGCTCCTGAGCGATGCCCTCGCAGTATCTCTTGGTGTGGCTCTTTACGTTGCCTTGGTTATAGCCTACGCCCTGCATCTTGGCGCCCCGTTAAGTAAAACCCTTGAACTCGGCCTGGTCTTCGGTTCTCTGCTTTTCCTCTCGCTTCTCCAGTATTTGGCGCTCGGCTACCTGCTGTCAGCTTTCATGAGGGGCAGAAAAGCCCTCATTTTTTCCGTTCTCCTGGCGTTCCTCGTGGGCTTTGTTGCTCCCCTCCTTGTCATCACGGCCTCTCTGGCGGGGGCCGGGAACGGCAGCCCCATCGAAGTGTTCTCAAGGAACGCCCTGCTTGTCCCAAGCCCTTCCGCGCAGTACACGGTCCTTAATATGGCCGTCTCCCCAAAGCGTAGCCTTCCGCCGGCGCCGGTCAGTGAGGTTCTGGATTATAAGGCCAATATGGCCATGCTGATCCTTCCAACTCTCGCCTACCTCACCGTCTCCTGGGTGAAGTTCAGAAAAGCCGACCTGAGGTGATAGCATGTGGGGATTTGAGCTGGAGCTGAAGAAGAGCCTGCGGACGAAAAAGTTCTGGCTGATACTGGTTTTGATTTTGCTGATCTACGCCATGGCCTTTAGAGAGGTCAAGGACAACCTCGAAGGGGCCACCAATCCGGAAGAGGTGCTCGTCACGAGTCTCGTGGGTTACATAGCTGTCAGCGCGTTCCTCTTCATCGGCGTCTACGCCCTCATGGCGGGTGCAACTTCGGTGAACTCCGACCTGGAGGACGGAACGGTGAGGGTAGCCCTCAGCAAGCCGCTTGGAAGGACGTCGTATCTTCTCGGCAAGTTCCTCGGCCAGGCCCTCAGCGTAGTGGTGGCTATGGTCTTCGCCACCCTTCTGTCCTTCGCGATAACGAAGTACTACGGCCTCTCCCTCACCACCTCCCTCGTTGGGGACCTGGTCCTCTCGAACCTGCTAATCCTGTTCGCCATGCTCCAGCTCCTCGCCCTCGGCCTGCTGATTTCCACGTTCGTGTGTTCCTCCAACACCGCCCTGGGGCTGGCTCTGGTTCTATTTTTCGTTACCGGCCTCGTCATGCCCCAGGTGATGGACGGCTTCGCCGAGGACAAGGCCAAGGAGGAGTTCGGGATTCAGAAATGGGGGGACTTCAGCAAGCTTTCGCCGGAGGAGAAAAAGGCCTATCGCGAGCGTCTGGACAAGCTTTACAGGGAATATCACCTCAAATACCTCTTCTACGTCCCTCAGGTGCTCATGCTCGACATCTTCAAGGGCATAGATAGAACCACCTTCAACGACGACGGCACATACACCGTCGAGTACATTGGGGTTAAGCGAGCCATAGCTGACAATCCCGCTCAGATGGCCTTAATAGTTGGGCTTATCCCCGTCTACCTTGGATTGGCTCTCTTCAGGTTCAGAAGAATGGATTTGAGGTGATGGCCGTGTTGGAAAGGAAATGTCCCCCAAACTCACCGGGTAGCCTGGCGGGGTGATCCCATGGGCCGGGCTATCTCCCGCGCGCTCCTCAACTACCTCCTCCTTATCCTTCTCGTGGCGCTTATATCTGGCATCGGGATAAAGGATTACAGCTTCTACCGGGCGGATATGAAGTTCAGCCTGATGCCCCCTGCGGAGAGGGCTGTGATAGAGGCCAACGCGAGTTCCATGGGAATGGACCCCTACGACTACTACATGCGTTTCGTGGCCCCGAAGGACTACCCGACCCTCGCGATGAACCCCCTTCATGCGGGGCTTTACGTGCTCTACCACTCCCTCTTCGATCCTGACTACGATTATCCTGTACCGAGGAAGCTCATGGTGGTCAGAACGCTGGTGCTAACCCTCCTGGCTGAGATCACGATAATCCTCATCGGCTTCCCCCTCGCAAAGCTCGCCCTCAGGAAAAGGCGCCTCCGCTCTACCGTCCGCTTTCTCGCCAGGGTCTTCAACGGCCTCCCCGTCTGGGCGGTGGCGGCGCTCTTCTCGCTCCTCATCATAATGAGCGCGCTCCCCAACTACCTGATAAACGGCCTCGGCGCATCGACCTCCCTCACCAGGAACCTCGCCTACATGGCCTTTCCGCTGATTTCCATAGTCCTCGTCGCCCTCTGGGAGTTCGTCGAGGCTTTGGTGATACTCCTCCGGGACGAGTTCGGGAAGGAGTACGTGCGCGCCAAGAGGGCGATGGGGTTGCCAGAGCGCAGGGTCGAGAGGCACGTCCTCCGCGCCGTGATGCCCTCGTTCCTCGGCTTCCTCTTCCAGCACTTCGTCGAGGTCTCGACGCTCGCCCTCGTGGTCGATGCCTTCTTCGGCCTCTTCGGCCTCGGCAAGATGCTCGAGTGGGGCTTCCGCATATCGGGCGACCTCTACACCCTCGACCCGGACGTCTTCTTTTATCCCATAGCGGTCTTCATGGTCGTGAACTTCTTCGTCCTCCTGGCGGTGACCCTCCTGTCGGAACTCCTGACCCCCGGAGGTGGCGGCGTTGAGGCTTGATCGGAAGGAAAAAGCCGGAATCGCGCTGATACTGCTGGTGATGCTCCTCGCGGTCGTTCCAATGCATCTCCTCGTGCCCCCTGAAAAGGCCGCCAACTGGAACTACCTGCCCTACTGGAACGACTATCCCAAGAACGCCAGGCCCATCTGGCTTCCTTCGGGCTTCAGAACCCTTGAATCGGCTGGAACGAATTTTTCAATGACCTTCACGGTTGATGGGATCGTTCCGGGAAACGTGATGATCGAGGGCAACTCGACGGTTAGGCTTGTAATTCACCGCCCCGACGGCCTTTCCGTGGTTCTTGGCCCGGTAGAGGTGAACGGGAGGACGAGCATCAACTCCAACCCCACCCTCGCCGCGGGGGCTTACGAGTTTGCCGAGTCCCTCGGCTACGGCCCGGAGAGCAGGCCCCTCTTCACGCCCACCCAGCTCCTCTTCATGGGGTACGGCGGCGAGGTTCTGGAGGGAAGGTACACCCTTGAGGTCGAATCCTCTTCCCCCGTTGCCGTCACGGTCTTTGGCGATTCCTACGGTCTCCTCGGCACAGACTCCTACGGCCGCGACCTCTGGGTGGGCTTTGTTCTTGCCGGTAGGAGTACTCTGCTCGTGTCGCTTGAGGTCTCCCTCCTTGTGATGATCATAGGCCTGCTCCTCGGCCTCTTCGCCGGTTACTATCGGAGCCGGCCCGCGATTCTTCTTGAGAGCCTGCTGAACTCCCTGGGGGCGCTCCCCGTCCTTCCCCTCGCGATGCTGATGATATTCTCATTCTCAACGACGGGCATAGCGATGACCAGGGAGATAGGGACGGGAACCCTGTCACTGATACTCGCCCTCCTGCTCGCGGGCAAGTTCGGGAGCGCCGTGAGGGGCTTCGTCGTTCAGGAGAAGGTCAGGGAGCACGTTGCCGCGGCAAGGGCTCTTGGGGCCGGCGACCTCTACATTCTCAGGAGGCATATTCTGAAGCCTGTAATCCCCTACGCCCTGAGCCACTTCAGCCTCCTGTTCCCCAAGGTGGTCGCGCTCGTGGCGATACTCGGGTTTTTCAACATGATTCCGAGCGACAACTGGGGCTCCTTCATACTCGAGGGTCTCAACCAGGGCGCCCTATACGCGGGCAGATGGTGGTGGTTTTTAGCTCCTGTCGTCACGATGGTGCTTTTGAGCGTGGGCTTCGCCCTGCTCTGGGACGATGATGGCCCAGAAGGCGTTCTGGCATAAGGGAGAACGGAAGAACGGAGAAGAGGTTCAGATGGCTATCATCGTCGAGGTCATCTGGATCTCGGTCATCTTCCTTATCTTCTCGGTGATGAACTGGTCAAGGTCCTTCAGCGTGTCGGTCTCGACCTTGACAACAAGGTCGTACTCGCCGTAGACAACGTAGGCCTCCTTAACCTCCGGCATGGCGAGAAGCTTCTCCATAACTTCCCTTTCCTTTCCAGCGGCCGTAACCATCAAAATAAAAGCCGTCACCATGGCTATCACCAAAAGTATTTTATCGGCGGAGTATTTAAGCTTATCGAGGCATATGTTCGACCACCTGATAAGCAAAGCTCAATTGGAGCGGTTTTACTCCCGCCTGAAATCGCTCGGATTTGAGGAAACCCAGCCCTACGCAAAGGGCACGACCAGCTTAATCTTCCGGGCCAGATTAGATGAAAAAAACGTCATTATAAAGCTCCAAAGACCCGACTCGCCGAGGCAGAACTTTGAGAGGGAGGCGAGGATAATAAAGACCATCGAGCCCTTTGGTGTAACGCCGCCCCTCGTAGCCTATGGCCTCTTCGAGGGACTGGAGTATTTAATCCGGGAATTCGCTGATGGGGAGATAATCTTCCACGCCGACCTTGAAAAGCGCCATCTGTTCGAGATAGCCGAGAAAGCCGCTTTGCTCGACCGTCTCGGCATCGACCACGGTCAGATTCAGGGGGGCAAGCACATAATCATCGGTGAGCGGGTTTACCTAATCGACTTCGAGAAGGCCGGCTGGCGGAAGCCGAAGAACCTCACCTCGGCGATGGCGATGCTTTTCCTCAGTGACAACTACATCTCCCGCCGCGTCAGGAGGAGGTTCGGAATAGGGGAGGATTTCTTGGGCGAGATGAGGGAGGCCGTCAGGGAGTACAAGAGAACAGGAAAGCTCTCAGGCCTTCTGCGCCTTCTTTCTCGCCTTTAGCCTGTCGGCGTAGAGGGCCAGGAGCGGTATCGCAACGGCCATCGCTATGAGGCCCATTCTCGGGTCCCAGAGGTAGTTGAAGACGAGTATGACCACCACGGCTATCGCTATCATCAGGAACAGGTCCCTGTCGTAGAGCCTTGACTTCGCGAGTATGTTCTGCTCCCTCGCGGTGTAGGCCAGGTAAAGGGGTATCCCAACGGCCGCTATCGCTATTCCCACGTAGGTCCTGAAGGCGACTGATATGAATATGCCAACGGCCAGTATGATTCCAACGGCGTGCTCTTCCCTCATACTCCCACCTGTCACCTCGCTATCGGTGAGGGCCTTTTAAAGGTTCTCGCGGTTGTTACCTCAGACAGGAGTTAAGCTTATATACCTCTCCGACTTAGTATAAATCGGTGATAGCGTTATGAGCGGTATCGAATGGAACGAAAAGACCTTTTCTCGCTTCGCCTACCTGAACGACCCGCGGATTGAAGGCAGCAAGGTAGCTTACACCCTGACGAAGGTGAACATGAAGGACAACAAGTACGAGAGCACAATCGTCGTTGAAGACCTCGAGACTGGCTCGAGGCGCTTCATCGAGAACGCCTCAATGCCAAGGCTCTCTCCCGATGGAAGGAAGATAGCCTTCACAAGGGCGAACGAGGAGAAGAAGGAAACCGAGGTGTGGGTTGCCGATGTTCACACCCTCAGCGCCAAAAAGGTTCTCTCAACCAAAAACGTCCGATCGCTCCAGTGGAACGCTGATTCAAGGCGTCTCTTGGTTGTCGGTTTCAAGAGGAGGGACGATGAGGATTTAGTCTTCGACAGCGAAGTACCCTTCTGGTTCGATGGCATGGGCTTCCTCGACGGGGAGAAAACGACCTTCTGGGTTCTCGACACGGAGAGCGAGGAAATCCTGGAGGAGATCGAGAAGCCTAGGTTTTCGAGCGGAATCTGGCACGGCGATGCCATACTCATGAACGTCCCGCACAGCGAGAACGGTAAGCCGACCCTCTTCAAGTTCCACGACATCTACCTCTGGAGGGACGGAAGCGAGGAGAGGCTCTTCGAGCGCGTTTCGTTTGAGGCCATCGACTCCGACGGGGAAAGGATACTCCTGAGGGGCAAGAGGGAGAAGAGGTTCATGAGCGAGCACGACTGGCTCTACCTCTGGGACGGGGAGCTTAGGGCCGTCTACGAGGGCCCGCTCGACGTCTGGGGAGCGAAGCTGACCGACGGGAAGGTCTACTTCCTAACGCCTGACGCCGGGAGAGTGAACCTCTGGCTCTGGGACGGAAAGGCCGAGAGGGTCGTTGTGGGCAACCACTGGATTTACGGGCTGGACGCGAGCGGGGGCAAAGCCCTGCTCCTGATAATGACGGCAACGCGCATAGGCGAGCTCTACCTCTACGACGGCGAGCTGAAGCAGATAACCGACTACAACGGGCCGATATTCGCCAGGCTGAAGACCTTCGAGCCGAGGCATTTCCGCTTTAGGAGCAAGGACTTGGAAATAGATGGCTGGTATCTGAGGCCTGAGCTCAAGGAGAATGAGAAGGCCCCGGTGATAGTCTTCGTCCACGGCGGACCGAAGGGGATGTACGGCCACCGCTTCGTCTACGAGATGCAGCTGATGGCGAGCAAGGGCTACTACGTCGTCTTCGTGAACCCGCGCGGCAGCGACGGCTACACCGAGGACTTCGCGCTCCGGGTTCTGGAGAGGACTGGTTTAGAAGACTTCGAGGACATAATGGCTGGAATCGAGGAGTTCTTCAAGCTCGAACCCCAGGCCGACAGGGAGAGGGTTGGCATAACGGGCATAAGCTACGGCGGCTACATGACCAACTGGGCCTTAACCCAGTCCGACCTCTTCAAGGCCGGCATCAGCGAGAACGGCATAAGCTACTGGCTGACGAGCTACGCCTTCTCGGACATCGGCCTCTGGTACGACGTCGAGGTCATCGGCCCGAACCCGCTCGAAAACGAGAACTACCGCAGGTTAAGCCCCCTCTTCCACGCGGAGAACGTCAAGGCCCCGATACTGCTGATACACAGTCTTGAGGACTACCGCTGTCCCCTCGACCAGAGCCTCATGTTCTACAACGTGCTAAAGGACATGGGCAAGGAGGCCTACATAGCGGTCTTCAGACGCGGTGCCCATGGCCACAGCGTCCGGGGAAGCCCGAAGCACCGCTCAAAGCGCTACAGGCTCTTCATCGAGTTCTTCGAGAGGAAGCTGAGGAGGTACGAGGAAGGCTTTGAGGTTGAGAAGATACTCAAGGAAAGCTGAGGCCCATCTCTTTCAGCTTTTTCTTCAACCTTTTCCTGCTCCCCCTGAAGTAAAAAACGCACCACCCGTATCTGCAGGCGATTTTGAACTCTCCATCAACGTCGTCGATGTCCCCTTCCAGCTGGGCTACCCCGACGAAGCACCCTTATCCCTTCAGATTTCGGGTTTCTCCGGCTTTAGAAGCCCCATATAAAGGGCCTCTCTCAGGGCGAAGAACTCGAAGGCGCAGCTGACTATCCCAAAGCGGTGGTTGTGCTCGAAGAGCCTGAGGAGAAAGGCGATGTAATCCTCATCGTTCAGGTCGTAGATGGGGTAGGGCAATCTTTTCACGATTTCCTTTGGGACGGGCTTTCCCTCCAGGAACAGCGTTCCTGCCAGGTAGAAGGGAACGTAGGGATCGCCGACTTCAATGATGCGGACCCCACCCTTTTCCGCCTCCGCTATCAGCTCCTCCGCTCTATTGAACCCCGCAGTAACTCCCAGAAGAACGTACTTCCCGAGGAGCTCAAGGAAAGACTCTCCCCTGTATCTCACCAGCCCCTCCATGAGGTAGTTCCTCTCGAAGTCCCCGAGAACCTTCTCGAATTCTGCCCTGTTTCCCTCAACGAGAGCCTTGCTTGCCTTGACGATGAGGAGCCGATGGAAAAGATGCCTTTTTTGGTCTGTGACATGATAACGTGTATGACGTGATTGTGTTCCCTTGATTTAAATTATTTTCTGCCATCGTAAAGTTCTTTCCTGCCCATGTATGCCCTTTTCTGCCTCCATCTGGCACGAAAGCGTTAAAAAGAGCACCCATCAACTGGATTGCTACGTCAAATAATCCGGAGGTCTGCTCATGTCGGGAAAGAAGGGTGAGAAGAAGCTCTACTATCACGGCCTGAAGGAGCAGAAGAAGCTGGACGTTTCCAGGCTCAAGTACCTGTCGATTCTGATCTCAGTCATCGGCGTTGCCGTTCTTCTCGTTGCCGCCCAGAGCGCCCAGGCACCGCTCGTTAGGGTGAGCGACGTCTACGGCAACTACCTGATGAACTACGCCGTCGTCAGGATAAACGGAACGGTCGTTACGGTTCCCTACGTCTCCCAGACCGGCGGAAAGCTCGGCCTCACCTTCACGGTCGACGATGGAACCGGGCAGATCGACGTCCGCGTTTACTCCCCGCTGGCGGACGAGATGATAAGGAGGGGGCTCGTTCCCTTCCCCGGCGACGAGATAACGGCCGAGGTCCAGCTCCGCGTGAGGGAGACCTACACCTACTCGATGCTCCAGTACCTCGACGGCCTGAATTTCCGCTCGAAACTCTACTCCGATAATCCGCCCATCGTCAAGTCCCTCAACGCCAACATGAGCGGCTCCTACGTGGCCGTTGAGGGCATCGTCACCGAGTTCTCCAACGTCAGTTCCGGGTACCTGATGACCGTCGATACCGGGGATTCCCTCGTTTCGGTGCTCGTTCCGAGGGTCCTCCTCGTCTTCAACAACCTCTCCGTCAAGGTCGGTGACACCCTCTACGCCCCGGGGATAGTCTACCTCTACAAGGGCACCTCGCCGGAGATAGTCGTCAGGAACCTCACCCAGCTGTCTATAACTCCCATCGAGGAGGCGCCGCTGGTGCCCATAGGCGAGGCACCCAACTACCCGGGGATGGTCATGGCCGTTGAGGGGACGCTCGCCGGAATAACCTACGAGAACGGCCGCTACGTTCTGACCCTCACCGACGGAAGCAGCTACCTCGACGCCCTCGTGCCGCGCGAGGTTCTCGCGAGCCTCAACCCCTTCAACGCCTCGAGCGAGAGCACGGTCAAGGTTGCGGGAAGAATGGGGGACGACGGCAGGCTCGTCGCGGCTTACCTCGAAGTCGTCAGCCCCGTGAACCCCGAGTTCAGGCCGATAGGGACGCTGACCATCGACATGCGCGGCTCGTTGGTGGTGATGAAGGGTAACATCGAGGAGGTTGACAGGATAGGCTCGAACCTCAAGCTGGTCATCGACGACGGCACCGGAAGGATGGACGTCTTCATACCCTCGGCCACCCTCGCCGAGCTGTCGAACGAGACCCTGGCCCAGCTCAAGGTAGGCCTCGGCGTGGAGGTCGGGGGCTACCTGGAGGAGTACCGTGGAAGGCTCGAGGTAGTCGTTTACACCGGGGAAGGGATCAGGGCCCTCGGAGAGCCGCTCCCGCCGGAGGAGATAGAGCTCCCGAGGGTGACCGCGGACGAACTCGCTGATTACGAGGGCCAGCTCGTCGATTTCGCCGGCTCCATCGATGGCCTGACCTACGCAAACGGCACCTACTACCTCACGGTGGACGGCGTCAAGGCTTCTCTCCCGAGGGAGGCCCTGCTGAACCTCAACCCGCTCGAGGCTGGAACTGGAAGCCAGGTCGTCGTCAGGGGCCTGGTGGCTGGAGAGAACCTCGTGAAGGGCGAGAACCTCACCATAGAGGTGCCGATAGCCCCGATTCCTCTCAGGCCTGACGAGGTCACGGTCGAGATGAGGGGAGAGCTGGTTGAGGTGGTGGGCAGGGTCACCGACGTGGCCAACCTCAGTGGCAACCTCAAGATAGTCGTCTGCGAGCTGCCTGTCTTCGTGCCGCGCTCAACCGCCAACGAGCTAACCTACGTCCCTGCCAAGGGCGACCTGGTGCGGATCGGCGGATACGTTGAGATATACCGCGACGAGCCCGAGGTGGTGCTCTTCAACCCGGCCTCGATCCAGAGGGTCGAGGAAACCGGCCCGAGGGAGGGCACGGTCTCCGAACTCGCGAACGCCACGGAGCCGCTCCTCCTGACGGTCACGTGGGATTCCATATCGTACCAGAAACCAGACTACGCCCTGACCTTCCACGACTCCACCGGAAGCGCAACCCTGCTCGTCGAGCGCTCCCTCCTGCCCAACCCGCTCGGCGCGGGAACCGGGAGCGAGCTGAGAATCGTAGCCGACCCACTCTCCGGCAGGATAACTTCCCTCAACGTCACCAGGGCCAAGCCATCACCGCTGGTCAGGACGGGCTCAATAGACCTCTCGATGAAGGGCAAGACCGTGGCCGTGAACGGGACGGTTTCGAGCGTCTTCACCCTCGGAAGCAACCTCAAGCTGACGGTAGATGACGGGAGCGGTGGAATAGCGGTCTTCATACCCGGTGGTGCCAACCTGAGCGTCAGGAAGGGCCAGAGCGTCACCGTAGCCGGCTACGTGGACGAGTACAACGGCGAGGCAGAGGTTATAGTCTACGACCTCGATGCCGTGGTTATCGGGGAGGAACCCGTGGAGGGAATAGAGGAGATAACCGTCTCGGAGCTTCCGGACGCGACCGGTAAGGTGAACCTCACCGTCACCTGGGACGGGCTGAGCTACGACAATGGCTACGTCATGAAGGTCCACGACTCCACCGGAAGCGCTGAGCTCTCGGTTTCGAGGGAGCTCCTCCCGGACCCGAGGGAGGCGGGAACGGGAAGCAGGCTGAGGATAACCTACGACGCCGACGCCGGCGAGGTGGTTTCCATAACCGTCGTTGAAGCGGTTCCGGCGGAGGAATTAAGGACGGGCGACGTTACCCTCGACCTCCTCGGGGAGACCGTGGTCGTTGAGGGGACCATCACGGACGTCTACACCGGCAGCACCTTCGTCAAGCTGACCATCGACGACGGAAGCGGGGAGCTGGTGGTCTTCATACCGAAGAGCGTGGCCCAGCCCGACCTCAGCGAGGGCCAGACGGTCAGGGTTGCTGGCTACGTCGCCGAGTACAAGGGAACCGTTGAGGTCATTCCTTACAGGGCCGACTGCATCGAGGTGAGGTGATGGCCATGCTCCCCCTCTCTGACCTTTTAATCTGGTCCCTCGCCGGTGTGCTCTTCGGCGCCCTCATATCCTGGATCCCGGGATTCCACATATTCAACATAATGGCCCTACTCGTTGCCGTCTTCGGCGTTGGCGAGCTGATGCCCGTCCAGGCCTTCCCCTTCTTCGCCATCGGCGCCATAGTCGCCTACGCCTACGTGAGCGCGATATCGAGCGTCTACTTCAGCGTCGCCGACGAGAGCGCCGTCTTCCTCCTCTTCCCCACACAGCGCTATCTCCTTCTCGGCAGGGGCCACGAGGCGGTCCTGCTCTACCTCATCGGAGCGGTAGCGGGAACCCTGTTCCTCGTGATTGGAGCGCTCTTCCTCTTCCCGAGGATACTCCCGCCCATCTACCAGGCGACCAGTCCGTACATCACCTACTTCCTCGTTGCGATAGTGGTCTTCATGTTCATGAGCGAGTGGCCCAAGGAGGGAGACAGAGGAAGAACACCCGCTGAGAGGCTCTGGCTGGCCTGGAGGCAGATATTCGGTGGAATCTTGGTGTTCTTCCTCTCGGGCCTGCTGGGCTTCATAGTGATGAACACCAACCTCCTGCCGACGACGAGCGCCTACACCCGCCTTACCCCGATGTTCATAGGCTTCTTCGGAATGTCCTGGGTGATACTCAACATACTATCCAACCCGCCGATGCTCGAGCAGGTTCCCGACGACAGGGTCGAGAGCAGCCTCTACAACACCCTCAAGGCCACCTTCGGCGGCGCCCTCGGAGGAACAATAGCGGCCGTCTACCCGATAATCACCGGAGGAATGGGAGCGCTGATAGCGGGCCACATGACCAGCCAGCGCGGAGACGACGCCTTCATCATAAGCCAGGGCGTGAACAGGGTCATCTACTACGTCGGAGCCTTCACGCTCCTCTTCCTGCCCCAGCTGAGGCTCACGAGGGGAGCGGCTGCGTGGCTCGTCAGCTCAATCTACACCCCCAAGAGCTACGCGGAGTACCTGGCCGCGATAGGTGCCATACTGCTCAGCGCGGGCATAAGCTTCCTCTTCACCTACTACCTCTCCAGGTTCCTAGCCAAGAGCTTCAACGTCGTCCACATCAAGAAGCTCTCCTACGTTGTTGCGGTGACGCTCGTCGTGATAAGCTACCTCCTCACCGGCCCGATGGGGCTGGCGGTGCTCTTCGTATCGACGGCGATAGGCCTGATGGCGGCTGCCTTCAACACCAGGAGGAGCTACTGCCTCGGCGGACTTATCCTGCCCGTGCTCATCAGCATGACAGGCCACACCGGCTACTTCATGCACCTGCTCGGACTGGGGTGATGTGAGATGAGGGGATTCACCCACTACATCTCGGGCCTCGCGGCGGCGACCTTCTTCGCCGCCCTCGTCGGTGATCTAAGGCTGGGCATACTCATTCCGGTCATCGCGGCCGCCTCCGCCTACTTCCCCGACTTCGTGGACTTCAAGTTCGGAAAGTTCCTGGCGAGGAGGGACTACGAGATAGACCCCGCCCCCTGGGACGAAAAGAAGCACTACGCGCCGAGGCTCGTCAAGGTAAGCGAGCTGAGCGAGGAAAACCGCTACCAGTTCTTTGCCATCGAGGGAACGGTGGAGGATATACTCGCCAGGGGCTCCGGGAAGGTCTCCTACAAGGTCCTCCGCGAGGACGGAAGCGAGGAGACCGTCACGGAGGAGTACAACAGCATAGTCTTCACCCTCAACGACGGAACGGGGAAGATAACCGTCGAGGCCTTCGGCGACGACTACGAGTTCTTCGAGGAGGAGTTCGGAAAGATCGAGGAGGGCAAGAAGCTGCTTGTCTTCGGCTACGTCGATGTCGGAGAGGAGGGCCTCAAGCTCGTCGTCAGCGATGCCCCCCACCCGCAGGGCATAGCGGACACCATAGCGAGGGCCATCGAGGAGGCCTACCGCGAGGGCGAGAGAATAGTCAAGATACACAACATTCGCCTGCCCGGCGACGTTTACAGGCGCTTCCTGGTCCACCTCGACCCGCCCAGGAGGGAAGTCCGCGTCGAGATGGGGCCGATAGTAACGCCTGGAGGTGTCGCGATAGGTGGCGAAGTGCCCGAGTACAGGAAGTACGGCGTGGCCAAGGTGAGCGTGCCCTTCATCAAGACCTACCCCAAGCCCACGAGGATAGACTCCTTTTCGGGCCCGGAGATAGCCTTCAGGAGGGCCCAGTTCAGGGGCAAGACGGTCGTCAAGGACCGCTTCCTTCCATGGCACCACGGCTTCAGCCACTCCCTCACGATGGGCATGATAATAGGCCTCGTCGTCTTCGCCTTCTTCAAGCTGATCGGCTACGAGCACGCGACGGAGCTGGCACTCGCCTCAATGATCGGCCAGTGGCTCCACGTCTTCGAGGACCAGCTCGGCTTCATGGGGAGCAACCTGCTTCCTCCCATCACGAAGGACGTCGTTCCGGGCTTCAAGCTCGGAGAAAGCGGCAGCGGCCTGACCAACTTCTCAACGGCCTGGCTGATGATAGCCTTCATGATATGGAACTTCAACCGCTTCACCGACCCGAGGCCGATACCGATGAGCGACGCCAAGCTGCTGCTCCTCCTGGCCTGGCCGTCGATAGTAGGCTTTGCCATAGCGATAGTCAGGAGCTTCAGGCTTAGAAGGGAAATCTCCGAGCTCATGGACTACTACACGAACCTCGAAGCCTTTGAGGAGATGGAGGAGGTCGGAGGGATTTAATTCTTCCCTCTTTTGTTTTCCGGTTTTCTCGCCACAACTCCAAGCGCTTCCTCCACCCTTCTAACCCCGACGAAGCCCGCTCTCCTCAGCCTCTCCATGACGCCCCTCTGCAGGTCCTTCCTCCGGTACTTCTTCCCGGGGTTGCCGACGTAGTGGAAGAGCCTTCCGCCGGGTTTGAGAACCCTGAAGAGCTCGCCGTAGAACTCCTCCGAATAAAGCTGGCCGGCCAGAGAAAAGCGCGGCGGGTCGTGGATTATCACGTCAAAGCTCTCGTCCTTGAACTTCTTCACGACCTCGAAGGCGTCGCCCTGAATCACCTGCACCTTCCCGCCGGTGAAGAGCTCCCTGCTCCAGGGGTTTATTCTGGCAAGCTCAATCACGTTCGGGTCCTTCTCGATGGTTATGACGTACGCTCCCCTCTTCGAGGCCTCTATGGCCGTGTAGCCCAGCCCCATGCAGGTGTCGAGAACCGTTTCGCCCTCTTTCGGCTTCACCGCGTTCACCTTGTTCCTCGTGTCCTGGAGGGGGTTCACTTCCTTTGTCCTGTGCATTCTGATGCCGTTTATCTCAATCGTCGGCGGAATCGTCGGGACGAGCTTGTAGAAGTGCTCTCCTGCGATGGCGGCTTTGTAAACCCCACCACCTCTCACGAAGTAAACGCTCCCCTCGTCCCTCGCGATCCTCTCCAGGACGTCCCGCGAAACCCTCGTTCCGTCGGGGAAGATGAACTCCTCTCCCTCCCGTTTTATCTCCCACGCCCTGCTGGTTTTTCTAAGGTCGAGGTTGAGCTTAACGGTTCCCCCTGAAAAGAGCAGTCTCCTGGCTTCCCTCGCTGTCAGGAAGTAGAGCTCATCCATAACTCCCACCCTGCAGTGCTGGGGACGGGGGGATAAAAACCTAACCCACGACCCTCTCAAAGACGCGCTCGAAGTTCTTGAAGGCTATGGCCTCGACCTCTTTCTCGCTGAAGTTCTCCCTCAGCCTCGCGAGGAGTGCTGGAATCCTTGACTCGTCCTCAAAACCTTCAACGCTCTTTCCGCTCCAGCCCTTGAGGTAGTAAACGAAGTCGAAGCCCAGGCCAACGTGGCGGTAGCCGATGAGATCTGCCATGTAAATTATGTGTTCAACGTATTTCTCCAGCGTTGGGTTCTCCCTGTCCACGAAGCCCGGTATCGCGACCGCTCCAACGACGCCGTCCCTCTCCGCTATCGCCTTCAGCTGCTCGTCCGTCAGGTTCCTTGGGTGGTCGCAGAGCTTCCTCGCGTTGGAGTGCGACGCTATGACGGGGAAGGAGGTCACCTCCAGCGCGTCCCAGAAGCCGGCCTCGTTTATGTGGCTGAGGTCGAGCACTATTCCAAGCTCCTCGGCCTTGCCAACGACCTCGACTCCGAAGTTGGTGAGCCCGCCGTTGGTTCTCTCGAAGACCCCGTCACCTATGGCATTCCTCAGGCTCCAGGTGAGCGTCAGAACCCTCAGTCCAAGGCGATGGAAGACCTCGAGGAGGTCGAGGCTCTCTCCGATGGGTTCCCCTCCCTCCAGGCCGAGCCAGAGGGCGACCCTTCCCTCTCTGATGGCCTTCCCCATCTCTCCAACGTTTTTCACGAGCTCGAAGTGCTCGCTCTCCTCTACGTCCTTCAGAAAAGCGTTGAGGACCTCGAGGCCGTAAACAGTAGCATCGCCCCGCCTCTCTGGCCTTGTCCATATCGCCATGACCCTCGCGCCTATTCCCGGGGCGAAGAAGCGCCCGAAGTTCTCCTCCAGGATGCGAGTTTTTTCTGCCTTCCGCTCACCGTAAATAAGTGTGGGCAAATCGGAGTGTGCATCAAAAATCATCGGATCACCTCAGACGCTCTCCTCTATGGCCGCGACCTCGGTCAGGGCTTCCGCCTTGATTTCCGGATCTGGAATCCCCTCAACTACCTTTCTGGCATCTTCAAACTCGTGCCTCTTGGCCAGCTCAACCGCTATGGCCTTGAGTGCCTCGCTCCTCTTGCGGTTGTCCCGTATTTCCATGGCGAACTCAAGGGCCCGGGAGAGGCTGCCTATCTCAGTCAGCAGGCTGGCTATCTTTTGAACGTTTGCCTCGGTGAAGACGGGGTTCTCGCATTTTACAAAGGCACGGTCCACTACATCTAAGTACTCGGAGTTGTTCACCCTCTTCATCCAGAGGGAGATCTCAAGTTCCCCGATTAACCTTGTGACTCCATGGTACTTCTTCTCTACTATCGCCAGGGCGTAGTGGTAGCGTCCCTTCAGCAGGGACTCCCTCACTTCGGGCAATCCAACTTCGTAGACGGTCTTGGCCAGATCGATTTTCTTCTCAACAACCGCCGCGCGCTGGTTCACGTGGAGTTTGTCAAATATATCAAAGGCCATCTTGTAGAACTCCAGGGCTTTGCTTGAGGGAAGCGCGTCTCCGGCCTTCTCCATCAACTCGGCTATTCTTATTATCCCGTCCACCTTGTGGGTGTAGGGTATCTCGGCCCCTATTATCGTGTCAAAGGCGACGTTGAAAACCTCCAGGGCGCTCTCAGGGTAGCCCCCAACGGCCAGATGGTAGGCCAGGGTCGAGAGAACGATTCCTTTTTCTATCGGGTTCTTTATGTCGTCGGTTATGTCGAGGGCCCTGCCGAAGAAGTCCATGGCGTCGTCTTCGTATCCTATTATCCCCAGGGCTGAGGCTATGACAGAATACGCCACGGCCTTCTGGGCCGGATCCTTGAGCTTCTTAGCTATGTACATTGCGTCCTCTATAAGGCTGGGTATCCAGTCCTCCGGTCCGCCCCTCTGATGAATGACAACAGCGATGTCCGTCAAAACCTCTACCCTGTCCATTGGGTCCTCCAGTTCTTCAACCTCGGAGAGAGCTTCATCATAATAGCCCCTGCGAATGAGCATCTCTATCTCTTCTCGCGTCGTCATACTAACTTTTTGATTCGTTCTAAATCCTTATAAAGGTTTGTTGGTTATCCCCAACCATGGCAATGCTGACGATGGCTCTGTACAACACCTACGACCCGAAGAGGCTCCACGAGGCCCATCTCCGCGCCATAGCCCGCGCTGGCCCGATAGCTTACGCTTACGGCTTTCATCTGGCCCTCGTTGGCTTTCCGTTCGAGGGCAGGCCCATAGATGTCGCGGAGGAGATAAGCGGCCACACCACGATAGGCGAGGGTGGGAGGTACCTCCTCGAGCTGGCCGAGGGGAACAGGTTTCACCTCCTCGACTTTCCTAGGAGGGGCTTCCCGCCGCAGTTCGGAACGCCAGTTGCCACCACGAGGAAGCCCGGTGCTGAGAAGGAGATAACGCCCCTTGAGCTTGCCGAGAGGGCGGTTCGTGGGGAGAGCTTTCTGCTCCTGATAGGTCTCGGCAGGCATGGCCTTCCGAAGGAAATCTTTAAGTTGGCCCGCTACCACATGGACGTAACGGGGAGAAGGGTGAGCCTTGAAACCTGCACCGCGATAGGTGCCATACCCGTGAGAATAAGCACGCTGATGGAGGCGCTGAAATGGAGGACTGGAAAAGGGACGCGGCGTGGATACTGATAGCTATCATAGTGGTATTCATCTTTCAGTTCGGCCTTAAGGTTGCCCTTCACACGGATTCGCCCTTGGTCATAGTGGTTAGTGGCTCGATGGAGCCGGTTTTCTACCGCGGCGACGTCGTGTTGCTGAAGGGCATAAGTGAGGAAAACATAGACGACGTTCACGTGGGCGATGTCATAGTCTACAAGCGCCCGGGCTATGAGTACCCGATAATCCACCGGGTGAGGGCGATAAGTGAGGTGAATCTCGGAGGTAAGACCGAGAAGTGCTTCCTCACATGGGGCGACAACAACTGGGCGCCCGACCCCGAATACCCGACCCCCTACGGTATGGTGCCGTGCGTCCCGGCCTACGCCGTCGAGGACAAAGCTTTGCTGGTGCTTCCGAAGATAGGACTCATACCGCTGGAAATCCGGGAAAGCCTGGGCCTGGGATGATGTGAGGGTAGGTATCTGATCCGTGATGAGCTAATCGGCCCCTGACCTTACGAAAGACAAGGGGGCTCCGCCCCCTTATCTCTCTGTACTCTTAAACCCCCGGAGTGGGGCTTCGCCCCACGACCCCGCTTTTTCTTAAAACTCCGGGGGGCTTCGCCCCCACACCCCCACGAACCCTGCCTAACAAATTCTTGATGAAAATCTGCTGCAAAGAGCTACGAACTCTTTGGTGGAGCTTTGTCAAAGCTTGCTTCGTACCCTCAAACCTTTGAAATTTCTCTGCTTCTTTTGTGGGAGTCGTGATTCTTATTGAGTTTGTCTGGTTAATTTTGGGTTTACTTGACTTGGAGCTTTTTTGGGAACTACTCCATAATTGGTTCGTGGGGGGGTTTCTATTCCCAGCGCCCGAAGGGCGCTTATCCAAAAAGCAAACCCCTATCAAAAACGAGCGTTGGTAGAGGTTCAGAAAATAAAGAAAACCCCACTCAAGAGATCTCCACGAAGAAATCACGAACTTTGATGAAACTTTGCGGAGGCAAAGTTTCTATCCGCTCAGTGGTGACCGCTCTCCTCATCGTCACCTCGGAAGGGCTTGGGCCTCATCATCGCTGGGCTTAAAAACTTGCTCAACCTTTTAACCTTGGTGGTCGTTATGAGGTTCATTCCACTCATAGTTGCCCGACCCGAGGTTCAGATGGCGATAGACGAGGCGATAATGCGTGCCAGAATAGAGGGGAAGGTTCCTGACACCGTTAGACTCTACGCCTTCTCGCCGAGTTCGGTAACTATCGGCCGATTCCAGAGTGTAATACACGACGTGAACCTCGAGGAGGCCAGAGCGCTTGGGATTCCAGTCGTCAGGCGCATAACTGGTGGAGGAAGCGTCTTCCACGACGAGTTCGGGGAGATAACCTACTCGGTGGTCGTCGGCGAGGACCACCATCCAATGCTCAGGAACGTCGAGGATAGCTACCGCTATTTAGCTGGCCCCCTGGTAGATGCCCTGAGGGAGCTCGGCCTGAACGCTGGCTTCTCTGGACTGAACGATATAGTCGCCAACGGGAAAAAGATAAGCGGTTCGGCCCAGACGCGTAGAAAAGGGATAATCCTTCAGCACGGCACATTCATGTACGCGACGCGCGTTGAAGTCCTCGCGAAGGTTCTGAGGGTTTCCAAAGCAAAGCTCGCCGACAAGGGCGTTTCAAGCATCTGGGAGCGCGTAACAACCCTTGAGCGCGAGGGAGTACGGCTGAACCGCTGGGAGGCCTACGAGCTGTTGAAGGACAAGTTCTTTACCGCGTTCGAGCTGGAAGAGGGGGAGCTAACGAATTACGAGCTTGAGCTGGCGGAAAAGCTGATAGAGGAGCGCTACGGAAACCCCAAGTGGAACGAGATGCGTTAGCTCAAGGCAGTTTCCGTTCCTTTTCTATCTCGAACTTCCCGGCCAGCTCGTAGAACAGCTCGTCTTTGCCAAGCTCTTTCCTCAGTTTTCTGAAGTTTTCCCCAAGCCTCGGAAGCCTGCCCTTTGAGCGTTTCAGCATCGAGTTGCCTACCTCAACCGCGAAGCGTAGGTATTCTTCGCCTACCAGTATTCTCCCGTCCCTGCCGAGCGGGGCCGTCAAATACTCGGTGGCGTTTATCTCGACGAGGTAGCGGTTTGAAATTACCTTGAAGGTCGTGTACTTGAAGCCGCTCGCCAGGCCGAGCTCGTGCAGTCTCTTTGCCTTCTCCAGGTCCTCGGCGACGACGTGGAAAATCGGGGGCTGGCTCTTGAGGAAGATGAGTCCTTTTTCTGCCTTTTTGAGCGCTTCATCTGCCTCTTCAAACGTCATCTCGCGGTGAACCTTTATCAGCCACCTTGAGAGGGGTTTCGCGCCAAGGGCCGGTTCTTCGAGGATTCCAATCCTCCCCGAGCAGGAGGAGGTGGTGTAGATTCCCTTGATGGAGTTGATGAGCAGGAGAAGGTCTATAATGTCCTCGTCTACTTTTCCATCTCTCATCGCCGTGAAGAGACTCGTGAGCGCCTCGCGCTTGGCTTTCATCCCTAAACCTCCGTACCGTTTTCGTTTTGGTGAAAGGGACATTAAGCCTGGGATTGGGGTAAGTAAAAGGTCTCTGCTCCCTCTTTCAGCCCGTTCCGTCGAAAACTTTATAAAGCTAACCCAAAAGCTTTTAGCGATGGCCGGGGTGGTGTAGCCTGGTCAGCACAGGGGACTGTGGATCCCCTAGCCCGGGTTCAAATCCCGGCCCCGGCCCCAGAATTACTGTTCTCCCCGAATAAAAAGCTTCCAAAGCCAACTTCACGGGCGTTACTGTCTGAAGGTTTCCAGCACAGGGACCCTTTTGTGGGTGTACCCTTCTAAACTGGCGGATACTGAAAAAAGTGGGAGAAATGGTGAACACTTTGATGTGTCTAGTACCCGGCCGTCCTACATACTGTGGAAGTGACGGCCCGTCACTAGTGATGGGATGTTCACTAGTTTGACCAATTCCCTGAGCATACCCAACACTCTTAAAACCCCTGGCAATTATATCCACCCGGTGAAGGTCAATGTCCTGGAAAGACAAGCTCGGCCTGGTTCACATTTACACCGGCAACGGGAAGGGGAAGACCACCGCGGCCTTCGGCCTCGCCGTGAGGATGCTCGGCTCCGGCGGAAAGGTGATAATCCTCCAGTTCATGAAGGCTCCCGATGTGTACGGCGAGCAGAAGAAGATAGCGGAGTGCGGCGCGGTCATAGAGTCCTTTGGCCTTCCAAAGTTCGTCCACGGCAAGCCCGAGCCCGACGACATAGAGGCGGCCAAAAAAGCTCTCCAGCGCGCGAAGGAAGTTGTCTCGAGCGGGGAATGGGACCTAGTGGTTCTCGACGAGATCTGCGTCGCCATGGGCTTCGGCATGCTCGATGTGGGGGAGGTTAGGGAGATGATCAAAAACAAGGCCCCCAACACTGAGCTGGTTCTGACCGGCCGCTACTGTCCTGAGGAGCTGTTCGAGCTTGCCGATTACGTGACGGAGATGAGGGAGGTGAAGCACCCCTACCAGAGGGGGATCCTGGCTAGGAAAGGTGTTGAGTTCTAACCCTTTCCTTCCTCCGGTTTCGACATTGACCGAAAAGCTTTTTAGTTAGGAAAGCTTAAGATAATCCGGGAGGATTTTAGTAACAATTCTTTAGAAAAGGGGGTGATAGAATGAGCGAGCTGATTCAGCAGATTGTGCAGGTTCTCAAGGAGCAGGTCGTCCAGGACACGGTCGTCCCGAGGAACATCAGGCGCGCCGCCGAGCAGGCCATCGAGGTCCTCCTCGACGAGAGCAAGGAGCCGGCCGTTAGAGCGGCCGATGCCATAGCAATCCTCGAGGAGATCAGCGAGGACCCGAACATGCCGATGCACACGAGGACCATCATCTGGGAGGTTCTCGGCGCCCTCGAGCAGGTGAAGTGAGCGTTTCCTTTTTACGCTCATTTATGTGTTTCTGCTCCTTCACTTGTCCCTTTTGCTCAGGTACCAGAGCTTCGCGCTCTCCTCAACGAGCTCCGCCTTGTAGAACGCCTCCCTGAGACTTCTCCCGACCGTAACCGTGCCGTGCCTCTCCATTATCACCGCATCGGCGTGGCAGAGGGCGTCGGCAACAACCTCCGCCAGCTCCTGGGTTCCCGCGGGTCTGAACGGGACTACTGGAATCCTTTTTAGGTATATCTCTGCCTCCGGCGTTATTACCGGTAGCTCCACGTCCACCGTGGTGGAGGCCGCTATGGCGTACGGCGGGTGCAGGTGAACAATCGCCCTGACGTCGGGCCTCCTCCTGTAGACCTCCAGGTGGAGCCTGTACTCGGAGGAAGGCCTAACTCCCGAAATCTGGTTTCCATCTATGCTCACCACCGCCACCTGTTCTCCAGTCATCTCGTCCATCACTGCCCCTGTGGCCTTGATAAAAACGAGACCCCCGCTCCTGACGCTCAGGTTTCCGCCAAAGGCGGCCGTCAAACCGCGCTCGTGGGCCTTTCTGGAGTACCTAACGAGCTGGGTTTTGATTGCCCTGCTCATTCTCCCACCACCTTCACCCCATAGCCGCAGTCCCTGCAGTAGGCTTTCTTCCCCTTCCAGGCGAGCTCTCCACCGCAGATGGGACAGACGTGGACGTCTCCCTCGCTCTTCCAGCGCTCGTGGGTCTTTGGGTCTATGACAAGGAAGAGGCCCTCACCGTCCTCCTCGAAGTGGCCCAGAACAGGGTTGCTCTCAAGCGTGAGGTTTTTCTCGTTTATTATCACGGGCTCGATCCCTATGTTTCCCTCGTACTCGAGGTCGTTGGCAGGAACTATCTCGACGATGAACGATTCCAGCTTCCTATCCCGGTACGCTATGACCTCCAGCGCGTCGCTCAGCTCTCCGCTCGAGGGTATGACGTCGATGACCACCGTTTCCCTGGGGAACGCTATGGCCACCAGGAATCTGCTCCGGAACACCGCCATGCTCCTGTCAAGGCAGCTCTCCTCCAGGCCCATCTCGCGAAGAACCGCCCTAAGCTCCTCTCCGTTCGGCAGTCGGCCCTTCTCCACGATGAACTCGCCGAGCTTTCTTGCCAGGGGCATCGCGAGGGTAACGGGTTCGTAGAGCTTCATGTCCTCACCCCACCTAACTCGGGAGAAAAATTTATAAACCTACCCGGGACACTATGGAACGGGCACGGGTCCCGCGGTAGCCTAGCCTGGGAGCGGCGGCGGACTGTAGATCCGCAGGTCCCCGGTTCAAATCCGGGCCGCGGGACCACCAGAAATCGCTTTTTTGAGTCGCTTTCCCGGCAGTCAGCCCTATCCTTTCCGCGGAAAAACTTTTAACCATCGGTGCCTTGTTAAACTGTGGTGTTTAAAATGTCGGCGAGGAGCTTTCTCACCGAGCAGCAGATTAAGATTCTCCGCCTCCGCGCCAGGGGGCTCAAGCAGAGCGAGATTGCCGAGCTCCTCGGCACGAGCAGGGCCAACGTTAGCATTCTCGAGAGGCGCGCCCTGGACAAGATCGAGAAGGCCAGGAACACTATCCTCATATGGGAGCAGATAAACGCCAAGGTCAGCGTCGAGGTGAAGAGGGGAGAGGACATATTCTCCGTCCCTGACAGGCTCTTTGAGAAGGCCGATGAGCTCGGGATAAAGGTTCCCTACAGTACGGCCGAGATAATAGCCTTCCTCGTTGAGCACGCCCCCATCTCCGACAGGATAGCCAAGAGAGACTTCACCCTCTTCCTCGACGCCAAGGACAGGCTCAGGATAAGCGAGTGCCTACTTGAGGATTTCGATGAGATGGGGAAGAAGGAGGGCGGTAAAGACTCCGTTTAGTGCCATCGCCAGTCCGCTCACAGCCCCCGCCAGCTCGTCCTCCAGTATTATCCTCGCCGTCCCGAGGCCGTGCGAACTCACTCCCGTCGCGAGACCCCTAGCTATTCTGTCCCTCACCCTGAAAAGGTTGAGGAGCTCCGGGGCAAAGGCGTTGCCGAGAAGGCCGGTTGTTATGACGAGAACGGCCGTTAAGGAGGGTATCCCGCCGATTTTGTCGCTTATCCCTATCGCTATCGCCGTCGTCACGCTCTTCGGTGCTATGCTGAGGAGAACTTCTTCACTTCCGCCGAGGAGCTCGGCGATGTAAAAGGCGCTGAGGATTGCAACAGTGCCACCGACGGCTATCCCCAGGGCTATCTCCTTTGAGTATGCCCTTATCGTCTCCCTGCCCTTGTAGACCGGAACCGCAAGGCTAACAACGGCCGGCCCGAGGAGGAACTTAAGTATAGCCGCGCTCTCCATGTAGCTCCCGTAGGGGATTCCGAACCATTTCAGGATAACCGCTATCGTGATTATGGAGAGGAGAACAGGGTTCGTGTAGAACGCCCTCCTCCTGGAGTGGAGCTCCGAGAACAGGTAGAAGACCACAAGGGTGAGGGTTATCCCCAGCGGGTTCATGGTTCATTCCTCCTGAGGAGTTCAACGGTCTTCGCCGTGACGAGGAGCGTTATCAGGAAGCTCAGGAGGAGGGAGACGGAGATTGGAAGCAGCTGGCTCTTTATCAGCCCGATGTAGCTCACTATTCCCACCCCCGGAGGCACGAACATGACGCTCATATTCCTTATGAACAGCTCCGCCTCGTCCTCGACCCAGTCGAGCTTCACGGCACCGGTGAGGAGCGCCCCAAGGAGGAAGAGCATGCCGAGGACGCTCCCGGGTATCGTGAGGTTGAGCGCGAAGCTCGTGAACTCGCCCAGGGCGTAGAAGCCGAAGATTATGGCAAGTCCTCGATATGGGTTCATGGTTTAGCTTAGTGCCATTCTCCTTAAAAGCCCCTCGAACCGAAAGCGGGATAAAACCTCGGCCCCCATTATCACCGGTGGTGTTATGCTCCTGGGGAACTATCGTTTTCCCGGCAGGTACGGCCCCGAGTGGGGCAGCGGCGGGATCTTCGGCCTGAGGTACCACGACGGTGTGCTTTACTACACGCTCGCCTTCGAGGCGGAGGCGCACTTCATCGACCTGAAGGGCGGGGACGAGAGGGTCTACGACTTCACCCTCGTTGGCCCGGCACCGACCAGCGGTGGCGACACCTACAACGCCGTCGAGACGGTCGATGAGTTCATATACTTCGGGGGCTGGGTTCACGCTCCGGCCGTTTACCGCGAGAGGAGGATACTCTTCAACAACAAGTACTCCCACGTCCACGCCTACGACACCTCCGAGGGGACGGTGAAGCTCCTCTGGAGGGACTCTATACACCACGAGACCGACTGGGCTGGGGAGGTGAGCGATTTAATCTACGACCCCTACAACGACAGGCTTCTACTCGCGAGGGAGGACGGCCACGCTAACCTCGGCGTCTACGCCCTGGACAGGAGGACCGGACGGGCCGAGGCGCTCCTTCATGAGCCTTCCCCCAAGGGAACTAGGGTCCACGATTCGGTCTTCTTCGGGGTTGGCAACAACTTCACGGGCGGGCTGAGGGGGATTAAGGCCCTCGACCTGATAAGCGGCCGCTGGGAGTCCTTCAGAGTGGCCGAAAGTGCCGATGGAAGGCCCTACATAAGGCCCGAGCTGGGGGCGATGGCCTCCGCCTACAACCGCGCCTTTGCGTTCGTCCGCGGGGGGATAATAGCGGGTAATCCGTTGATGGGTGAGGAGTTCACCTTCTTCCGCCTCCTCGACTTCTACACCTTCTATGCCCCCTTCAGGGTGAACGCGATTAACGTGGGTGGAGGAATACTAACGGCCTTCAACGCCCACCACGACGCGGTTTACAGGCCTGGCTCCGACGGAATGGACTGGTGGACCACCAACACGGTGGTTGGGCCGAGCGTTCTGCTCTACGTCGCTCCCCCGATGGTGAAGATAGTCGGTGCACTCGGGGCGAGGGTGACGAGCATCGAGAAGATGGACGGGAAGCTCCTCGTCGCGACGAACAGCGCCCCGAACACCGGGGCAACTGAGGCGACGCCCTTCGACACTGGGAACAGGGATATAGTGGTTCTTGACGAAAAAATACTCCAGGAACGGCCGCCATCGGTCAGCTTCTCCCTGCCCCTGTCCCTTCCGAGTGCCGCGAAAAACCTCGGGGCCGGAACCTTCGGAGGAATCCCCCTCGACGGCCACCGCGAGCCGAGAATGGTTCTCCACCTCCACCGGGACAACCTGCTGACGGTCTACGAGTACGACCTGTCCCTGCCGCCTGGGGAGTCCGTTGCCGAGACCTTTGAGGTGAGGGCGGGAAGAAACGTCATTGACCTGAGCGCGTTCAGCGGAATCGTTAGCTTCGAGCTGAAGAAGCCGGACTTCAAGGGCAGGGCGAGAATAGAGCTGCGCTGATCCCCTTCTGTTCTTAGGGGAAGAAAAAGAGGGCGGGCCTCAGACCTGCCCCATGACGTTGTTCCAGGAGTAGCTCGATTCGATAAGCTCCTCGACGGTGAGGTAGACCTCACCGACAACCTCCGGCTCCAGGCTCTTGAGCTTCTCGAGCAGCTCCTCCCTCGGCAGGGCTTCCTCGTCGAATACCACGAACCCGTTCTTGGCGTAGCCGTTGATGAAGGCCCTCCAGACCCTCTCGTCCTTGAGGAGTTCGTACTGTACGACCCTGGCATCGTCGGGCGTGGCCCGGGCGAACCTGAACTCCAGCCTCAGGAGGCGCTTTCCGCTCACCCTGTCCATCACCATCACCCCTTCACCCCGAAGTAGTCCTCTATGTCGATGTAGGTCTTCCTGTAGAGCTCGCTGTTCCTCATCTTCTCCACGAACTCCTTGGTTCTGACGTACTTGTCCCGGTGGTACTCCCAGTCGGGGTGCATCGTCTTCCACTCCTCCCAGGTGTAGCTGAACTGGGACTGGACCTTGTCGCGGTAGAGCTCCGGGATCACGTTGAACGTACAGAAGGGCACCACCCTGCCGTCGGGCATCGCGTAGTGTATGACGCAGCGCTCGACCCTTTCCACGTCGTAGTTGTACTCGTCCATGAAGTGCATCATTCCGAGGAAGAGGGCGTTCTTGTGGAACTTGCCGAGGGCATCGTAGTTGCCGTACATGAAGGCGTTCTTTATGAGGTCGAGCACCTTCACGCCCTTGGGAGCGTACCTGTCGTCGTAGAAGCTCTTGAACTTCATGAATATCTCCGCCCCGAGCTTGAGCTTCTGGAGCCTCCCGAGGCTCTTCCACTTCTCTATCTCCTCGGCCCTGGTCTCGAGATACTCTACGAAGCCTTCAACGTCCAGGAACCTGCTTATTGGCACCACCCTCTTGTTCTCGCGGTCGAGGAAGACGTAGGTTGCGGCTCCACAGCAGTAGTGGCTCGTCATGTAGTAGCGCGAGCCTGTGAAGGCCTCAAAAAAGCGGGCTATGTGTCCGGCTATCGGAATCGGGTACCAGTCGTCCATAGCTATTGCACCGTTGGTCTGTTCCTCTATCCTTGCTATCGCTCCAGGAATTGTTATCCTAAAGCGCTGGCGCTCCTTCCTTGGGACCCTTCCGACGAGGGAAATGGGCTGGAAGTTCACACCCCTGACGATGTCGAGGTGGTTGAGGGCGAAGTTTATCATGGCCCCGAGTTCGTGGTCGTTCACGTTCCTTATGGTGGTGGGCACGAGGACTATCCCCGGCCCTCCGGCCTTCCTGACGTTCTCAAAGATGAGTGGGACCTCCCAGTGGTTCTTCCAGTTGGTCTGGGGCGTCATTCCGTCGTAGCTCATGTAGAGGGTATTAACGCCCGCCTCGCGAATCTTCTTTACCAGCTCCGGCTCGAAGGCGAGCTTTATTCCGTCGGTGTTGAGCTGGACGTGGTCGTAGCCCTCTTCCTTGGCGATCTTGATTATCTCAATGAGATCCTCGCGGAGGGTAGGCTCGCCTCCGGTGAGCTGGACGGCGTTGGCTCCGACCGGGTACTGCTTCTTGGCGTTGCGGAGCATCATTCTAATCTGCTCGAGGGTCGGCTCGTAAATCGGCTGGCCCTCCTTGGCGTAGAAGAAGCAGTACCAGCAGCTCAAATTACAGCGGTTTGTGAGCACGATGTTGAGCAGGTTCGTGTGAGAGCGGTGTCTCGCGCAGAGACCGCAGTCTAAGGGGCAGTTGGCGCCGGTGTTCTCGACGTTGAAGCTTTTGAGCTTGAAGTCGAACCTCCAGCGCTGGAAGCGGTAGTACTGCTCGACGCTCTCGTAGTAGACATCGGTTATCATGCCCTCGGGACAACGCTTGGTTATCCAGACCTTGCCGCCCTTCTCCCACACGAGGGCCGGAACGACCCTCCTCGTCTCGGGACAGAGTGAGTACGTTCTGTGCGGCAGGGGGCCTCCGTAGGCCCTGCTCGCACTCTTGAGCATGGTCTCGAACTCTTCCTCTGTTATTTCAGGGAACTCAATGATGTCTCTAATCCTTCGGGTTGATTCGGCGAATTCTTTCTCGCCGCTGGGAACTTCACCAATACTTTCCGCCATGCTCTCCACCTCAACGTTATGACTTCCACCTGTCTGCTTATCCCTCCAATTTCGGAGTATAAAAGCTTTTGCGTAAATATGAAAGTTTTCCTGCATAGGTATGGGGCATATCTGGGCAATGGGTGGAAACCGTTAAAAGCCCGCCCGACTACAGGGGGGAGGTGGTGGAATGCCCGCGAGAGAAATGAGAATGGAGATGTTCCTCAGGGCGCTCCTCAAGAGGGACTTTTCCCGTGCTAAGGGACACCTGGAGAAGCTCCAGAAAATGGCCGGCTCCGATGAGTGGGGAAGGGGCTATGGGAAGGCCATAAACGGCTTCCTCAGCGCAATAAAAGACAACGACCCGGACTCGCTGATAGTCCAGCTCATCAGGGAGCACGACCGGAAGAAGGCCGAAAAGCTCCTTGAGCACTTCGAGGGTATCCTTGAGCACGACTTCAGGGACGACTACGAGAAGGGCTACTACACCGCCTGGGTCGAGTTTCTGAAGGCTTACCTGAGCCAGAAGACCCTCGCGTGATGGCCATGGGAAAGGAAGAACTCATGAAGAAGCTCGAGGAGAGGATAAGGGCCTGCAGGAAGTGTCCACTCGGGGAGCTCAGGACGAACGCCGTTCCCGGCGCTGGAAGCTACGACGCTAAGGTCATGTTCGTTGGTGAAGCACCGGGCTACTGGGAGGATCAGAAAGGCCTCCCCTTCGTCGGGCGAGCTGGAAGGGTTCTCGACGAGCTTTTGGCCGAGATAGGCCTGAGCAGGGAGGAGGTTTACATAACAAACATCGTAAAGTGCCGCCCTCCTGAAAACCGCGACCCGACCGAGGAGGAAATCAAGGCCTGCTCCCCCTACCTCGACAGGCAGATAGACATTATCCGGCCAAAGGTGATAGTTCCGCTGGGCAGGCACTCGATGCGCTACATACTCGAGAAGTTCGGCTTTGAGCCCGAGCCGATAAGTAGGATACACGGAAAGACCTTCGAGGCAAGAACGCTCTTCGGGAAAATCGTCATAATGCCGATGTACCACCCGGCAGCTGCCCTCTACCGGCCGCCCATAAGGGAGGAGCTGAGGAAGGACTTCGCCAGGCTCAGGGCCCTTCTCGAGTCTTCTTTCTGAACATTTTTTCACGTTTCAATTACTTTTCTATGTGAACCTGTTTCGTCTTGTGTTTTTTAATGGTATCTTGGGGTTGGCTGAATCTTTTTCTGGGAAAGGTTTTTATGTCTTGAGTGCGCATTAATGTACCTGAAGGTATCCTATAAGGCAGGGGTACACTAATGTTCACTATACAGCACTTTAGGGACCATGTAGGCTCGTGGAAGCGTAGCAGCATTTTCGATGAATCACCAGAATGTCAGTAAGTATTTTTGGAAAAGCTTATATTTGACGGATATTCATTGGTTCAAAACCCGTGGAGGTGAAACCGTGTCGGACTTTGGAATACTGTCTCTGCTACCGCCCCTGGTGGCTATTATACTGGCGATATGGACGAAGAGGGTCGTTCTGGCTCTCTTCGCAGGCGTCTGGATTGGGGGCCTGATGGTCTCGGGCTGGAACCCGGTAACGGGAACCACCCAAAGCTTGGAATGGGTCGTGGGTAGCGTAACCAGCGACTGGAACGCCAGGATACTCATCTTCGACTTCCTCATAGGCGCGGGCGTTGGGTTGATTTACAAGTCAGGTGGGGTGCATGCCCTTGCCAAAGCCCTCGCAAAGAGGGTTAAAACGAGCAGGGGCGCCTCTGTCCTCGGCTGGCTGATGGGCGTTCTCGTCTTCTTCGACGACTACACCAACACCATCATCGTCGGAAACACCATGAGGCCCATCACCGACAGGACGCGCGTTTCGAGGGAGATGCTGGCCTACATAGACGACTCAACCGCCGCGCCGGTCGCTGGCCTGGCGCTTATCTCGACCTGGATCGGTTATGAGCTGGCTATGATCGGAAAGGGCTTCGATGGGTTTGGAGTGTCGTACAATTCCTACGATGCATGGCTTTCCAGCGTTCCCTTCAGGTTCTACTCGATACTCGCGATAATACTCGTTTTCATCGTGGCCTACACCCACAGGCACTACGGTCCGATGCTCAAGGCCGAGATGCGCGCCAGGAAGGAAGGCAAGGTTCTCCGCGACGGGGCAAAGCCGCTCATGACCACCGAGGTGGACCTTGGAATGCCGAAGGAAACCGGTAGCCTCTGGGACTTCGTCATACCGATCCTTGTCCTCGTTGCGGTATCGATGCTCGGCCTCTGGTACACCGGTGCCGCGAACCTCGAAGCCTACAGTCAGGATCTTGGCTGGTGGACGGAGCTTGAGAACCCATTCGGCGTGAATTTCCTCAACTACGGCTTTGTGGAGTCGTTCCGTGAGGCCGACGCTGCAACGGCACTCCTCTGGGGAAGCTTCACGATGGTCCTCGTCGCCAGCATAATGCTCCTCGGCAGGAAGAAGATGACCATCGAAGAATGGGAGGACACGGTAATCAGGGGAATGAAGCAGATGCTCTTCGCCAACACAATTCTTGTCCTCGCTTGGAGCCTTGGCACGGCGGCTGAGGCCGTTGGGACGGGCACGTACATAATAGACCTTGCCACAGGTTCTGGCGCCGACCTCGGCCCATGGATGCCCCTCATAATGTTCCTCGCGGCTATGTTCGTTGCCTTCACCACAGGAACCAGCTGGGGAACCTTCGCCATAATGGTCCCGCTCGGCGTCCAGCTCAGCCTCGCCTTCACCAACGGTCAGGTCAACGAGATAGTCTTCGCAACCATCGGAGCGACCTTCACCGGCTCGATCTTCGGCGACCACTGCTCCCCGATAAGCGACACAACCATCATGAGTTCGATGTTCTCCGGCTCGGACCACATAGACCACGTAACCACGCAGATACCCTATGCCCTCACCGTCGCATCGATAGGCGCTGTCCTCTACGTGCTCTTCGGCCTCGGCGTTAGGAGCTGGATAATCCTCCTGCCCCTTGGCTTCGTCCTCCTCGTGGCGGCTTGGTACGTCCTCAGCGAGTGGTACGGGAAGAAGTACGGCATACCGCACGGAAAGGTGCCGGTCTACGTGGTTGAGGAGTGAACCCTTCCGTTCTCCCATTTTTCCGCTCTTCTGAAGGTTTAAAAGCCCTCCGTTGAACTCCAGCGGGAGGTGGTGTCATGCTCATCAGGGCCTTCGTTCCGGCTCACATAACGGCATTCTTCGTTCCCCTCTTTCACGATGACCCGCTTAAGGCCGGCTCGCTCGGCGCTGGAATAAACCTCGACAAGGGAACCAACGTCTTCGTTAGCGTGGAAACCGGAACGCTCGAGAAGCACATACACATCGCCTTCAACGGCGAACCCGTGAAGGGGGAGGAGGCGATTATCAGCTACTCCGTCGCCGAGAGGCTCGTCCCCAACGACTTCCTTGGCGAGGTCGAAATCTGGCAGTACTTCGACTTCCCGAACGGCTACGGCTTCGGAAACAGCGCCGGCGGGGCCCTGGGAACGGCCTTAGCTTTGAGCTACGTCTTCGGCGGGACGTGGCTTAAGGCCTCTCAACTTGCCCACGAGGTCGAGGTGAAGCACAGGGGCGGTCTAGGCGACGTGATAGCCCAGCTTGCCGGCGGAATTGAGGTTCGCGTCAAGGCCGGTGGCCCCGGAATCGGCGTGGTGGACAACCTGTTCTTTGAGGACTACAAGGTCCTCGTCGTGCCCCTGGGAAGGCTCTCAACGAAGGAAATCCTCGATGGGGACGTCGTTAAGGCGATAGAGGTTGAAGGAAGGAAAGCGCTGGATTCCCTCCTCAGAGACCCAAGGCCGGAGAGACTGATGGTTCTCGCGAGGGGTTTTGCCGAGAGAACGGGCCTCCTGGAAGGAGAGCTCTTAGAGGTCGCGAGGGAGTTTGACAGGCATCTTTCGAACCCCAGCTCGATGATAATGCTCGGCAGGGGTCTCTTTGCACTCGTCCGGGAGAAGGAGCTTGAGAACACTAAAGCCCTCCTCTCTGATCTCGGCCTGCCCTATGACGTGGCCGGAATACATGAGGGAAAGCCGAGGGTGGGCAGGTGGGTGGGCTAACCTTTTATCCTCCTTTTCCTCATTGTGTTTCAGGTGGTGAGAGATGAAATACTCCGAGCTGACGGAGCTGTACAGGAGACTGGAGAAGACCACCCTCAAGACCCTCAAGACCCGCTTTGTGGCGGAGTTCCTGAGGAAAACGCCGGACGACGTTCTTGAGGTCGTTCCATACCTTATCCTTGGCAAGGTCTTCCCAGACTGGGACGAGAGGGAGCTTGGTGTAGGTGAGAAGCTCCTCATAAAGTCCGTTTCCATCGCCACCGGCGTCTCCGAGAGGGAAATCGAGAACTCAGTTAAGGACACCGGTGATCTCGGCGAGAGCGTTGCCCTGGCCCTGAAAAAGAAAAAGCAGAGGAGCTTCTTCTCCCAGCCGCTGACGATAAAGCGCGTTTACGACACCTTCGTCAAAATAGCCGAGGCCCAGGGGGAGGGGAGCCAGGACAGGAAGATGAAGTATCTGGCCAACCTCTTTATGGACGCCAAGCCAGAGGAGGGTAAGTATCTGGCCAGAACCGTCCTGGGAACAATGAGAACAGGCGTCGCGGAGGGCATACTGCGCGATGCGATAGCCGAGGCCTTCAAGGTGAAGCCCGAGCTTGTTGAGCGGGCCTATATGCTGACGAGCGATTTTGGCCACGTGGCCAAGATAGCGAAGCTCGAGGGCAACGAGGGCCTATCCAGGGTCAGAATCCAGGTGGGCAAGCCCATAAGGCCGATGCTGGCTCAGAACGCGGCGAGCGTGAAGGAAGCCCTGGCGGAAATGGGTGGGAAGGCGGCGTTCGAGATTAAGTACGATGGCGCTCGCGTTCAGGTTCACAAGGATGGCGATAGGGTCGTGATATACTCCCGTCGGCTGGAGAACGTCACCCGCTCGATTCCAGAGATAGTCCGGGCGGTGAGGGAGAGCTTAAAGGCCGAAAAGGCGATAGTGGAGGGCGAGCTCGTTGCCGTCGGCGAAGGTGGGAAGCCGAGGCCCTTCCAGTATGTCCTGAGAAGGTTTAGGAGGAAATACAACATCGAGGAGATGATAGAGAAAATCCCCCTTGAGCTGAACCTCTTCGACGTCCTCTACGTCGATGGTGAGGGGCTGATAGACACCCCCTTCTCGGAGCGCAGGGAAAAGCTGGAGGAGATAATTTCTCCGGGGGAGCGGATAAGGCTGGCGGAGCAGCTGGTCACTAAGAGCGCCGAAGAGGCAGAGGCGTTCTACAAGAAAGCCCTGGAACTCGGCCACGAGGGGCTGATGGCCAAAAGGCTGGATTCGGTTTACGAGCCCGGAAACAGGGGCAAGAAGTGGCTCAAAATAAAGCCCACGATGGAGGATCTCGATTTGGTCATCATAGGCGCCGAATGGGGTGAGGGGAGGCGTGCCCACCTGCTCGGCTCCTTCCTCGTGGCTGCTTTCGACCCGCACAGCGGTGAGTTCGTCCCTGTTGGAAAGGTGGGAAGCGGATTCACGGACGAGGACCTGGCGGAGTTCACGAAGATGCTCAAACCTCTCATAGTTCGCGAGGAGGGCAAGTACGTTGAGATAGAGCCAAAGGTCGTTATCCAGGTTACCTACCAGGAGATACAAAGGAGCCCGAAGTACGAGAGCGGCTTTGCCCTTCGCTTCCCGCGCTACGTGGCCTTAAGAGAAGACAAGAGTCCGGAGGAAGCGGACACCATTGAGAGGATCGCCCAGCTCTACGAGTTCCAGGAGAGGTTCAAGGCGAAGAGGTGACCTCGGCCGTTCCTTCCTCCTTTGTTCCTTCTTCCTCTTCGGGAATCAGCCTTCCGGCCAGTTCAGCGGCTTTTTTGGCCATCACTGGAGTTGCCAAGATGAAGAGTGTTGATATTCCGGCGAGAAAAGCGGCCACGTTTCCTGAATAACCCCCGACCACCGCCAGGGAGGGGAGGTCGTAGAGGGCATGGGCCGTAATCGAGAAGGCCAGTCCTGAGAAGCGCTCCCTTCCACTCCCTCCCAGCAGGAAGCCAACGGAAATGGCCGCCCAGACCGTGTGGAGTCCCATCAGCACTATCCTCACGGCCACGAGGTAGGGTTCCTGGTTCAGGGCGAAGATTCCGGCCGTGTACATTATCCCCTCTGTAATTCCGAGGAACAGGCCAGTCCCTATCACGAGCTTCCACCGCTGCCAGTCTGGGAAGCGCTCGAAGAACTTGAGGGGGAGCAGCTTTACTGACTCCTCCACAACACCGGCGACGAAAGCCAGAACCAGCCAGGCTTGGAGCGCCAGGAAGGGAAACTCGAGGAACGAGGCTATGACCAGTCCCAAAATGCTCATCGCGAAGGCCTGGGCCTTCCAGCCGCTCTTGGGAAAGGAGCGCCACCTCTGGAGGGTGTACCTGACGGCGAGAAGAACTGAGATGCCCCCGACGACCGTTATGATCCCGAAGTAGTACTCGATGACCTTCTCAGGTGTCATGGTAGTTCATTCACCATCAGGTCTTATTAACCTTGGCCTCAACTTTTTTAAGCTTCCTGTCCATTTTTCAGTCAATGGGTGGAGAAATTTACACGAGGGTGTTCAATATGAGGGAGCTCAAGGAGAGGCTCATCGAGATGTTCTTCTCCGAGGAGGCTGTACTCTTCGGGCACTTCGTACTAACGTCCGGGAAGGAGAGCGACTACTACATCAACGTCAAGAAGCTCTCCACCAATCCGGAGGCGCTCAAGCTCATAGCACGGCTGATGAGGGAAACGGCCGAAGAGAGGGGCATAGACTTCGACCGCGTTGCCGGTCCGGAGCTTGGGGCCGTCCCCATAGCGACCGCGCTGGCTTTGGAGACCGGAAAGCCCCTGGTCATAGTCAGGAAGAAGCCCAAGGGTCACGGCACTGGGAGCCAGATCGAGGGAGAGGTTAAGCCGGGGGAGAGAATCCTCCTCGTCGAGGACGTGACGACGACGGGCGGAAGCGTCCTCCGCGCGGCCGAGGTTCTGGAGAAAGCAGGAGCCAAAATAGCAGCCATAAGCGTGGTCGTGGATCGGGAGGAGGGCGCGGAGGAGAGGATAGGTGAGGAGTACACCTTCCTCCCGCTCGTCGGGGTCTCAGAGCTTTTTGAGAGAAGAGACGTTCGTTCCGCGGAGCAGTGATGCCAGGGCATCGTAGAGCCTCGAGAAAAGTCCCTTCTTCCTTTTCTCCCCGAACACCCATTCGTCGAGTATCTCCCCGCTCTCACCTATAGCCTTCGAGGCCTTGGCGTGGGGGGCGTGGTCGATGACAGGCCTGCCGTAGTTGGTCGCCTCCGGAACTCTGTGATCGAAGGGTATCACCCCGACCACCGGGACATCGACGCTGTACTCTAGGAAATCGATTATGTCATCGACGTTGCTCGAGGATTCCCTGACCTTGTTGAGTACGACGCCGACCTTGAGGCCGTAGGCGTCGCCGAGGGACTTGAGCTTTATGACCTCGTTCTCTATCATTCTGTGGACGGAGTAGATGGGACAGCGCTCTATCTCCACTATGATTAACTGATACTGGGCAAGCCGAAAGGTGGATATCGTGTCGAAGGGAATGCCAACCGGGGAGTCTATTATCGTGATGTTATACCTGGACTGTATCTCCCTCACTATATCCCTCAGCCTTTTCTGGTCGAGGTCTATGACGTCATAGAGCTTTGAACTTCCCGGCAGTATGTCCGTTCCCGTCCTCGGATCGTGATACACGGCGTCGATAACCCTCATCTCAGGATTCTTCAAGAGGGTGTGAATGTTGTACTGGGGGGCATATATTCCGAAGTGAAAGGCGAGCTTTGGAAGGTACAGGTCGCCATCGACGACAAGCGAGCGGTAGCCCTTCTTCGAGAAGTATGCTCCAAGGTTGGAGGTCATCGTCGTCTTTCCCGCCCCTCCCCTGCCGGTAATGACCACTGATACCATAAACTAGGCCCCCTTTGAATTGTTCGGTTTCAAGAAAATGATTGAAGAACAGGTCAGAGGTAATCCTCGATGGTCTTTGCCCTGACCATTATTGCGGCCTTGTCCTGGCCGTAGAAGACCTCAACGAGACCGTCGGATTCGAGCTCTTTAACCGCCCGAAAAACTGCGGGCGCAGGTGTCTCCAGTTCGGCGCTCAGGGTCTGGAGGGCAACGGCCCTCTTCTTGGTGGCGAGGATTTTATACACCACATCTTTGCGTCGGCCGAACATCAGACGGCACCGTTAGTAATTACGTCCCCGAACTAAATAAACCTTCCGCGGCCAGAATTGGCCATCTTTCAAGGGCAGGTTTATAAGGCGTGCAGGTTATGGTGGAGCATGCGCGGGGTTGTGGAGAGACTGGACTTGGAGGGCCTTGGGGTAGTGAGGGACGGGAGGAGGGAGGTGCACGTTCCATTCACCGCACCCGGGGACGTCGTTGAGGTCAAAAAATGGCGGAGGAAGAAGCGCACCTTGATTGCCACAGATTTTGAGGTGGTTGAACCCTCCCCAGAGCGGACGGAGCCCGTCTGTCCCTATTTCGGCGTCTGCGGCGGCTGTCTCCTTCAGCACATTCCCTACGAAAGGCAGGTGGAGTTCAAGGAGGAGAAACTCTCGACACTCCTTGGCATGGACATCAAGGTCATACCCTCCCCGGTGATTTACGGTCATAGAAACAGGATTGATGTTGTCATTTCGACAAGGGGCATAGGCTTCAGGCGCCGCGGAACCTGGTGGGACGCGGTCGATATCGAGCACTGCCCCGTTTTCGGCGAGGTGAGCGGGAGGATTCTCCGCTCCCTGAGGGAGTTCATAGAAGACTCCAAGCCGAGCCTCTACGAGATACGGCGGAACGAGGGCTTCCTGCGCTACATCGTCATAAGGGAGGGCAAGTTCACGGGCGAGCTGATGGTGAACCTGGTGACGTCGGAGGGTTCCCTGCCGGAGCGCTTTCCAGAGTACTTTGACTACGCGGACTCGATATACTGGAGCGTGAACAGAACCCAGAGCGACGTCTCTTACGGCGAGATAGAGCGCTTTTGGAAGGCCGAGTTTATAAGGGAGAGACTGGACGACGTCACCTACCTGATTCACCCGAACAGCTTCTTCCAGACCAACAGCTATCAGGCCGTGACGTTGGTTAGAAAGGTGGCGGAGCTGGTGGACGGGGATAGCGTTCTCGACCTCTACTCGGGCGTTGGGACGTTCGGCGTTTACCTTGCGAAGAGGGGCTTTAAGGTTGAGGGGATTGAGGTGAACCCCTTCGCGGTGGAGATGGCCAACAAAAACGCGGAGCTGAACGGCGTTGAGGCTAGCTTTATGGTCGGGGAGGACAGGGACGTGGAAAGCCTGGCCAGATACGACACTGTAATAGTCGATCCGCCGCGGGCGGGCCTTCACCCCAAGCTGATTCGGAAAATCTTAAAAGACAAACCTCCAAGCATCGTTTACGTCTCCTGCAACCCCGGAACCCTCGCCCAGAACCTTGAGGTGCTGGGGGAGAAGTACGCGGTCGAGAGCGCCATTGGCATTGACATGTTCCCCCACACGCCCCACGTGGAGACGGTTGTCAAACTTAAACTCAAGGTTTAACTTTAGAACCGATAAGTTCAAAAGCTTAATATACTTGGTCTGCATAATGTTAGTTAGAGGTGATGAAAGATGCTTGACGAAAGGGACAGGATCATAATCGAGATGCTCACCAAGGACGCACGCACCCCGTTCACGGAGATAGCGAAGGTCCTTGGCATAAGCGAGACGGCCGTTAGGAAGCGCGTGAAGGCACTCGAAGAGGCTGGCGTTATAAAGCAGTACACCGTCGTGGTGGACCCCTCAAAGCTCGGCTACAACCTCGTCAGCCTGACCGGTGTTGATACCCTCCCCGAGAAGATCTTCGATGTGGCCGAGAAGCTCAAGGAGTTCGACTTCGTGAGGGAGGTTTACCTCACCAGCGGCGACCACATGATAATGGCCGAGGTCTGGGCCAAGGACGGGGAGGACCTCTCGGACATAATCTCCAACAAGATAGGCCGCCTCGATGGCGTCACCAAGGTCTGCCCCGCGATAATACTCGAGAAGCTCAAGTGAGACACGCCAACCGGCGTGCACTTTTCTGATTTTTAGCCGACTGACGGTAAGGGGCGATGGCGTTATTTGGCCAGTTCTCGCATTTTAGGCTGAGAGATTGGGACTTTAGATGCCCCTTCGGAAAATGACCACTCCCCGCAAGCACTGAAGTTTCGCCAAAAGTTTGTAGCTCTCAAAGGAGAACACGCTCAAACAACTCCCAACAAGGGGTTATTCCTCTCTTGACGCCCTTCGGGCGTCTTTTTAGAGGTAAACCCGCACTCGCAGGGCAGTTTTGAATGTTCTCGAGTTTAAAACGACCATTCCCGAGAAAACCACCCAAAATTTTAACCTTTTCAAAAAGAGCTACCAACTTTGATGAAACTTCGCCAAGCAAAGTTTCAATGGTGGGGGCGCGGGGATTTGAACCCCGGTCCGCGGGTTTCTCCGGGTCAGAGCTCCAAAGGCTCATCCCCAATCAGCAAACCCGCAAGTCCTCATACCTCTGGAGCCCGCGATGATGGACCAGGCTACACCACGCCCCCGTCCGGCTTAAGCTTAGCGGGAGGAGGTTTATAAACTTTGCTCCCGGAAGTTTTATTAACTTTGGCTTACAAAAATATTTCGAGGTGGTAAAGATGGAGGAGCCCATAGTCATAGGAAAGGACAAGTTCAGGATAAGCGAGGACGAGACCGCCAGGAGGGAACTCCGGGTCATGAAGGTTCACGACGACGTCATACAGATTCAGGAGGAGGTCCACGGTATAATAGCTCTCGTCGGAGCAAGTTCGAGCGTGAACATCAAGAAGGATGAGCTCAGGAACCTCATCAAGGTCGTTAAGGAGCAGTTCGGCTGGACAGACATCTGCGAGTGATATCCTTTCGTTCTTTCCTTGCCCTAGGGCTGCTGAATTTTGACTTCTTCTTGTGTATCATCGACGGTGATATTAACGTTTTATAAGCATAAAAGTGGTTAAAGCTACCGGTGGTTGCCATGGCCGTTGGAGAGAAGATAACCCTAAGCGTCATCAAGGCCGACATCGGCGGCTGGCCCGGACACTCCAGGGTGCACCCTCAGCTCGTCGAGACGGCCGAGGAAGTCCTCTCAAAGGCTGTCGAGGAGGGAACGATAATCGACTTCTACGTCGCCACCTGCGGCGATGACCTCCAGCTAATAATGACCCACAGGAAGGGTGTAGACAGCCCTGATGTCCACGGTCTTGCCTGGAAGGCCTTCGAGGAGGCCACAAAGGTTGCCAAGGAGCTCGGCCTCTACGGTGCCGGCCAGGATCTTCTCAAGGACGCCTTCAGTGGTAACGTCCGCGGAATGGGGCCGGGAGTTGCTGAGATGGAGATAACGCTGAGAAAGAGCGAGCCGGTGGTTACATTCCACATGGACAAGACCGAACCCGGTGCCTTCAACCTCCCGATATTCAGAATGTTCGCGGATCCTTTCAACACCGCCGGCCTAGTCATCGACCCGAACATGCACATGGGCTTCCGCTTCGAGGTCTGGGACATAAAGGAGCACAAGCGCGTTATCCTCAGCACTCCGGAGGAGCTCTACGACCTCCTCGCCCTCATCGGCGCCAAGAGCAGGTACGTCATCAAGCGCGTCTTCCCGAAGGAGGGCCACAAGATAGCCAAGGACGAGCCGGTCGCTGTTGTGAGCACCGAGAAGCTCTTTGAAATAGCCGGTGAGTACATAGGGAAGGACGACCCGGTCGCCATCGTCCGCGCCCAGAGTGGACTTCCAGCTCTCGGCGAGGTTCTCGAGCCATTCGCCTTCCCGCACCTCGTCAGCGGGTGGATGAGGGGTTCCCACAACGGACCGATAATGCCCGTCCCGATGCACCAGGCCAACCCGACGAGGTTCGACGGCCCGCCAAGAGTTGTTGCCCTCGGCTGGCAGATAAGCCCTGAAGGAAAGCTCGTCGGTCCGGTTGATCTGTTCGACGACCCGGCCTTTGACTACGCAAGGCAGAAGGCCCTTGAGATTGCTGAATACATACGCAGACACGGGCCCTTCGAGCCCCACAGGCTCCCGATGGAGGACATGGAGTACACCACCCTTCCGGGCGTCCTGGAGAGACTCGAAGAGCGCTTTGAGGACATAGAGTGAGTCCTCCTTTTTCTCCTTTGGTTCCCTCAACGTTTCTTGGCCGTCCCGATTGCTAAGATTTTTAAAACCTCGCGTCCAACTTTTTTGATAGACCCATCGGAAGCCTTAAATATTCTCCTCCCAAAAACTAACACTCGGAGTGATACAAAGGGGTGAGAGCATGAAGTTCACAGTTCTCAGGCTCAAGCTGGACGAGAGGAAAGTTGAGAGTGAGGAAGTGGATAGAGACGGGATCTACGGCGTCATAGACTACGGCATAGAGCTCCACGAGAGCCTTGAAACGCACTCCCTTGATCCTTATGATCCCAGAAACGTCACGGTAATGGGAATGGGGCCGTTCTCGGGCTCAACCCTGCCCGGAGCGCACAGGCTAATGTTCTTCTTCCGCTCGCCGCTCTACGGCACGCTCTTCCCCTCTGCAATGGGAGGTGCCGCTTACGCCTTCAAGAACGTCGGCGTTGATTTCGTAACCTTTGAGGGCAAGGCCGAGAAGCCCGTTGTGGTGCTCCTCTACAACGACGGTGAGAACGTTCACGTTGAGCTCCACGAGATTGAACTCGAAAAGGTCATAGAGATATGGAGGGGCTACAAGGGCGAAGAGGGGGTTTATGCCCTCACCCAGTACCTCATCGAGACCTTTGGCGATAAGTTTGACTTCGAGTACAGAATAGCGGTCGTTGGACCGGCCTCGCTGAACACCAACTACGGCGCTATATTCTCCCAGGCCCTCAGGAAGGGAGAACGTCTGGTCGGCAGTGAAGACTGGGCCGCGAGAGGAGGCTCTGGAAGCGTTCTCCTCCGCGCTCACAACGTCGTTGGAATAATCTTCGGCGGGAAGCCGAGGAAGAGGCCCTTCCCGGGTGAAGACATCGGCAACTTCAGAACGGCCAAGGGCATAGTGGAAGGCGTCCACAAGAAGCCTTACAACGAGATTATAGCTGAAAAGACCACCAAGTACCGCTTCAACCCCAAGCTCAACACTGGCGGAACCTTCGGCGGCAACTACCCTGCCGAGGGCGACTTCGTACCCATACTCAACTGGCAGATGCCGTACATACCGAAGGAGGAGCGCATTAGGATACACGAGAACATAATGAAGCACTACTGGGAGCCCTTCAACGAAGAGGCGATAAAGCCCAAGAACTGGACGACCTGCGGCGAGCCGTGTCCCGTCGTCTGTAAGAAGTACAGGCGCGGACACCACGTCGAGTACGAGCCTTACGAGGCCAACGGGCCCCTCAGCGGGAGCATCTCCCTGAGGGCAAGCGACATAAGCGTCCACGCCGTCGATGCGATGGGCTTCGACGCGATAGAGTTCGGCGGAACCGCCGCCTGGGTCCTTGAGCTCGTCCACCGCGGTCTGCTCAAGCCGGAGGAAGTTGGTATAAGCGGAAAGCCGGAGTTCACGAAGGAGGCTTTAATCGAGCGCCCGGTCGAGGCGAGCGAGGTCAACGCAAAGCTTGTGGCTGAATTGGCCCACCGCGTCGCCTTCGCCGAGAACGAGATTGCCAGGGTAATCGGTCTCGGCAAGAGGAAGGCGAGCGTTATCCTCGACGAGAAGTTCAAGGACAGGCTCAAGTACGGCGAGAGCTTCAAGGACTACGCGGTCTTCACTCCCCTCGGCGAGAACGGCGAGATGACACCGACGATGTACTGGGCCATCGGCAACTACATACCGCTCCCGATTCAAGGAAGATACTGGACCTTCTATCAGTTCGGCGTCTTCCTCGAGCCCGAGGAGCTGGCGAGCAAGATAATAGCGAGCGCCCTCTGGGAGTTCTGGTACGACAACGTCGGCTGGTGCCGCTTCCACAGGGGCTGGATGAAGCCCGTCCTTAAGGCGCTCTTCATGGAGGCCTACGGTGAGAACGTGGACATGGAGGAGCACGCGAGGAAGCAGCTCAAGAGGCTCATCGAGTACGCGAGGAAGGCCGGCTACAGGCCTGTCTTCTGGGACTCGATGCGCGTTATAGACCTCGTGGCAGCGGGAAGCGAGGAGTTCGGAAATGAAAGATGGGCCGAGAAGTTCAGGATTGACAAGGTCGGCACGGCAAAGGAGTATCTCGAAAGGGTTCTTGATGCCTACAGCGAAGCGCTCGGCGTTGAGTGGAGGCTCTGAGTTATTTTCCTCTTTTTGAGAACAACCCTTATATTCTCCCCCTCTTCATGAATCTCAGGTGAGAAGAATGAGGGCAGTTGTAATAGGCTCCGGAATCGGCGGCCTTCTGACGGCCTCTTTCCTGGCCAAGAACGGTTACGACGTCACCGTCATCGAGAAGGCCCCCTACGTCGGTGGGCGCTTCACCAATCTGGAATACAGGGGCTTCGGCCTCTCCACCGGGGCCTTTCACATGCTCCCCCACGGCGAGGACGGGCCTCTGGCTCACCTCCTGAAGCTCCTTGGGGCTGAGGTCAAGATAGTTAACTCAGACCCCAAAGGCATGATCTTCTACGAAGGAAGAACCTTCTCCTACCGCGAGGGCTGGAAGTACCTCGGCTTCAGGGAGAAGGCGAGGGCGATGAAGCTCATGGCGGACGTGAGGAGGGGCAAGCTCCCCGTGGGGGAGGAGGCCGAGATGAGCGGCCGCGAGTGGATACGCGAGAGGGTTGGCGACAACGAGTTCGTGGATCTCTTCTTCCAGAGCTTCCTCGGCTGGGCCGACAGCGTGCTGGACGTTCCGGCCGGAGAGCTGGCGAGGGAGATAAAGGCGGCCCTGAGGTGGGGCGGACCTGGACTGATCAAGGGCGGCTGCAGGGCCGTAACGGGCGAGCTCGCGAGGATAACCGAGAACAGCGGCGGAAGGATAATGACAGGCAAAAAGGCCGTTGAAATCGATGTCGAGAAAAAGAGGGTCATCACCGCTGACAACGACGAGCTCCCCTACGATGTCCTAATCTCCAATGTGGGAATAAAGGAGACCGTCGAGCTCATCGGAAGGGACAACTTCGAGCGTGAGTACCTCAAGCGCGTTGATTCGCTGAGGCCGAGCGAGGGTATAAAGTACAACGTGGCCCTGAAAGGGGAGCCAAGGGTCGGCAACACCGTCGTCTTCACCCTCGACACCGAGAGGATAAACGGCTACAACGAGCCCTCCAGCCTTTCCCCGGAGCTGGCAAGGGAAGGCTACACCCTGATAATGCTCCATCACGCTTTGCAGAGCAGAAACGTTAAGGCCGAGAGGAAGAAGGGGATAGAGGACATCTACCGCATATTCCCGAACCTGGATAACGAGGGCGAGATTCTGCTCGTTCAGACTTACCTTGAAGGGAATCCAGTGAACAGGGTGGCGAGCGGGCAGACCGTCGAGGACTTCCCGATGAGTGATGTTTACATCGTCGGCGACGCTTACAAGCTCCCCGGAGGGATAGAGGTGGAGGGCATAGCCCTCGGCGTCATGAGAACGCTCGAGAGGCTTGGATTGGGGAACTTCTCGGACTGGTACCTCTGAGGGAATCCGCCCTTTTGGAGCCTTGCTATTCTTTACCTTTGCCAACTTATTTTCCGGCCTTTCGAACCTTTTTCCAGTGAACAGCCTTGGCTTCTAACGAACGTTTTTATCCCCTTGCGCGTAGCTATACCTCCAGGAGGTGATGCTCATGAAGAGGGTTGTAATAGCCTTGGGCGGCAACGCTATTCTCCAGCGAGGCCAGAAGGGAACCTACGAGGAACAGATGGCCAACGTCATGAAGACTGCCAGGCAGATAGTGGACATAATCCTGGACGGGGACTACGAGGTGGTCATAACCCACGGGAACGGCCCGCAGGTCGGTGCTTTGCTCCTCCACATGGACGCCGGCCAGGCCGTCCACGGCATTCCTGCCCAGCCTATGGACGTGGCCGGAGCGATGACGCAGGGCCAGATAGGCTACATGATCCAGCAGGCGCTCGTCAACGAGCTCCGCGCGAGGGGTATTGAAAAGCCAGTCGCTACGATAGTGACGCAGACCCTCGTTGACAAGGACGATCCCGCCTTCCAGAATCCGAGCAAGCCGGTTGGGCCCTTCTACGATGAGGAGACAGCCAAAAAGCTCGCGGAGGAGAAGGGCTGGGTTGTTGTGGAGGACTCCGGGAGGGGCTGGAGGAGGGTAGTGCCGAGCCCCGATCCGAAGGGCCACGTAGAGGCACCAGTGATAGTCGATCTCGTTGAGAAGGGCTTCATAGTCATAGCGAGCGGCGGCGGTGGCGTTCCCGTCGTGGAGGAGAACGGCCGGCTCCGGGGTGTGGAAGCGGTTATAGACAAGGACCTGGCTGGCGAGAAGCTGGCGGAGGAGGTCAACGCCGACATCTTCATGATTCTCACCGATGTGAATGGCGCGGCGGTAAACTTCGGCAAGCCCGACGAGCGCTGGCTCGGAAAGGTCACCGTCGAGGAGCTGAAGCGCTATTACAAGGAGGGCCACTTTAAGAAGGGTAGCATGGGGCCGAAGGTTTTGGCCGCCATAAGGTTCGTCGAGGGGGGTGGGGAAAGGGCGGTTATAGCCCACCTCGAGAAGGCCGTCGATGCCCTCAAGGGCAAGACAGGTACCCAGGTCGTGAAGGCCTGAACCAAAGGCTATAAATACCACCCCTCCCTTCTTTATCAGGTGATACCATGAGTGAGGCAACCAGCGGATTCTTCGGCTCTCTTCTGTGGTGGCTGTTCTTCATGTACATCTTGCTTTGGCCCCAGATGCAGTACAGGAGCCTGCAGATAGCGAGGGCCAAGCTGCTCAAGAGGCTCTCGGAAAAGAGGGGCTCAACCGTCATAACGATGATCCACAGGCAGGAAAGCATCGGCCTCTTTGGAATCCCCTTCTACAAGTTCATAAGCGTCGAGGACAGCGAGGAGGTGCTGAGAGCTATTCGCTCGGCCCCCAAGGACAAGCCGATAGACCTCATCATACACACTCCCGGTGGGCTTGTGCTGGCGGCGACGCAGATAGCTAAGGCCCTCCACGACCACCCGGCGGAGACTCGTGTGATAGTTCCCCACTACGCCATGAGCGGCGGGACTTTGATAGCGCTCGCCGCGGACAAGATAATAATGGATCCCCACGCGGTTCTCGGCCCCGTTGACCCCCAGCTCGGCCAGTACCCCGGGCCGAGCATCGTCAGGGCCGTCGAGAAGAAAGGCGCCGACAAGGTTGACGACCAGACCCTTATCCTGGCCGACGTTGCGGAGAAGGCCATAAAGCAGGTTCGTGACTTCGTCTACAGCATTCTCAAGGACAGGTATGGAGAGGAGAAGGCCAAAGAGCTGGCACAGATACTCACTGAGGGCAGGTGGACGCACGACTACCCGATAACCTACGAGCAGGCCAGGGAGCTCGGTCTTCACGTCAGCACGGACGTTCCCGAGGAGGTCTATGCCCTCATGGAGCTGTACAAGCAGCCCATGAAGCAGAGGGGCACGGTCGAGTTCATGCCCTACACCCAGCGCGGCGAGAGTTCCAAATGAAGCTTCCCTCAGCTTTCTCAACTTTTTTGCTAGGTTGAGGCTTCCCGGGCCAAAAAGTTTTTATTTGCTCATTCCTTTTTGAGTCCAGAAATGTTTGAGCAGGTCAAGCTGTTCTAAAAAGGGAGAGGGGTAAGAGCAATGCAGACGAAAGTGGATCCAGAGGAGATTAAGAGGATCAAGAGGGAGATAGAGGCCCTTGAGAAAGAGAGAAACGAGATAAGGGCCAAACTTGATGAACTTGAAAAGGAGCTTCAAATCTGGATTCAGAGAAGGGACGAGAAGAACAACGAGGTTAAGGGGCTCCGCCAGAGGGGAAGGGAGTACAAGGCCAAGCGCGACGAGATCAACCAGCAGATACAGGAGCTAAAGAAAAACCGCGAGGAGATAAACGCGAAGCTCGACCTCCTCTACCAGGAGATACTCGAGTACAGAACCAAGAGGGACGAGTACAACCAGCTCCGCAGACTTAAGATGCCGCCGGAGAAGATACAGGAGAGGATAGAGAAACTCGAGTGGGAACTCCAGACCAATCCGAACATAACGCCCGACCGGGAGAAGCAGATAGTTGACCAGATCCAGGTTCTCGCGACGGAGCTCGAGATAATCCAGCAGGCCGAGCGCTTCCACAGAAAGCTCGTCGAGGCGAGGAAGAAGGTTGACCAGCTCAAGAAGGCCAGGCGGAACATCAGCCTCGAGATACAGAAGCTTGCCAACCAGAGCCAGCAGTTCCACGAGCAGATGATAGAGGCCTTCAACAAGGCTGACGAGGTCAAAAAGGAGGCCGATGAGTACCACGCCAAGGTCGTCGAGCTACGCGACAAGATAAGGGAGGTCAGGAGGGAGCTCCGCGCTATCGAAAGGAAGATAAGGGAATACGACGAGAAGCACAAGGAGCTCATAGCCTACAGGCTTGTCGCGAGGATGCGCGCCAAGAAGGACGCCAGCTTTGAGAAGGCAGTCGAGGCCCTGGAGAAGTTCAAGCGCGGTGAGAAGCTCACCCTCGACGAGCTGCTGCTCCTCCAGAGGTACAACCTCGTCTGAGGCCTGGCTATGGAGGTAATCAGGCACGAGGGGCCCGGAAGGCTGGGTCTGGTTAGGCTGGGAGAGCACTCCTTCAGAACCCCAGCCTTGGCTGGGGTAGACTTCACCCTCTCCCCCTTCAACTCCTTCTTCCACCCGGAGGAGCCGGGGGATTATGACTTCAACTTAGCCCCGGCCATTCCGCTCGGCTTCTACACCCCCGCCGAGGTCATTGAAAAAGCCATTGGAAGGCTCTGGAGCGTAAACTACGAGGGCTTCAACGCCTTCTACCTGCCAGCACTCAGGAGGACGGAATACCTTCCCGAGTTCTTCAAGATAATCGAACGCTATGGCTTTGAGGCCGTCTACCTTGGCAACACCAAGATACTCGTCAAGGAGTATCGTTACTTCGTGAGAATCCTTAGGGAACTCCGCGAGAGGTTCCCCAACGTCATGATAATCGCCGATCTGGAGCCCTTCTTCTACCCGCTGGCGGTTTATCTCGGTGTGGATGCCTTCGAGACGCGCTCGCTCAAGCTCTACGACTTCGAGGGCAAGGGTTTCACTCAGTTTAGCCCGTTCCTCTGGGACAGGGAACCAAACTCCCTCGACTTCGCGAGGGAAACCATATTGCTCGTCAGGAGGGCCATTGAAGAGGGCAAGCTCCGCTACCTCGTCGAGAACTTCTTCAACACCCAGTACCACGCGGGGATTCTGAGGATAGCCGACCTGGAGCACGGGGATTACCTTGAGAAGTACACCCCAATCCAGAGGGAGACGGTCTACTTCATGAGCGAAGCCTCGATAAGGAGGCCCGAGGTAAAGCGCTGGCACGAGCGCGTTGTCGAGCGCTTCGTCCCACCGAAGAACACCGAGCTTGTGCTCCTCTTCCCCTGCTCGGCCAAAAAGCCCTATTCATTCTCGCGCTCACACACCCTCTACCGCAGAGCCGTGAAGGAGGCCCTCGGCTCTGGAATAAGCAGGGTTCACGAGCTTATCCTCACCTCCCCATTTGGCGTCGTGCCTAGGGAGTGGGAGTGGTTAGCAAAGTATGACATAGTCGTCACCGGCCACTGGAACGAGGAGGAGATTAAGCCAGCGGCCGAGCTCCTCGCGAAGACACTGGAGAAGTACCCGAGGGACGTTCCGATAATAGCTCACCTCGACGAAGCCTACGTCGAGATAGCCAAGCTCGCCGGTGAGCTGAGCGGGAGGGAAATTATCTTCACCCGCGTTGAGAACGGCACGACGAGCAGGGAGAGCCTTAAAGCCCTCACCGAGACGCTGGGGGAGTTCGAGCTTGAGGGAACCAAGGAGGACAGGACCTACCGCTACTTTGAAAACATAAGGAAGGTCTTCGACTTCTACTTCGGTGCTGGAGCCGGGGAAGCCGTTCTCCCGGAGAACGGGCAGGTGAAGGGCTCCAAGATGCTCCGCCTCTTCGTTGACGGCCAGCAGACGGGAACCTTCAGGGACGGCGTGATAAGCGTCACCCCCTTCGGAATGCAGAGGATCTACGATTCGCTCAAGGCATACTGGGTGAATGTGGACTTCGAGCTCCGCGGCGACGTCTTCGCGGTGGGAGTTGATGAGGCGGACCCGACTATAAGACCGGACGACATCGTCGGCGTCGTCAGGGACGGAAAAGTTGTCGGCGTCGGAAAGGCAGTTCTGAGCGGAGAGGAGATGGTTAGGGCGAAGAAGGGCGTGGCTGTAAAGGTCAGGAAGAGGGCCTGACCATGAGGAGAACTCTGTACCTTTCTCTCCTTCTCGTGGTTCTCCTTTCTCTTCTTCCCGGTGCCTGTGCCGACTACCTTGGGGCTGAGAGCTTTGACTTTCACGTCTTGGCTGTGTACGGTGACTCCGCCGTCCTCTCGCTCGTCTACGTCCCCTACTCAACCTCAATGAGTGACATGCTTGTGCCCACGGGCTACTTTTACTACAACTTCTACGTGAACTCGACAGGGGCGTATTTCATCGGTGGATCCTGGGACACGCCGGTCGTTTACTGGTACCGGGGATTATACTATGTGTTTGTCCCGGACGAAGGGAGGGTAGATGTCTATAGAATGGGTGAGGACTGCTTCGAGAGGGTCACATCGGTGAAGACGGGCCTGGAAGGTTCGCCCAACTTCGCCGTGGCCGTGCCATACCTGGTGGTCCAGGTCTCGGAGAACGAGCTCCTTGCCATCAACGTCGCCAGAAACGCCACCGCCGGAATCCTCGATCTGAGGGAGACCGAGAGCGGTACCTACTTCAAGGGGGTAACGGTAGTCAAAGGGCCGTGGGGTGTTGAACTGGAGGGGGACGAACCCGAGAAGCCGCCGAAACCGTTGAATGTCGAGGTGGACAACGGAAGGCTTAAAATCCCGGGGAAGGGTGTGGAGCTATCCCTCCAGGCTGTTGCCGAGCATCTGTGGGACGACAGGGAAGCGGGTCATCTCAGGGCGTACGAACTTGAGAACGCGCTCCTCCTTGTTCCACCGGACGTTACGCACTACTTCGCGCCAGATGCCAACTCCACGGGTGAACTGTTGGTCTTTGGAAACGAGAGCGTCCCTGTTCGGGGAATTTCGGAAGTTTCTCTCCTATACTACGATGGAAGCCTAAAGGTATTCCCACTCGGGGAGGGGTGGGGGAGCAGGTTTGCTGTGGGGGCCGATAACGTGACGTTCAGCCGGTGCGAGGTGCCGAGGACCTACGCCCTCGAGTTCTGGGCGGCGGTCGTTCTGCTCGCACTTATAGGCTTCACCTGGTTCTTTATGGTCCGGCGGTAAGAAAACTCTAAAAAGCCGCACTCCCCTTCTTTGACCATGCCGAGGCACTTCAAGCGGGGCGTCAAAAGGGAGCACCACTTTCTCAAGGGACTTGAGAAACCCCTTGAGAGGATAGCCGCGATACCCGGGGTCAAAAAGGTTATCCCCGGGAGGATTTACGCGAGCGACTCCAGGGGCTTCGAGATTAAGGTGACGCGGGAAACGCAGACCGGGCTGAAGCTCGTCGCCAAGAGCAATGGAAGCGTTCAGGAGGTTTTTCTTGTCGTGGACAGGGCGGAGAGGGATAGAGTCAGGAGTGAGATAGAGCGCCTCTCCGACGAGTGGACGAAATAGTTTTAAACCTCGGCCTGTAACTATCGTTGATAGTTATGGGGAGAACTAAAACTAGGTTATGTCATTACGATGTTACTGCGGTCTTCATTGCACTTGCCTATTCAGCCCTTTTGATGCATTTCAGCCTCGTTAAGTTCGAGTGCTTTCGCTACACCAGCCTTGACCTTGGGATCTTCACCCAGTCACTGGCCGGCTTCCTCCACGGCAGGCCCCTGTTCAACACCGTTGAATGGCAGCTCTACGGTACGCCAAATCATCTCGCCGTTCACTTCCAACCGTTTCTCTATCTCCTGGTCCCGATATTCGCGGTATTTCCGTCCCCAAAAACACTGCTCGTCCTCCAGACTGCTGCCCTGGGTTTCTCCGTGTTTCTGGCATACGTCCTCGCTAGGAAGCTCCTGTCCCCTCTGGAAGCGCTGGCGGCGACGGTTCTCTACGCCTTCAACTCCTCCCTCGTTGGCATAAACCTCTTCGAGTTCCACCCCGTCTCCTTCGCCGTCCCCCTCTTTATCCTCTCGGCGATTTTTCTGGTCGATCGCAGGGAACGGGCATTCTTCCTCGTTTCCGGGCTCATACTGACCATCAAGGAGGACGCCTTTCTCGGTGTTCTCTCCCTCTCCCTATGGTGGGCCTTCGGAGATGAAATCTCCCTCAAAAGCGCAAGGAAAAACCGTCCTCTGCTTCTTCTGGCGGCCCTCTCCCTGCTGTACGGTGCGGTGGTCATAAAGCTGGTGATCCCGGCCCTTGGGGGCGGCTACCTGTACGGGAGCCTCTACACCGAACCCCGGCTGGATAGGCAGAAGCTCCTCTACTTCCTCCTTTTCAACCTGAGCCTGGGCCTCCTGCCGCTCTTCAGACCCAGGAACGCCCTTCTTCTTACCCTCCCCTGGCTTGAAAACCTCCTGGCATCGAGGCCCAGCCAAACGACTTTCGGCTTCCACTACCCCTACATGGTTCTCCCCCTCTCCTTCATCGGTGCGGTCTTCGCGCTCAGGGAGCTCGACCTCAGGAGGATCCTTCCCGTTCTCCTGAGTGTTGGCCTTCTGGTTTCCCTGGCGACGATGCCGGTCGAGCTGAATCAGCCGGAGAAACCGCTCCCCCTCGTCTACCCCTCGGTTCTCGAACCCATACCCGGCCGAAAGGCGGTGGAACCGGTCATCGAGTTCCTCCTGGGGAGCAACCTTTCCGTCTACACCCAGCCGGCCTTTTACCCCGCCCTGGCCGTCAAGCCCGACGTTTACGTTTACCCCGCCGGGGTGGAGCCGGACGCGGTTCTCGTGAACGTGAAAACCTACCGCGGCAGGCTCTACCTTGAGAGGCTTCAAAAGATGGTGGGGGGGAAGTACCGTCCCGTCTACTCCCGGGACGGCGTGATGCTGTACATCAGGGAGGGGCTGAACGTCTCGGTTTTTGGGCTGGTGCCCACAGGATCCTAAAATAGGGGGCCTGGAAAAAGCAAATGTCATATCTCCTCGATCTCGGGCACCACCTCATCAGGGGTTCCCGTCAGCACCACCCTCCCCGCGGCTATCACAACGATTCTGTCCGCAAACTCAACGAGGGGGCGCCAGATGTGGGAAACCACGACCATGTTGGTCCCCTTTTGGGCCAGCTCTCCTATAACTCCTGCGACTTCCTTTATCCCCTCCAGATCCAGGTTGGCTAGAGGCTCATCTAGGAGCACCAGCTCGGGTTTTCCGAGGAACGCCTGGGCCAGGCTGATCCTCTTGAGCATGCCCGCCGAGTACTCTCCCATCTTTCTGTTCAGGTACTTCTCGGCCGAGAATAGCTCCGCGGCTTTGATTACTTCTTCTCCGTCCAGCCCCTTGACTTCGGCGATGTAGGTGAGCCATTCCCTGGCCGTCCTGTGCTTTGGAAGGGCCGGCGGGTCGAAGGAGACGCCTATCCTTTTCCTCAGCCCGTCGTTGCTCCAGGGCTTCTCGCCCAGGACCCTGATTTCCCCTTTGCTCGGCCTGTACAGGCCGGCGCAGAGGTTCAGGAAGGTGCTCTTTCCGCCACCGTTGGGGCCGAGTATCAGCGTCAGTCCCCCCTCGATTTCGAGGTTTATCGAATCCAGGGCCACCAGCCTGCCGAACCGCTTGGTGAGGTTCTTCGCGGTTATCATCTTCTCCTCCCCTCCACGAGCAGGACGGCCGCGAGAAGGAGGGCGCTCACACCTCCCAGGCCGTACCTGATGTTGAGAACGGTTACCGAGGGGTGCCTGTTGATCACCCTGACCGCCAGGGTAACCGGCGTCATCGACCCCACCGCGAAATAGTAGGGCCCCGAGTGCTCCAGCATCGCCCTGCCGCGGAAACTGCCCGTCACGTTCCTTTCGAGGATCGCCCTTCCGCTTTCGGGGTCGAAGACCCTGACGGTATAGCCGGTTCCCTCGTCGGCGCTGGCACTGAGCACTGCCGTTCCCGCTGACGGCACCACCATTCCCTGCCCCACGAGGACGACCTCGGAAATCGGCTGGGTCAGGGCGTTCTTTTCTATCGGGAACACGAGGATTGTCATTATGACTATCGACAGCAGTACCGCCTTCAGGAGCCTCATGAGACGTCCCTCCACTCGCTGAGTATGAGGGCCACGCCGAGCATCACCGCCGGTAGAAGAAGCCCCACGTAGAAGGAACCGTCGAGGAACGCCGCCACCCTGTCGGAGGGGTAGAACTGGGTCGTGTAGGCTTTGAAGAACGCATCGTCGATGACCCTCGGGGGAAGGCTCCTCAGTTTAAGCACGAGGGGGGCGTAGAGGAGCGTTATGCTTCCGAGGAGGGCGGCGAAGGTGTTCGGGGAGAGCATAGCCACCAGGGCCGATAAAGATACCACGTAGAGCACCATCATGGCTCAGTAGAGGAGGTAGCCCGCTAAGAAGCCCTCCCCGAAGAGTGCCCTTCTCATCAGCTCAGGGACGTCCCCGTGAATGTATAAGAACGCCAGGAGGGCCGGCAGGATTGAGGCAAGGAAGAGCAGCACCATCGCGGAGAGCGCCTTTGAAAGGACCACCGAATGGTTCCTGACGGGCAGGCTGTAGATGCTCTTGGCAACCCTAGTGTCCCTGTCGTACCTGAGCATCAGGGAGACCAGCAGGGCCCCGGTGAGCGCGAATATCGTGTACTCCTCGGTTCCCAGCCTTGGGAGTATCAGTCCCAGGGTCTTGGCGGACTCGGAAACTATTACGCTATCCGGCCCGGCTATCATAAACACGGTATCGTTGCTCGTCAGGCCGGAAAAGAAGGTGATGCCGAGCATGACGAAGCCGAAGATGAAGACGAGCAGGTTGTAGGGATCCTCAAGCTCCCACCTTATCTGGGCCCTCATTGCCTCACCTCCTCAGCCTCAGGGCCAGGTAGACCGCACCCACGACCCCGGCAAGGATACCCGCCTTGACCCACAGGGAGCCGTTGTCCCTTCCCGGCGGGCCAGGGACGTCATCGGTGGGCGGCGCTGAGGGGACAGGAGTGTTCTCAGGAACACTGTTTTCGCGGGTCTGCGACTTTTCCCCGGCCCCGGTGTCGTCTGCTCCGCCAGAGGGCGGCGAGGTGACGATTTCCCTATCCTCCACCGCGGGCTTCTTTTCCAGGCTCACCTCGATCCTCTTCGACTCGTTCGGGGCCAGGATTACCTCCAGGCTCTTCGTGAGATAGCCGGGAGCCTTCACTGTGATGTTGTAGCGCCCGGGGCTGAGCGTTAGGTTTTTGGATTTGACCTCCTCGCCGTTAAGGAGCACCGTCGCGTTTTCCGGATAGGTTACCACAGTTAGGGCCGCGCTGGCCGGGGAGAGCCTCAGGAAAACACTCGCACTCTCTGCCAGAAACACGGATTCTTTAGCCGAGAGGTTGCCCTTAGAGGCTACGACGGTGTAGTTCCCGGGGGGAAGAAAGAGCGTCGCGGGCGTTGTGGCGAAGGCCCTCAGTACCCCGTCGGTGACCACGAGGGAAGCGTTGCCCGGCTCGGAATCGACCTTAAGGGGAACCGCTCTCACAGCCCTCCTCTCCACCGTCAGCGAGGACTTCACCTTTTCCATGTCCACGCTGATGTGGCGGGTTTCGTTGGGGACCACCCTGACGAGGCACTGGACCAAGTAGTGGTTCTCCGCTATTCCCACCGTGTGGGTGTCGAGCTTATGGATCACCGGTATCCGTACCGTCCCGTAGTAGCTGACGGCGGTGGCGTTGTAAACGTCGCGGGGAATGGCCGGAACGTAGAGGCCCATGGGGGTGTAGAAAATGTAGCGGTTGTAGCCGCCGTTGATGTAGAACGTCAAACCCTGGGGCACGGAGTCTATCTCCAGCCGCGCCCAGGGGACGAGGTAGGTGGCGTTTCTGACGCTTTCCGAGTGAGTTGCCCCTGGGTACACTTCGACGTAGAAAATGCAGGGTTTCCCGTCATCGTCTCCAATGTGCATGAAGGTTCCATTGAGGGTTATGTACACCTCGTCCCTTCCCCGCACTGCGAGGCCCATTGGGTAGGGATTCGATACGTTGAGATACCCGGAGTTGCTTCCACACCCACCTGGGAACGCAAACGGATTGAAGGGAGGGTTGAGCTTCTCCCGGCTGTAGTTGGCGCTCTCGTTGAAGATTGCCCATATCGACACGATCCCCTCCCCTGAAACCGCTTCCGCAATCTCGTCGGGATTCACGCGGAGGATTGTGGCTTCCCCAGCCTTCACCGAAACCCTGGCGGTTACGGTTACGTTTCCGGTTATCCTGACTGTGTAGTTCCCCGGCTTGAGCACCAGGCCCACGGGAGTGGTGTAAGAGCCCACCCCCTCTATCTCGGCCACGTTTCCAGGTGCCTCGACGAACAGGTAGCCGGGCCTCTCCATCGTGCTTTCTCCGGCCGAATATGCCGGAGGAACGAGCAGACCGGCCATCAAAAACGCCAGAAAAATGAGCTTCCATCTCACCGCTTCCACCTCCTTTCCGTCCACAGAGCTGTCATGGCGAGAACGACGAGCGAGATGACGAAGAAGTACCTGACTGGGGTCGAAGGCGAGCGCCCGCTCCCGTAGTCCGGGAGCTTGACGTTGGTGTCGTAGAGGTTAAAGCCGGGTTGCCACCATTCTTTATCCGCCCTGCCCTCGGCGAAGAGTTTTGACATTTTTTCGCCGGCCAGGTAATCGTAACTGTTTCCCAGTATCACCCCAAGGGACAGGAGTTCGGGCGAGGTTTTCATGAGCCTGGTGGTCAGCATTATGCCAGTGTCAAAGTCGTATACCCCTCCCGAGATTAGTGAGGCCTTTATGATGCCGCCACCCCTTGACCAGACCAGCGGCACCGCGTTGCTCTCGATAAGGACGTAGGGCGGGTTAAAGTCCCCGTAGTACGTGTGGAGAATTTTTTTGTCCATCCAGGTGAACGAGACGTTGTTCACCACCAGATCGGAGGTTGTGAAGTTGAACTCCCTTAGGATGCTCGAACGGACGAGCAGGCCCCCCTTCTTTGGTAATCTGGAGGGGTCCACGAAAAACGTGGGCCTTCCAAGAACTCTGCCGTTGTGGTGGTACATCATGTCGGTCAGGTTAAGGAGGATCGTTCTTGAGAGAACCAGTTTACCGAGGGGTTTCTGAAAATTGGCCAGCGCGTTGTTAAGCTCCAAAGTAACCCTGATTGAGGCGCTGTCATTGGAAACGTCAACGATCTCAAAGGTTAAGAAGACGTTTCCTTCTGCCACTAGGGTCATGAAGGAGTTGTTATCGACTTCCTCCACGGCGGATATGTTCTCGTAGGCATCTTCCGGTAGAAGTTCCGGCCACACCTGGAACGCGTTCCATTCCTGTCCGTTAGGATTTTCGGGCACCATAAGGGCGTATTTGATATACACCCCCTTCTGGAACCAGTATGGAAGTGAGTAAACTGGCGCTGCGGCCGCTGAAAGTGTCAGAAGTGCCAGGACAGCGGCGATGGTTTTCCTCATTCTCCCCTCCACCTCCAGTTCAGGAGGGCGCTGAGAAGTAGAAGTAACAGAGAAACCGAGAAGAGGTATTTCATCTTTGTGTCAGGAACCTCACTTGATGACGTTTTTGGAAACCTGACGTTGGTGTCGTAGAGGTTAAAGCCGGGATTCCAGAGCTCATGGGGGGGTTTCGCCCCTGTCCTTAAGCCTCTCATTCCTTTCGGCGGCTGAATAATCATAACTGTCGCCGTTTATTACTCCGAGGGCCAGCAACTCTGGAGTCACATCAAAAAATCCTGTTATCAAAACTCCTGTATCAAAGTCATAGATGTAGTTGTTCCAAATTGTGGCCGAGTAATAACCATCACTGAGTTTCCAGTAGAAAGGAACCTGTGAGCTGGATATGTGGATATATGGGGGTTCGAAAGTGCGATAATATGTGTTTAACTTTGTATGCTCCCACAAAGAATAGGATACATTGTCCACAAGAATGTCCTGGGTTGCAGCACCTAATTTCCCGACACGACTCATATTTACCAGTAGACTTCCTTTGGGGGGCAGATTCTCTGGGAAGACAAGAAAAGTTGGTCTCCCGATTACTGAACCGTTGTCATCTATGTATTCCATGCGTCTAAGATCCAGAGTGAGGATTGTGGACATAACAATTTTATCTAAATAATATCTGTTGTAAATCCAGACATCATTAAGTTCGAGGGTGGTGTTTACCAGCGCAGTCTCATTTTGTACATTCAATATCATTAACGTCAAAAACACGTTCCCCCGAACCACCAAGGATACAAGCTCATCTGCACCTGTACCATTTAGACGTTTTAAAATTAAATCCCGGGATTGATTTGGTATTTGGGATAGGTAAACCTCAAAGATGTTGACCTTCCTTTCGTCTCCGGGTGATAGCAGGGCGTATTTAACGTAAGTCCCCTCCTGGAACCAGTTGGGGAGGGCGTGAACTGGGGGCAGGGTCACCGATAGGACTACCAGCGAAAAAACGATCGACCTTGGAATCCCCACGCGCGTGCACCCTCCATGCGTGCGGTGCGATTGTAGTACTGGGACGTCCCTTATAAGTCTTACGTTTCAAGGTTGTGTTTAACGCACCCGATTCAGTGAATCCAAAAACAGCCATCATCTGTTGTATGGTGGCGAATCTGGGGCCAAGTAATCAACGTGCCTGATTCCCGAGAAGGACTTGGGGCGAACCCTCAACGAACCCAAAAAGGTTTAAACTGAGAGCAGGTTCTAAATCTCTCCCTTCCCCTCGAAGAACGCCTCAAGCTCCTCGTCGCTTATCCCGTCGTCCGTTTCCGTGTAGCCCAGCTCCCTCTTCTGGAGTTCTATGAGTCCGGGCGTGAGCAGAAGCTTCCCGTTCAGCTTCGGCACCGCGTAGTGGAGCGTTATCTCGCTGAACTCGTCCAGCTTTATCGTGGGGTTAAGCTCGTACTCAATCTCCCCCAGCCTCTTCCCTTCCGCGATAAGCTTCGCCACTATCGCCGAGCCGTCTATGGAAAACTGCACGCTCCCGATGTGCCTGGCCTTCGCACCCTCAATCTTCTCGGTTATGAACTTCTTGGTTTTTCCCGTGAACTCGAAGTCGCCAAGGATTCCGCCGACGACTATTATCGTGTCCCCCTCGATGTCCTCCGGCTTCAGCTCCTCCTCAGCGAAGGGGTCGAGGATTATGAGCTTCGAGCGGTCGAAGGGGAACTCTGTGACGCTCTGGCTCAAAACGCTTCCCAGCTTCGCGAGTTCTTCCCTTTCATGAGGTTCTACGTTGGTGAATATCAGCCTCTCCCCCCACCACTCGCTCGCGTGCCTGTACTCGAGCAGTACCCAGTCGCGCAGTTCCTCCAGGTGTTCTATGAGCAGGTACGGCATGAGCATCACCACGCCCGCTTTGCCCTTTGGTCTTAAAAGCCTGCCGACTCCCCAATCCTGCCCAGCAAGGGTTTTAACGGGGAAGGACGAGTTGCACCCATGGGCTTTCGGGAGAAGTATGCGAAGCTCGGCGAGAGGTACGAGAGGATAGACGGCCCGCTGGAGAGGTTCTTTGACCCGCTGAGGAGGAAGGCGGCCGGCTACGTCGCCGGCAGGGTGCTCGAGGTCGGCGTCGGCACCGGCTTCATGCTCCCCCATTACCCACGGGACATCGAGCTGCACGCGATAGATGCCGTCCCCGAGATGGTGGAGGTGGCGAAGGAGAGGGCCGAGGAAATTGGTTTGAACGCCAGATTCTACGTGATGGACGCCGAAAAGCTGGAGTTCCCAAGCGGGAGCTTCGATACCGTCCTTTCAGCCTTCGTCTTCTGCACCGTCCCGGACCCGGAGAGGGCCATGGCAGAAATACACCGCGTCCTTAAGCCCGGCGGGAGGGTAATCCTGCTTGAGCACACGAAGAGCGACTGCAGGCTTCTGAACTGGCTGTTTCTCAAACCCCTCGACGTTCTCCTTGGTCTCTTGCTGGAGGACAACACGCTGAGGGAAACGCACCTTCTGGCCAGAAAATACTTCGAAATCGAGCACGAGGAGAGCCACTACCGGGGAATAGTCCGGCTCATTGTGGGCAGGAAGGGGTGAGGGAATGAGCGCGAGAAAAATGTGGTGCGGTGGCCGGGATTTGAACCCGGGTTACCGGCTTGGGAGGCCGGTGTCCTGGACCAGGCTAGACTACCACCGCCCTGGCCCGCTATAATTAAGCCGTTCTCCATTTAAAAGCTTTATCGTTCCCGCCCGAGGACTATGCCCCCAACTATCATCGCCAGTCCCGCCACGGTTGCCGGCGCTATGCTCTCCCCCACGACGATGGAAATGAGGAACAGGCTCAGGAAGGGCACGAGGTAGGCCAGGTTGGAGGCAAAGGCCATGTCCCCCTCCACCGCCCGGTACCAGAGGAGAAAGGTAATCCCCATCTCGAACAGGCCGACGTAAACCGCTCCAGCGAGGCCTTCCACGGGTGGTACCGTGAGGTTGCCGGTCGCGACCGCAACGATTGAAACGTATGCGAAGCCGAAGAGGAAGTTCCAGAACATCTTCTCAACGAGCTGTCTCTCATCGCGGAGGTTGAGGAGCCAGTAGGCTGCCCAGACCACCGCGCTTCCCAGGCCGAGGGCAACGCCGAGCGGGTCGGTGAAGTTTAGCCCTCCCAGGTCACCCTTCGTCGCCACGACGAGGGCACCGAGGAATCCGAGGAAGAGACCGGCCATGGTTCTGGCACCCAGTTTCTTTCCGAGGAGTGGAATCGATAGGAGCACGAGCATCAGCGGCCAGGTGTAGTTTAAAGCCTGCGCTTCCTGGGCCGGCAGGAGGTCGTAGGCAGAGAAGAGCACGGTGTAGTAGAGGAGAGGGTTTACGAGGCCCAGGTAGGCCGAGCGGAGGTTATCCCTCCTTGGGCTGAAGTCCCTCGCATAGAGAAGCCCGAAGAGCGCGAGCGAGGTCAGCGAGGCGTAGAGGAGAAGCTGGAGCGGGCTCATGTAGCGGAGCGAGAGCTTGAAGGCGGAAGCGACCGTTGACCACAACAGCACCGCACCGACGGCGTGTTTCCTTGACATGGTGTTGGGAGGGGCGGAGGGGGATAAAAGGCTATCGCTCCACCAGAACGCGCTCGATTACCGGATCCGTTATCCTGTACCGCTTCACCCCTGAGCTGAAGTCCTCTTCGATCCAGCTCATCTTCTCCAGGTTCCTGAGGAGGCCGGCTAAACGCGAATTCGGAACCCTCTGTCCCCTGGAGGAGAGGTAGTCCCTTATCAGCTCCCACCTGTTGTGTCCCCTGGCTATGGCCTCGAGGATCAGGACGTAGCGGGGGCTTCTCCTTTTCAGCTCCTCCAGCTCGCCCCTGAGGAAGCCCCTGGCGCGGTTGAACACGTAATCAAGCGAGCCCTTAAGGTCCCGGGTCTCTGCATACCTCCTTCCGAACTCGACCAGCCACCCGGGCACGCCATCGAGCACATCAACGGCTTCCTCGATGACCTCGCTCGAAACATCAACGTTCATCTCCGAGAAACCCCTGCGGAGGAAGCCGATGGAAAGCTCCCGCGGGAACGGTTTGAGAACGACCTCCCTGTGGGCCCTCCCGTAGAGGGGGCTCTCGTAGTCGTCCGTGCCCAGGAAATCGTGGAGCAGGCCCACCTCGGAGCCGGTGAGTATAAACCTCAGGTTATCGAGGTTGTCGTAGGAGTAGGCTAAAAGGGCCAGGAACTCCCTGCCTCCCCTCGAACCGTAAAACCTGAGGTACTGGGCCTCGTCGATGCCTACAACCGCGCCGACCTCGTTAAGTGCCTCGAGAACCTCCGAAAGACGAACGTCCCGACCGAGCTCAAGCCTTAATCCAGAGATTGAGACGCCCCTGACGTGGCCGAGAACCTCGAAGACCCTGCCCTTGATGGCACCCCTAAGGGAGTTTAAGGCCCTCTCGAACTCCCTGATGAGCGATTCCGAGGTTATCCAGCCGCCGGAGTCAAAGTACATCTTCCTGGCATCGATGTAGACTCCGTTTTCGAGCTCGTTGAGTGCAACCCTTAGAAGGGAGCTCTTTCCAACGCGCCGTATTCCCAGGAGGAGCGTTAAGGGTTCCGAGGTCGTCACGAGCTCGTTTATTTCCTCTTCCCTGTCAAACAGCTCCTCCCGTCTTTTCTTTGGTCTCGGGTCAAACAGCATAGGTAATGCCCCCGTTACCAGGTAACGGTACCGTTACCTAAAAGGTTTTTGGAGAAAAGAAGGGGAGGAATCACTCCTCCCTGAAGGCCCCGTACTTCTTGGGGTCGTAGAAGGGCGGAGCTACCGTTATCGCCTTCCTCGGCTTGCCCCTTATCTCCACCTCCAGCTCAACGCCCGGCTTCGCGTACTCCTCCTTCACGAAGGCTATTCCTATGCCGATGCCGAGGAGCGGGGAACTGGTTCCGCTGGTGACCTCGCCGATGAGTTCGCCGTTCGCGAGAACTTTGTAGCCCTCCCTCGGGATTCCCTTCTCGACCATCTTGAAGTGCACCAGCTTCCTGCCAAGGCCCCTCTCCCTCTGCTTGAGGAGTGCCTCCTTCCCTATGAACTCCTTGTCCCAGAAGATGGCGAAGTCGAGGTTGGCCTGGAGGGGAGTTACTTCGTCTATGTCCGTGCTGAGGAGCTGGAGCTCCTTGGTCTCATTGCCGTAGAGGGTATAACCGGCCTCAAGCCTGAGCGTATCCCTTGCTCCAAGTCCGGCGGGCTTTATTCCGTACTTCTCGCCGGCCTCGAGTATTGTCTTCCAGACGTGGAGGGCTTTCTCGGGCTCGCCCCTCTTCTCTGGATTGGGGTGGTATGGGTTGGCGTCCTCGAAGTAGATCTCAAAGCCGTTCTCGCCGGTGTAGCCGCTCCTCGAGAGGAGCATCTTAATTCCGTCGAGCTCGACCTCCTTCGCTTGGAACCACCAGAGCTCGTTGATGTCGATGCCGAAGAGGTCTTTCGCTAGATCCCTAGCCTTCGGCCCCTGTATCGAGAACATGACCATGTCGTAGGTTTTATTTTCGATCTCGAGGTCCAGCTCACCGAACTTCTCGATTCCGCGCTTTATCGCGCTGAACCAGGCCTCGAGCTTCTCGAAGGCGTCGCTGTCGCAGACCATCATGTATGTGTCGTTTCCCATGTTGAAGACAAGGGTCTCGTCCTTCACGGCTCCACGTTCGTTGAGGACGAGGGTGTAGGTTCCGCTTATCGCGGGGGGCTTGCTTATGTCGTTGGTCGTGACGTACTGGAGGAACTCGAGGGCGTCCTTACCGCGGAAGATGAACTCCCCCATGTGCGAGACGTCGAATATGCCAACGCCGTTCCTAACGGCGAGGTGCTCCTCCTTTATGCTCGAATACCAGATGGGCATCTCCCAGCCCGCGAACTCCTCAACCTTCTTGGCGTTCTCCTTATGCCAGTCGAATAGGTGAACCCTCTTTACCATAGCCATCACCGTTAAAACTTGGGCCTGAGCGTTATAATCCTTTCCAATTCATGGGCAACTATAATAAGCATCAACGTTCAAATTAATGCTGGGGTGTTCGGAAATGTTTGAGAGGGTTTTGTATCCCACGGATTTTTCCGACGTTTCCCTCCACGCGCTGAGGCACTGCCTTCCAAAGCTCCTCTCCCTGGGTGTCCGGGAGCTGGTGCTGATTCACGTCATCGACATAACCATAGCCGAGTTTGAAGCCTTTGAGCTCGAGGAAGTGTACCGTGAGAGACTTGGGGAGCTCGCTGAGGAGCTAGGAAAGGACGGCTTTAACGTTGAGCCCGTCGTGAGGATAGGGATTCCGTCGGTGGAGATAGCAGAGACGGCTGATGAGAAGGGCGTGGATCTGGTCGTCATACCCAGCATGGGTGAGAACGTCTGGCGGGCGATGTTCGTCGGAAGCACGGCCTCCAACCTGGCCAGGGCTACCAGAAGGCCCGTCCTGCTCCTCAAGTACGTCAAGAAGAACGATGCCTTTGAGCTGGCTGTGGACTGCTCAGAGCTCTTAAAGCGTCCCCTCGTTGCCATTGACTTCTCCAAGTGTTCGATAAAGGTTCTCAAGACCGTCAGGAAGTTCGAGGAGCTCGTTGAGAGTGGTTTGCTCCTCCATTCGGTGGACTACGGGGGAATGGAGGAGCTGGAGCATAACATAGAGCTGGCGAAGAAGAACCTGGAGAAGTCCGCCAGGGGTCTGAGAGCAAAGTTTGAGACCGAGGTGATGGTAGGCTCGGCGAGCCAGGCGATAATAGGGACGTCCCTCGCCAAGAACTCGACCCTCATAGTCATCGGCAAGAAGGGACGGAGCTTCATCAAGGACCTGCTCCTCGGCAGCACTGCGGAGAGAGTCGTAAGGGACTCAAAAGTTCCTGTGCTACTGGTTCCATGCGAATGACCTCAGTCTGGAACGGCTTCCTCATCACTCGGTAGCTACCCTGTTGCCATCATCGGTCGTTCTTTTCTCCGATTTTTGGCTTATAAATCTACTCCCTCCTGCTCTCGCCGGTCATGACGGCGCTGGCTATCATGTGGGCGAGGCGGAGCGGTTCGGGATTCAGGCCGGTCCTGGTGGTAGCCCGGATTATCTCAGCCGCGGTCTTCTCGTCCACTCCGACGGCCTGGAAGTAGAGCTTTTCGGGTATCACCTCAACCAGCGGGGGGGCCTTTTTAAGAAGCCTGAGCCTCTCCTCCGCGTCGGGGAAGTGTTTCCTGAGAGCGGCCTCCATCGCCCCGAGGTCCGGCCTCTTCCGGACGACGACCACCACCGGCAGACCGGTTTCCCGGTGGAGCTTCTCCAGGTTCACCACGTTGAAGCCCGCGTAGGTTATGCCCTTCAGGAGGATCACCCTGAGATCCTTGAAACGGGAAGCTGTCACTGCATCTGCCATCGCCTCTGTAGCGTCGGTACCGTCCACCGTTATCCATCGGGAAAGAACGCCCACGACCTCCTGGGAGCCCTTCATGACGACTCCTATCAGAATGGTCTTTCCGCGCTCGAGCTTTGAGGAAAAGGAGAAGGTTCCGTCGTCGAAACCGACTGTCCTGATCTGGGGCTTCACCTTCCGTATCATGGGAGCACCTTCTCAAGCCACTCGGCGTACTCTTCATTGACCCTGTCCACATCTATGCGCGCGATGACCGGGACGGTGTAGGGGTGCAACTCCTTTATCGCCTCCTTTAGCTCTTTCCACTTCTCCACGGTCGTCTTGAGAAGTGCTCCCACCTCCGTGTCCTCCTCTATCTTTCCGTCCCACCAGTAGAACGCCCTGTGCTCCCTCAGGTTGGCGCAGGCGATGAGTTTTCTCTCGAGGAGCTCCTTAACGGTTTTCTCGGCGCTCTCCCAGTTCGGGAAGGTAGTGTACACCATTATCATCTCCATGCCCTCACCCCCGTTCAAACTCGACGGATAAGCTTAAATCGGTTGTGGGAGTACTATGCACGGGGTGTGGTATGGGAAGGGTGAGGGCTCACCTCAGAATTCACGGGCGCGTCCAGGGAGTTGGTTTTCGGTGGAGCCTGCAGCGGGAGGCGAGGAAGCTCGGTCTGGCAGGGTGGGTCAGAAACCTGCCCGACGGGACTGTTGAGGCCGTCATCGAGGGCGACGAGGAAAGGGTTGAAGCACTGATAGGCTGGGCGCACCAGGGACCGGCACTCGCCAGGGTGACGAGGGTCGAGGTAAAATGGGAGGAGCCTGAGGGACTTGAGGGGTTCAGGGTCACTGGGTAGCGGCGAAGCGCTCCATTAGAACTCTCTTGGGACAGTACTTGACCTCGCAGTAGTTGCAGACGTACTTCTCCTTATCCTTCTCGGGCGTGTGGAGTATTAGCTTCCTGAACCCGTCCATTTCCTTTACCTTCACGAAGACCTCGACTGGTAGGGTGCCGTCGATGACTATGTAGAGCTTGCTTGGCTCCTCGCGGAGGTTCCTGCTGAACACCTCCATAACAGGAACCCCGTTCTCGTGGAGCAGACCCAGGACTTCTGAAAAGCCCCGAAGGTACTTGTCCTTCTCCAGCTCTATCTCGAGGACCTCCCACCCCATCAGTGGGGCGACGTCGATGAGGCTGGGGAGGGGATTGAGCTTCTCGAAGATCAGCTTGAGCGGGTAGGTCTTCTCGATGTACTCGATGGTGTGATAGACTATCTTTCTGTTCACGCCGATTATCCGCGCCAGCTCGCTTATTGGAACCTCGACGTCCCTGAGGTAGATCTTGCCGTTCTTCACGCTTAGGCCGTTCTCGAACAGGAACTCCGCGACCTTCCTCCTGGCGGGATAGTTCTTGAAGTAGGCCTCGAGTATGAGCATCATTTTTGTCCACCTCTTACCCATATATGAGTAGGAATGGATATTTAAATCTTTCCCTCGTGCGCAAGGTTATTAACGATTCGGTCCCAGCTTTCTGTTTAGGGACTGGAGGTGAGGAAGATGGCCAGGTTTGATGTGGTGGGAATAGGGAACCTGAACTACGACATAATAATGCTCCTCGACAGATTTCCGGAGTTCCACGAGAAGGTGAACGCGAGGGAGGCTTTCTTCGGTCTAGGCGGGGCGGCGGCGAACACTATAAGCTGGCTCGCTCACTTCGGCCTTAAAACCGGCTACATCGGTGCGGTTGGAAGGGACGAGATAGGAAACGCCCACCTGGAGTACTTCAGGAGCATTGGAGTGGACACCGGCGGAATCAGGGTCGTCGATGCTCCCTCTGGCGTTGCGATAGCGATGATACGTGGGGAGGACAAGAGGATAGTGAAGTACCCCGGCGCCAACCTGATGAAGGGTGTGGACTTCGATTACCTGGCCAGGACGAGGCACGTTCACCTCTCCTCCAACCCGCCGGAGACGATAGAACAGGTCGTGGCATTCGCGAGCGAGAATGGGATAACCGTTTCGCTCGACATAGGTGAAGCGGCCCTGCCAAAGGAGATCGAGGAGAAAGTTGATTACCTGATGATGAACGAGGACGAGTACAGGAGAAAGTTCGGCTCCCTCGACCTCTCGCTCTCCTCGGCCAGAAACCTCGTGGTGACCCTCAACGGGGGCGGTGCCCTGGTGAGGGACGAAAGCGGGAGGATCAGCGAGGTCAGGGGTCTAAGCGCCGAGGTCGTGGATTCAACCGGTGCGGGGGATTCCTTCGACGCGGGTGTTATCTACGGCGTCCTCAGTGGGTGGAGCCTCGAGGACGCGGCCCGGCTGGGAATGCTCCTGGCTTACCTCACCGTTCAGAAGGTTGGGGCAAGGAGCGCGATAGTGCCCCTTGAAGAGGTCATCAGAAGGGCCGGGGAGGTTGGTCTTGAACTTCCGTTCAACGGGCGGTGAGGTTTTCCCGTCCTTCATAACTTTTAAATACCGCCCGATGTACCCCCTTTAAGCCTCCCTTTAAGAAACCCTTAAAAGGTCGTGCCCTAAAAGCTTTAGAGGTACCAAAAGTCCTTAGGCCGGAGGTGACGCTCTTGGAAATCATAATCGACAATTTCAAGCCCAAAATCACCCGCCCCTTCAAGAGGAAGAACGAGTACTGGGTCAAGCTCATTCTATCGGAGGGTGAGGAGTACATAATGAAGTTCAAGACGCCCCTGGAGGCGGAAGACGCTATCTACGGCATGCTCGATGACCTTCAGGTTTACGGTGGGAAGGTGAAGCTCCAGCTCCGTGAGGGGAACGTTATAGAGCACATCGAGGTCCTGGAACTTTACAAGCCCTCCGCGAAGGAACTTCTCGACGAGTACTTCACCGAGTAAACTTCCATTCGATGCTCTTTTCTGTTCATTGTGGTTGGAAATATGACAAAAACCTATATATAGTCCAGGCCACATAGTTTGGTATTGGACAGCTCTGTGGGCGTGAAGTCAGGGGGTCGAATATTCTCTGGAGGTCGTTACTGTGGCAAGGAGGAAGAACAAGGAGCTACTCGAGCTTGCAATGGACATAGGCGGTGAGGAGGCCGTTGAGGTAATCAAAGCCCTCGAGAAGAAGAAGGAAGCCACCGACGAGGAACTGGCCGAGATGACGGAGATACGCGTTAATACGGTGAGGAAGGTTCTCTATATGCTCTACGATCAGGGACTGGCTGAGTTCAAGAGGATAAGGGACAAGGAAACCGGCTGGTATTACTACTACTGGCGCCTTGAGACCAAGCGCCTTCCGGAGATAATTCGTTCCAGAAAGATGGCCGAACTCAAGAAGCTCAAGGAGATGCTCGAGGAGGAAACGAGCGAGATTTACTACCACTGCGGCACCCCCGGACACCCCAAGCTCACCTTCGACGAGGCTATGGAGTACGAGTTCCAGTGCCCCATCTGCGGGGCCATGCTCATGCAGTACGACAACACGGCGGTCGTCGAGGAGCTAAAGAAGCGCATCGAGGAGCTTGAGATTGAGCTGGGCCTCAGGAAGAAGCCCAGGAAGAGGAAGTCCAACTGAATGGCCTTCTCCTTTAATGAACTTCGGGGATGGTGAAGATGGAAGAAGTGGTTATTCTGGAGAAAGTTTACGGCGACAGGAGCGGCTTTTTAAAGCTCGACAGGAAGCTGAGGGCCCTTCTTGGCGACCTCGAGGTCGAGTGGAAGCTCTCCGCTGTTAAGAAGAACTGGGTTAAGGTGTCTCTGAGCGGCGAGGACGAGGAGATAAGTGCGAACCTCGTAAGGGAGGAGTTCGGCGAGGTTCCATACAGCCTGAAGAACGTCGAAGAGGGGAAAACCTACCGGGGCCGCTTCATAGACCTCGGCAAAGTTGGTTACGGCGCCTACGTGGACATCGGAATATTCCGTCCCCGCCCCAAGGACGCCCTCCTGCCCCTCTACTACCTCAAGAGGGCCTTCGGCGAGATTCCAGTCAGGGAGCTGATAGCGAAGATGGGGTGGGTGGACAACCTGCCCGTTGAGGTCGTGGTGACGGACGTTGAGTTCGGCGCGAGGGAGGTCGAGTTGGCCTTCAGCGATGCCCAGCTGAAGAGGATAAACTCCTGGCTCAACGACGGCCACGACAAGCTCTTCATAGCCGGAACCGTGAGCGAGAACGTGGAAAAGGCCCTCATCAGGACGGGCCACGGAAGGGACGTGAAGCGCATAGAAGAGCTGGGCCTGATGGAGACGCTTCTGATACTCAAGAAGGGCACCCAGGCGCCTGGCATAATCAAGGAGATAGGTCCACACCTGAAGGGTACCGTGATAGGTGCCATCAAGCTCGAGGAGTGAGCCCGTGGAGAAGCCTCACAGCGAGGGCAGACAGCAGGACGAAGCAGTAGGGGAACAGCGAGGGCGCGAAGAGTGCCAGGGGGGTGTAGATCACCGTCATCAGCAGGAGGAACGCCGTCGTTCCCCTCATCGTGATTCCCTTTTTTCTATTCCAGAGGGCATACACGCCCGTGGTGAGGGCCAGGGAGCTGTTCATCAGGAAGTTCTTCGCGTATGAAACCGCGCTGGGGGGCAGGCTTGAGGGAATGTTGAGGGACAGCCCGAAGGCCGTGTAGAGGAGGAAAACCCCCGCACCCGTCATCAGCAGGTAGGCGTAGTTCCGCAGGTACCTCTTGGGGAACGTCAGGACGAAGGCTACCGGCATGAGAACGAGGTAGGGGTTTATTGCTATCGCCAGGAGCGTGAAGATTGACAGCACCCCCGTCTGGAGGAGGGCCTTCCACTTCTCCGGCGAAAAGGTCACGTTGCTGACTATGGCCAGGGCTATTATGAACCCCGCCAGCCCGAGCGTTGCTCCGTTTATCTCGCTGAACCCGTTCCTGAACATTGGGGCCACGAAGGTAAGGCCGAAGACGAGGAAGCCCAGCTCGCGGGATCTCTTCGGGGCCAGGTAGAAGGAGAAGGACATGATAACGAGTATCAGGAGCCAGTGGATAAAGACCACGTTCTCCTCTATGGGTGGAACCACGGTGAAGACGGCCCCCATTATGGCGCTGATGGGGGAGTCAGGAGGGGAGCCTGCCGTGAACTCGAGGGCCGAGAGAAGTTGCGCCAGGAATCCATGGGTGAACTTCGGCCGTTCTGCGGTCAGGTACCACAGCATGAACAGGGAAGCGGCAAGGGCGTAGAACCTCCCCGCGTGGCTGTCGTCCCTGCTGAGAAGGGCGAGGAAAGCCAGCATCATTCCGAAGGTCAGGGAGAGGAAGGCTATGGCCGAGCTCCTGGGCGGGTTCCACAGCCCCTCGAAGGCCCTCTCGGTTAGGTATATGTTGTCCTCGGAGCCCGTTATGAGGACGGTGTTGTTGAGCACGACGATGGACGGCAGAAGGGAAGCGTTGGCGGGAAGGCCGGTTTGATTCCAGAGGGAGGCGATGAGGCGGTTGTTGTAGACGTTTCCGACGAGAACGAGGGTATCATTCCCGTGGGCCTTGATGGTGTAGAGCTTCTCATCGACGTAGTAGGCCCAGGCCCTGGCCCAGGTGTCGTTGCCCGGAACGACGGTGTAGGTTGAGTCCGAGGAGAGAAAGGCCTGGAACGCCTCCCGGTCGGGATAGTACGTTACCCCGGCGGCGGAGGCGAGGGGAACCATCAGCAGGAAAACGAGCGCCATCAGAACTGGGGCCTTTCTCATGCTCTCCCTCCCGAGTGGATACCCAGAAGTGGTTAAAAATTTAATGTAGCCCGGCCCAGCGCGGCCCCATCGCATCGGCTTCCGCCGGCCTGAGCCGCGCCGTAAAAAGTTGAGGGGAAATACTTAAATGGTTTACTCCTCCGTTTCCCCTCCTTTCATCTCTTCGAGCTTCTTCGCGAGCTTTTCCGCTATTTCCATGAATGCCTTGGCCGCGGGCGTGTCCTCGTAGAGGACTATCGGTATTCCCGCGTCGCTGGCTTCCCTGGCCTTGAGGTCTATCGGCACTTCTCCAAGGAAATCCACACCCTCCTTCTCGGCGAGCTTTTTGCCCCCACCCTTTCCGAAGAGGTCGATCTCGTTGCCGCAGTGCGGGCATATGAGGTAGCTCATGTTCTCGACGACCGCTATGTAGGGAACCTCCATCTTCTTCATCATGTTTACAGCCTTTCCGGTGTCGAGCAAGGCAACCTCCTGGGGAGTGGTGACTATAACCGCCGCATCGAGCTGTAGACTCTGGGTCACGGTGAGTATCTCGTCGCCAGTTCCAGGGGGGAAGTCGATTATCATGAAGTCTAGGGAACCCCACTTGACGTCGCCGAGGAGCTGCTTGATGGCCTTTGTTACAAGAGAACCGCGCCAGATTATCGGCTGATCCTCCGGGACGAGGAAGCCCATGCTCATGACCTTTATCGGGGTCGTCTGGCCAAGGAAGTCGTTCATCGGCGGTATCATTTCGAACCTGCCGTCCTCGAGCTTCTCGGCCAGAACCTCCGCCTTGTCCACGCCGAGCATCTTGGCGACGTTCGGCCCGTGTATGTCCGCGTCGAGTATTCCAACGAAGTAGCCCTTCTTGGCAAGGGCTGCGGCGAGATTGACCGCGACGGTGCTCTTTCCAACGCCGCCCTTACCGCTGAGGACGGCCACCTTGTAGGTCCACTTCTCCTGCTTCTCCTTTATCCTCTGGGTGAGCGGGTCGGCACCGAGGCCGCCTATGTTGAGCGTGGGAGCCTTTATCGTCATTTCCTCCACCTCCGGCTTAGGTTGGCCTAAGGGGCTTAAAAGCTTTGTCCCAAAACTTGACAATGTTACTCAGATTTGGGTATCCAAGAGTGGAACCACCGTTGGAACGCCCCTGACCTCCCCCATCGCTACGTTCACACCGTAGACCTCGCGGAAGAGCTCTTCGCTGAGAACATTAAAGCCTCCGTCAGCGATTATTTTTCCGTCCTTCATGAAGATGAACCTCCTGGCAAAGCGGAGGGCTAGGTTCACGTCGTGCATCACGGTGATAACGGTTTTTCCCTCCCTCGAGAGCTCCTTCGCGAGCTGCATAACCTCGAGCTGACTTTTAACGTCCAGGTTGTTGGTAGGCTCGTCCATTATTAGTACTCGCGGCTCCTGCGCGAGGGCCCTCGCTATGTTCACCTTCTGGAGCTCTCCTCCGCTGAGGCCCCTCGTTCTCCTGGGGGCCAGGTCCCATATCCCCAGTCTTTTGAGGGCCCTTTCGACAGCCTCGATGTCCCTCCTGGACGGCCTGAGCCCCATGTACGGCCTTCTGCCGAGGAGAACCGTGTCAAAGACCGTCATGAAGCCTGGCTCTGTCCTCTGGGGAACGTAAGCGAGTATCCTGGCCAGCTCGTTCCTCGAGTACTCGCCGATCGGCTTTCCAAAGACCTCGACCCCACCGCATTCCAGGATTCCTGCAATGCACTTCACTAGGGTGCTCTTGCCTGCCCCGTTCGGTCCAAGGACGGCAACAAATTCACCCGTCTCAATCCTCAGGCTCACCCCCCTGAGAACTTCCCGCTCGTCGTAGGAGAACCTCAGGTTCTCAGCCTCCACCGCCTTCATCTCCGGCCCTCCATTCTCACCAGGAGGTAGATGAACGCCGGGGCGCCGAGGAATGAGGTCACTATGCCCACAGGGAGCACCGCGGGGGAGATGATGAGTCTCGCGAGAGTGTCAGCGGTCACGAGCAAGAGCGCGCCCGTGAGGGCCGAGAGTGGAATCAGGAAGCGGTAGTCGCCTCCGGCGATCAGCCTAACTGCATGGGGTGCTATGAGGCCTACAAAGCCTATTACTCCGACGAAGGCAACGCTCACTGCCGTTATCAGCGCCGCCAGGAACGTCGAGACGAGGCGGATCCTTTCCACCTCCACCCCGACGCTCTTCGCCACCTCGTCCCCCACCGCGGAGGCGTTCAGGTCCCAGCGTCTCAGAAGGAAGTATGTGAAAACAGGTGCGAATGTCAGGAACATTATCGCGTCCTCCCTCCAGGTGGCCCGTCCGAGGTCTCCGAAGCTCCAGTATACCATCGCGGCGAGCTGGAGCTCGTCGGCGAAGTACTGTACGAGGGTCGTCATGGCGACGAAGAGCGAGCTCATGGCCACACCGGCCAGGATTATTGCCTCCGGGCTAAGCCCCCTGAGCCTTGCAAGTGTCAGGATCACCGCGGTGGCGCTTATGGCTCCGATGAAAGCGAAGAGGACGACGGCGTAAGGGTTGTCGAGTGAAATCCTTCCGGAACTTTCGGCGTAGCCTGCGCCGAGGAGTATGGCCAGCGATGCCCCGAACATGGCACCGTGGGAGACGCCCATCGTGAAGGGAGTCGCCAGGGGGTTTCTGAGGAAGCCCTGCATGACAGCGCCGGCTATGGCCAGGGAGGCACCGACCAAAAGACCCGCGACTATTCTCGGTAGCCTTATGTTCCAGACGATGAGCCTAGTACTATCCGTTCCGCCGCCGAGGAGGGCATCAACGACTTCCCCAACCGTCAGGTGGTAGGCCCCGTGGGAGAGGGAGTGTAGGCTGACCAGAACGATGGAAAGAAGGAGGAGGAAGCCCATGAAGACCCTTCTGGCCACGTAGTCCCTGTAATCCATGTCCATCACGGTGAGGTCGGTAGTGAGTACTTGACGGTCCCGTTGGAGAGGTCTATCCTTCCGAAGCCCCCGAACTGTTCCTTCATGGCTTCGTAGACGGGCTTTCCGACGAGGAACGTGTATATCTCGTCGGCCTTCTCCTCGGGATCAACGTCGCGGAAGCGCTCGGGGTAGAGCACCTTGCCTATGAAGTACGCGTCGGCCAGGGCGGTTCCTATGTTCGTGGTGTAGAAGTTGTAGGGGAGCAGGCCGTAGAGGTTGCCTTCCTTCACGGCCCTCAGCGAGCCGTAGAAGTCCGGGTTCCTGGAGTAGTCATCGAGGACCAGCTTGAGGCCGCCCTCGTCGATGAATATGTAGTCCGGCTGCCACTCGAGGAGCATCTCCTTGTCTATGGACTTGTGACCTTCTCCGAGCTCGTCGGCTACGTTTTCGGCGTTAACCGCTCTGAACGGCGGATAGCCTGCCTCAGTGCTCTCTATCCCGTGGGCACCCTTGTAGCCTATACCTCCGACGTAGACCCTCTTCGGCTCGACGCCTTTCGTCCGGTTCATCAGGTCCTCCTGGATCGACTTTATGAACTCCGTGATCTCCCTGGCCCTCTCCTCCCTTCCGAGTATCCTGCCGGCGAGCTCTATGGAGGCGAACAGCTCCTCGTCATCAAAGGTTCCCAGGCTTCCGTAGCTGAGCACCACGACTGGAATTCCCGTCTTCTCCTCTATCTCGTCGGCCGTTTTTCCGTCCACGTAGGTGATGAAAATCACGTCCGGCCTGAGCTTCACGATGGCCTCGAAGTCGGGCAGTTTCCCCGGCCCGCCGGGTCCGACGCTCGGGAGGTCTTTGAGCTCCGGGTGGGCCATTATGTACGGCCTCCCGAAGGAGTAGCGCTTCTCGAAGTCCTCGACGCCAACCACCATGTCGCTCGCGTTGAGATAGACTATTAACCTGAGCGCACCGGGACCAACTGCTATAACTCTCTCAACGTTCTTCGGCACCTCCACGCTCCTTCCGAGGGCATCGGTGACCGTTAGGGTGGCGTTTCCGTTTTCGGAATTGGCACCGCTTCCGGTGCAGCCGCTGGCGAGAACCACCACAAAAATGAGGATCAGCGCGATGAACTTCCTCATTTCAGCACCCCCTCCGCTCGATCTCCACTATTCCCCGCCCGACCACGGCCAGATAGGCCTCTCCGGCACAGCGGAGGCACAGCGGTTCGCCGTTCACGTGAACCGCTCTCGTTTCCATGACCAGCTCCCCGCACTTCGCGCAGCGGACGCTCTCCACTATCGGCGCCTGCTCAATCGGGGGAACCCTTACGCGCTTGATCTTGAATTCGTCCCTCGGGAGGTGAAGCATGGCTTTTGCAACCTCTTCCCAGAGCTCCCAGAGGCGCTTTCGCTCCTCCTCACTCCCCTTGCGCTCCCGGACAACCCTATTGAAGAGCTCGGTTGTTCCGGGGGGATAGTACTTCCTCAGCCTCTCCGCGTCTGCGTAAACCCTGACCCCCTCCCAGGTGGAGCGCTTGACGAGGGTGAGGGCGGTTTTTCCGAGGTCGAGGTAGATGAGCGAGTTGTTGCCCAGCGTACAGCCTGTCGCCACCTGAACGCCGTCGGTGAAGCAGCTGTTGATTTCGACTATCGCGAGTAGGGACTCATCGACACTTGAGGAATGATCCAGCCTGCCCACCCCCAGCTCCTCCATGGCTATCAATGACGCCCTTATCCCGAGGGCGAGGTACGGGCAGACGTGACCGTGGAACTCCCTGGCGTATTCGAGTATCCCCTCCGCGTTTCCCTCCGCCACCAGCCTGTTGAGCGTGAGCATTGTATCACCAATTTGGGGTTGAGTAGCACGATTTTTAACAATTTTTTAATCTTGGTGTTATCAACGAAAGGTTGATAACCTGCACCGTGAGAACCGGACTCCTAATGGTAGTCTGGGAGGTCTTTCTAAGAAAAGAATCGAAACGGAAGGAGGTTCACTCCTCCGGCTTCGGGAGGGTGACGTCGACGCCGAGAACCTTCCACATGGCCTTGATCTGCTCGCGCATAACATCGATGGCTTCCGGCTGCTTGAAGAGGTGCTTGAACCTGCCCTGCAGTTTAAGGTACTCCTCGATGGGCTTCTTGAACTCTATGGCGACTACGCGACCGCCCTCGCGCTTGACCTTCGCTCCCCCTCCGGGGCTCTGTATCTTGATGTTGTGGAAGTCGCCGTTCTCGATCTCGAAGAGCGGCCAGACGCCTGTCTCTATGGCCAGGCGGGCGATCTCGACGCCCTTCTCGAGCGGGCTCTTCCAGCCGGTTGGGCAAGTACACTGAACCTGGACGAATGCCGGGCCATCGACCTTGGCGGCCTTCTTCATCTTCTTGACGAAGTCAAAGGGGTTGCCTATGCTGGCGGTTGCAACGTACGGGATCTGGTGGGCGGCAGCTATAAGCGCGACCCACTTCTTGGGCTTGTCCTCACCGATGGAGAGCTTGCCCGGCGGGCTGGTGGTGGTCCAGGCACCGTAGGGGGTTGAGCTAGAGCGCTGGATTCCAGTGTTCATGTAGGCCTCGTTGTCGTACATGAGGTAAACCACGTTGTGCCAGCGCTCAAGCATACCGCTGAGGGCCTGCATACCGATGTCGGCGGTACCACCGTCACCGCCTATAGCCAGTATCTTGCCCTTCCTTCCGAGCTTCTTCCACGCTGCTTCGACACCGCTCGCAACCGCTGCAGCGTTCTCAAAGGCCACGTGAACCCACGGGGCCTTCCAGGCGGTGTAGGGGAAGACTGCTGAAACGACCTCCATACAGCCCGTGGCCTGGGCTATGGCGAAGGCGTTCGGGTCACCATACTTCTCCTCCATGGCCTCGCTGAAGGCCTTGGTGGCGAGCCTCAGAGCGGTGGCACACCCACAGCCGGCACAGGCGGCGTGACCGGGTGCCCAGTACTCGCGAGTGGTAACGGGGGGCTTCCTAACGGCCATTTTCCTCACCTCACAGCAGTTCCTTTCTCAGGCCGATCCAATTGACCTCGTTAAACTCTTCTCCGTTGAGGGCCTTCTGGGCAATCGCGAGTGCCTCGTCGAGGTCCTTGAAGGTGACGTCCCTTCCTCCAAGTCCGAGGATGAAGTCAACGATCTTCGGCTTCTCGCTCTCGTTGATGAGCGCCCTGCTGAAGTCCTGGAAGAGGGCTCCGCCGACGCTGAAGGTGACGTTCTTCTCGAGGAGCGCGAGAACCTTCGCCTTCTTTGCGAGCTCCCTTACCTCCTCGATCGGGAACGGCCTGTAAACTGTGAGCTTGGCAGCACCGGCCTTGATGCCCTTCTCGCGGAGGTGGTCGATGTACTCCTTGAGGGTTCCAGCCAAGGATCCCATCGTGACGAAGATTATTTCCGCGTCGTCGGTGCGGTACTCCTCTATCTTCTGGTACTTTCTACCAAAGCGCTTCTCGAACTCCTCAAAGACCTCATCGATGACCTTCCTGGCGTTCTCGTTGGCCTGCCAGACTGTGTAGCGGGCCTCCATGTAGTGGGCCGGGAAGGCGAGGGTGCCCTGGGTTATAGGCCTGGTCGGGTCGAGGTAGGCGTGCTTGGGCTCGTACTCGCCGAGGAACTCGTCAACGAGCTCCTGGTCGGGAATCTCGACCGGCTCGACGGTGTGGGTGAGTATGAACGCGTCGAAGCCGACCATGGCCGGGAGGAGGACGCGCTCGTCCTCGGCAACCTTGAAGGCTATGAGGATCAGGTCAAGGGCCTCCTGGTTGTTCTCCGCGTAGAACTGGAGCCAGCCGGTGTCGCGCTCGCTGATGGTGTCCTGCCAGTCGTTCCAGATGTTGATCGGGGCGCTCAAGGCCCTGTTTCCAACGGCGATGACTATCGGAAGGCGCATTCCTGCGGCAATGAAGAGTATCTCGTGCATCAGAGCCAGACCCTGTGAAGCTGTGGCCGTGAAGGTTCTGACTCCAGCCGCCGAGGCACCGACACAGGCTGAAATCGCTGAGTGCTCGCTCTCGACCTTGATGAACTCGGCATCGAGCTCTCCATCTGCGACGAACTCGCTTATCTTCTCGGGGACGAGGGTCGATGGGGTAATCGGGAAGGCCGCTATGACCTTCGGCTTGGCGAGCTTGGCCGCCCAGGCGGCGGCTTCGTTGGCCTTCATAACCTTTCTCATCGGCATCTTTCACCACCTCACTTGGTCTCCCTAACCATTATTATGGCATCGGTCGGGCACTCGTTGGCACATATCCCACAGCCCTTGCAGTAGTCGAAGTCAAAGACCGGATAGTTCTCCTCGTCGAGGTAGATGGCCGGCTCCGGGCAGTAGATGTAGCAGAGGTAGCAGCGGACGCACTTGTCCCTGTTGAACTCGGGCATAAAAACTCTCCAGGAACCGGTCTTGTTTATCACGCTGCTCCCCGGAATGGTGGCTATCGCTCCCGGGGTCATCTTTTCGCTATACTCCTTCTGAACCCTCTCGATGTCGGCCTTAAACGGACTCTCGGCCATGCTTATCACCTCGGGTGAATTATCAGATGGAAACTTAAACCTTGGGGTAAAGATGGAAAGCTCAGCCGAAGACCTCGGCGAGCTTCTTGAGCTTCTCCCACTCGTGGAGGACCCACTGCTGGAGGATCTCAATGTCCTCCTTGGTCATGTACTTAAACCTGCCCTGGTACTTGAGGAACTCCTCTATCGGTTTCGGCTCCTTCTTGGTGCTCGGCATGTTGATCTTGTACTTTCCGTTCTCGTACTCGAAGAGCGGGAAGTAGGCCGTCTGAACCGCGAGCCTCGCGAGCTCGATGCTCTTGTCGGTCGGTGAGCGCCAGCCGGTCGGGCACGGCGCGAAGAGCTGGATGAAGCTCGGTCCAGGGATCTTCTGGGCCTTCTTGAGCTTCCTTATGAAGTCCTCCGGATAGGCGACGCTTGCGGTGGCGGCGTAGGGTATCTCGTGGGCTATGACTATGTCGATGACCTTCTTCTTGTGCCTCTTCTCGAGGAAGTGCTTCTTTCCGCCAGGGGTGTTGGTGGTCCAGGCACCGTACGGGGTCGAACCGGACCTCTGGATTCCGGTGTTCATGTAGGCCTCGTTGTCGTACATTATGTAAACCGCATCGTGACCCCTCTCGAGGAAGCCGCTCAGGGCTTGGAGTCCTATGTCGGCGGTTCCTCCGTCGCCGGCCCAGCCGACGACCATTATTCCGTCCTCGCCCTTGACCTTGTATCCCTTGGCCTTGAGGGCCGCCTCAATACCACCTATAACGGCACCGGTGGTTTCAAAGGCCGTGTGGAACAGATTGGCGTTGAGCGCGCTGTACGGCCAGGGGCCAGCGATGATGGTTGAACAGCACGCAGGAATGGCGAATATCGTCTTCTTCCCGTAAGCTTTGAGGACATAGCGGAGTCCGAGGGAAGCGCCACAGCCCTGGCAGGCCGTGTGGCCGGCGTAGAAGTGCTCTTCCGCCGGTATGCTCAACCTCTTCTTAACGTTCTCGGGAATCTCCATCGTTCTCACCTCTTAAGGTGGTACCAGTCCACCTCTACATCTAGCTCTCCCTTCTCGATGATGGCCTTCATGTTCTCGGCTATCTTCCTGACGTCGCTGACGGTGAAGTCCCTTCCTCCGAGGCCGACTATGTAGTTCTTCATGAGCGGCTTTGCATTGGTGTTGTAGAGCGCTCCCTTGGCCTCGTTGAAGAGTATGCCCTCCTGGCCGAAGGAGAAGTTCCTGTCGAGGACGGCTATGCCTTCAACGCTCTTTGCCAGCTCGTAAAGCTCCTCCTTCGGGAAGGGCCTGAACCAGCGGACCTTCGCGGCGCCGACCTTGTAGCCCTCATCGCGGAGAACATCGACCGCCTGCTTGACGGTTCCCATGAGTGAACCCATACCCATGAAGACGAAGTCTGCGTCGTCAGTCCTGTATAGCTCTATCATCTGGCTGTAGTCCCTTCCAAAGCGCTCGCCGAACTCTTTTCCAACCTCGTGAATGACCTTCTTGGCATCTTCCATAGCCTTGGCTATCTTGTAGCGGAACTCGTAGTAGTCGTTGGGGCCACCAAGGGCACCTACAGCAACGGGGTTGTCGAAGTCGGTGAGCGTGTAGAGCGGCTTCCTTGGCGGAAGGAACTCATCGACCAGCTCCTGTGGGATCATCTCGACAACGTCGTAGGTGTGGCTCAGTATGAAGGCACTCTCGACAACCATCGCGGGGAGGTTCACGGTCTCGGCTATCTTGAATGCCATCAGCACACCGTCGTAGACCTCTTGGTTGTTCTCCGCGTAGAACTGGAGCCAGCCGGTGTCCCTCTGCGCCAAACTGTCGGTCTGGTCGTCCCAGACGCTCCAGGGGGGAGCCATGGCACGGTTCACATCGACCATGACTATCGGCAGCCTCGCTCCAGCCGCCCAGTGTAGCATCTCGTGCATGAGAGCGAGACCCTGGGCGGAGGTGGCGGTGAAAGCCCTGGCGCCGGTCGCGCTCGCTCCTATACAGGCGGCCATGGCTGAGTGCTCGCTCTCGACCGGTACGTACTCAAGCCCCTCTATCTCTCCGTTGGCGAGGAACTCGGCTATCTTCTCGATGATGCTGGTCTGGGGGGTGATGGGGTAAGCCGCGACGACCTCAACGCGGGCGTGTTTAACGGCGTAAGCGGCCGCGTAGTTGCCGCTCACGACCTTTCTAATGGGCTTGTACTCCATAACCAACACCTCACTTCTCCTCTTTTTCCATCGTTATGGCCTTGGTCGGGCACTCGTTCGCACAGATACCGCAGCCCTTACAGTAGTCGTAGTCTATCCCGACGTAGCCGTCCTCGCGTATGTATATAGCCGGCTCGGGGCAGAATTTCCAGCAGATGTAGCACTTAACGCACTTGTCATCATCGACGACGGGTATGAACGTCCTCCAGTCGCCGGTGAAGTTGCTGAGCGTGGTGCCCAGGCTAATCGGGGCCTCCGGGTACTCGTCCACCCGGGTGAGGACGATTTTGGTGGCCCCTTCCTTCTTTTCACCAAACAGCGTGTTCAACCTTATCACCACCTTGTTCGGGGTTAAAGGATAGGAAAGAAGATTAGAGCTCGTAAACGGTAGTCTTGTTGAATGCTTCCTCTGCGGCCTTGGCGTTCTTCTCGCCGAGGGATCCGGAGAAGACGTCCTGAATGGCCTTCTGGACGTGCTCGAGGGTGACGACGCCGGTGGCCTTTGCGACCGCACCGAGGATTGCGGTGTTGGTAATTGGAAGGCCAAGGACGTCGAGGGCTATGGTGGTGGCATCGACGAGGGCCAGCTTGGCCGGCTTCTTCTTGAGCTTCTCGAGAACCTCTTCCTTGCTCTTCTCTGTGTTGACGATGACGATTCCGTCGTCCTTGAGACCTGCGGTGACGTCAACGGTGTCGAGAAGGCTCGGGTCGAGGACGACCACTATGTCGGGCTCGTATATCTGGGTCTTTATCCTTATCGGCCTCTCGTCGATCCTGGTGAACGCTGTAACCGGCGCTCCACGCCTCTCGACACCGAAGAACGGGAACGCCTGGACGTACTTGCCCTCAAGGAAAGCGGCTGAGGCTAGTATGTTGGCGGCGGTAACGGCACCCTGTCCACCCCTACCGTGAAAACGAATCTCGATCATCTTCTCTGCCTCCTTAAGTTTGTCAAACTTTATTCATTCAACGCATTTATTTAAGTTTCGGTATTGGCTTAATCTCCCTTCGGCAGGTGTCTTTGGGTAGGCGTGAACGTTGTCAGTCGCCAATGGTAAAAAGAGCGCATTGTTTCCCGAAAAAAGTTCGCCCGCTAAATTTTTAAATCCATAAACTACAGGCTGGTATATAGACTATATAGTGGTGGTTAAAATGGAGGGCCTGGCGGTAGCGGCGATAGCAGTGGCGTTTTACATTGCCTGGAACATAGGCTCGAATGACTCTGCCAACGCTATGGGGACTGCTGTCGGGGCTGGAATACTGAGCTTCCGCCAGGCCACGCTTACGATAGCGATATTTGTCCTGATGGGGGCATACCTCCGGGGTTACAAGGTCATGAAGACCGTTGGGAAAGGCATAGTCCCGGAGGGGTACCTAACAATGGAGATGGCGGTCATAGCGCTCCTCGCCGCGGGCGTTTGGGTGACGATAGCCACCGTGAAGGGCCTTCCCGTCTCCACAACCCAGGCGATAGTTGGAGGGGTTATAGGAGTGGGCCTCGCCACCCACGCCCCAGTGAACTGGTACACTCTCGGTAAAATAGCCGCCGCCTGGGTCGTCTCACCGGTGCTGTCGGGGATTCTTGCCATATTCCTCTTCAGATTCTACGGCTGGGTGGTTTCCAAGATAAAAAGCGTCTCGACGATTGAGGCCCTCTACAAGGCCCTGGCCATACTCGGCGGCTCCTACATGGCCTTCAACTTCGGGACGAACGAAGTTGCCAACGCCTCCGGCCCTCTGGTCGGTGCCGGCTTCATGGAGCCGAAGGTTGCTGGAATCTTCGGGGCGATAGCGCTTTCCATCGGCGCTCTCACGTTCAGCTATGCGGTGATGCACACCGTCGGGAAGAAGATAACTTCCCTCGGACCCGTTTCGGCATTCGCCGCCCAGTTCGGTTCGGCAATAGCTGTCAGCCTGGCGAACTTCTTCGGCCTTCCCGTCAGCTCGAGCCAGTCAATAGTTGGGGGCGTCATCGGGGTGGGCCTGCTCGCGGGAGAGGGCGTCGAGAGGGGCGTCATAAGGGACATAGTCTTTGGCTGGGTCGCGACGCCGCTCACGGCCATAGTGATATCACTCGCTATCTTCAAGGCCTTCTCCCTCGTGGGGCTGGTTTAGCCTCTCTATCCTAACCCCGAGCCGTGTGAGCTCCTTTATCATTCCCGTCTGCACGTAGGCCCTTATCCTAGTTTTCTCGCCGTACTCGACCGACAGAATCTCGCCGATGGAGTTTATGAGCGCCATCACCCTGGGAACCTTATCCGGCTCGTCCACGGTTATCTCGAAGGCCTTGTACTTCGGCAGGGTGAGGATAACCTCCTCGAGGGTGCCGTAAAGCTCTTCAAGCTGGCCCAGCTTTGCCGAGATTGAGACGACGTTCGAACCTATTCCCCTCTCCTCGGCAAGGGCCTTCATAATCTCCGCTTTGTCCCTTATGTCCTCCTCGCTCGTTAAATCCCTCTTGTTGAGGACCACTATTATCGGCTTGTCAAGGGCCTTCAGCTCCCTGAGAACGCCGAGCGATGCCAGGAACTTCCTCCTCATCTCGGTCCAGGGCTCGCTGGCATCGAGGACGAGCAGAATTATGTCCGCCTTAACTATCTCCTCCAGCGTCGAGTGAAATGCCTCGACTATAAACGGTGGAAGGCCATCTATGAAGCCGACCGTGTCAGTGACGAGAACCCTCTTGCCCCCCAGCTTGAAGCGCCTCGTTGTCGTGTCAAGCGTCGTGAACATCTGGTTTCTGGCCTCTATCTCCTCCCCGGCGAGGGCGTTGAGAAGGGTCGATTTCCCCGCGTTGGTGTAGCCGGCCAGGGCTATGAGAATGAACCCCACCTCTTCCCTGCGCTTCCGCTTAACTTCCCTGTCGGCCTTGACCCTCTCAAGCTCCTTCCGTATCTTCCCCATACGATAGCGAATGTGCTTGAGGTACTGCTGCGTCTGATACTCACCCATTCCCTTAAAGCCGGCCCTGTCGCCGAGCTTGATTCGCCTTATCGCTTCCTTCACGAGGGGGACCTCGTACTGGAGCGAGGCTAACTCAACTTGAAGCTTTGCCTCCTTTGAGTGGGCCCGCTTTTCGAAAATCTCGAGGACGAGCTGCCACCGGTCAATTACCTCGACGCGGAGCTCCTTCCAGAGGTTGTAGGCCTGGCTCGGCGTCAGCCTGTTGGCAAAGATAACCTTATCTGGCTTGAGCTCCTTTACGAGCTCCTTCAGCTCCTCGAGCTTTCCCTTTCCTATGTTGTAGCGCGGGTGCTCCTCCCTGTTCTGCTCGAGGATCGCGAGGACTTCATAGCCCGCACTCCTCAAAAGCTCCTCGAACTCCTCCCTGCTCACCCCGTCGCGCCTGGATCTTCTTATTACTCCTATTGCTTTCATCGGCCATATTTTCTCCCTGGGGTTTATAGCCTTTTGGAACGGCCGGTTTTCAACCTGAAGTTTGGGATACGCCTTTAAACTCCAAAAGCGAGCTATATGCGGTGGTCCCTATGGATTACGACGACGTTGATGTCAAGCTTAAGGAGATTGAGGAACTCCTCGACAGGCTGGGCAAGCAGCACCCCAAGGAGATTTCCGCCTTCTCAAGGTTCCTGCGCGAGACCCTAGATAACAAGGCCCTGACGACGCGTGAGAAGGAGCTTATCGCACTCGCCCTCGGCATAGCCCAGGGCTGTGAGTGGTGCATCTACCTCCACACCCAGAAAGCTCTGGAAGCGGGCGCCAAGCCGGAGGAACTCTTCGAGGCGGGCCTCGTTGCGGTTCTGATGGCCGGTGGCCCGGCCCTGATGCACCTGATTCCACTCATGAAGGCCATCGAAACCTTCCAGAAGGAGCACGGGGAGGGCTGAGGCTCAGCCCCCCGTTAGCTTTATTATTGCCTCCGCCAGGTCCCCTTCGGCCTCTTCGAGGGCCTTCTTTGCGGTATCGTAGTCGACGCCAGCCTGCTCCATGACGAGCTTGATGTCATCTTCCGAGACCCTGACCACCGCCCTTACTTCTTCCTTTCCTGGCACTATCTGGTAGCTCTTCTCTCCCTGGGCGGTTATTATCGTTATCACCGGGTCCTTGAGGATTATCTCCTTGTTCTCGAGCCTTATTATGACCTCCTCAACGCCCTCGAGCTCCTCCATTTTTATGCCCATCTGGCGCATGAGCTTCTTCATCTGCCGGGGGTTCATTCCCATCATCGCTACCACCTGTTGGAAGGTAGCCCGGGGGTCTTAAAAAGGTTGGCAAGGTTTTTAGGCTCCTTGACGTACCCGGTGAGGGGGTGGGAGAGTGCAATTTCCCCGCGCCGTTCCCACGGACTTCCAGATTATGGTGGGGTTTCTGAGTGTAGCCCTGCTCCTGCTCGCCGGAAAGTTCTTCTTTGAGTGGCTGGAGAGGTACGCCGAGAAGAAGGAGAGAGAAATAGCAAAAGAGCTGGAGGAGATTGAGAGGAGGGGCGAGATGTATTAGGGAATTGCGTTTGCCAAAAAGTATTTATTTTCCAAAAACCCAATCTTTACCATGACAGTGGAAGTTGTGAGACTCGATGACAACGGGAGGGTTTACCTCCCTGCCAGCATCAGGAAAAACCTCCGCTCCAGGGAGTTCTACGTCGAGGAGAAGGACGGCAGGATAATCCTGATTCCCGTCAGGGAGAAGCTGATGAAATACCGGGGAATTTTCCGGGGAGAAAACCTCACCGGTGAGGAAATTGACGAAATCGTGAAGGAAGAAACTGAAAAGCTCCTGAGGGGAGAGCTGTGAGGGTTTACGTTGACGTCAACGTGATTTACTATCACCTCACTGACAACCCTGAGTTCTCTGATAGGGCCACCGATTTGCTGGAAGAACATTATGGCTCAATGATAACCTCGTCACTAACCGTCTGGCAGCTTTACATACTTCTCAGAAGGCTGAACAGGAAGGGGACATTTAACCTCATGGAAATACTTCCGGAACTGGGGATTCGAGTCGTCCCACTGACACCTGAAATTCTCATGGAAGCGGAAAGGATTGAGAAGCTTGACTTCGACGATGCGATTCACTACGCAACGATGAGGAAGCACGGGGTGAAGAAGATACTCTCAAACGACGGGGATTTTGACAAAATTGAGGAGATAGAGAGAGTATTTTAGCTTCAGGTCTCTCTCTTCTCCTCCGGGAACTTTGAGGTCTCCTCGTTGGTCTTCATTATCTTTGCCCTGTACTCCTCGTACTTCTTTCTGGCTTCCTCCGCCTTCTCCCTCTCGCCGAGGTACTCGTAGGCCTCCGCCACGTGCTTCCACCACATCGGGTCTTTTTCGGCCTCCTTCAGGCAGTACTCCAGGAACTTCTGGTATGCCTCCCTCGCCAGCTCCTCCCTGCCGAGCTTCCTTGCTATGTTGCCAACGTCCTCGTAAAAGACGCCCTCTTCCTGAGCTTCCTTCTGGTAGTACTCCAAGGCCCTCTCCCAGGCCTCCCTGGCCTTCTCCTCGTTGCCCAGCTCCTCGTAGAGCTTTGCCACGTCCTCCCAGAACCAGGGCTCCTCCTCGGCGTAGCGCTCGAGGGCCTTAGCTGCCCTCTCCCTGTTTCCAGCCTTCTTCCAGTACTCGTGGGCCTCCTTGAGGTAGTATGTGTCCCTCTCCTTCTCGTACAGCTCCTCGTATATCTCCGCGGCCCTCTCGTACTTCCCGGCCTTCTCGTAGGCCCAGGCGGCGCTCTCCATCCAGCCAAGCTTCTCGTACATCTCCGCCGCCTTCAGGTAGTTTCCGGCCTTCTCGTACTTTCTGGCCGCGGCTTTGTACTTACCCATCTTTTCAAGCTTTTCAGCCGAGCGGAAGCGGTCCGTCAGGCTCAGATCGGGCTCGCTTATGTACCAGATGCCGAAGGCGAGTATGGCGATGAAGAAGACTATTATCCCACCAACCACCTGGAGGTTCTGCCAGGTGGCGCTGAGGTATAAGCCGTAGCCGCTTATCGCCGTGAAGACTGCCAGTATTGTCCCATACTTCCAGCTCTCGGCGTAGAAGGTAAGTCCCGTGAAGAAGAGCAGCATCAGCGTAACTCCCAGGAAACCCAGGGTGAGTATCACCTGGAGCAGCAGCTTGAAGCCGCCGTACCAGACTATGCCGGCCGCTATGGCTATAACAGCGATGAGGAATCCAATCAGGTACGCCTTGAGCTTGTCCATTCTTTCACCCCCTCGATTTCCAGCAGGAAAACCTTCCCCTCCAGCCTCGGAGTGTAGTGACCGATGCCGTCGCTGGCAACGACCCTGTGGCAGGGAACGACTATCGGGTAGGGGTTCCGCCTCATCGCCCCGCCGATGGCCCGCGGTGATGTGTTTAATGCCCCTGCAAGGCCACCGTAGGTTATAACGCTACCTCTTTTAACGTTTTTCGTGAGCCATTCGTAAACCCGCCTCTCAAAGGGTGTAACGCCCTCGAACGAAAGCTCCAGAAGAAGATCCTCGTTTTCCAGCCTCCCGACGATGACGTCCCGGACGAGGGAGGGGTAATCGCTCTCCCCATCACTGGCATCGACATCGACGCCCCTTCTCTCCAGGAAGTCCGAGAGGCGCTCGATGTTCGCCCGGAACTGCGCCCCGTCGAGGGCGAAGGTTATCCCCTGGATTTTTTTCTCGTGGATCACGCCTATCCACACTTTTCTGCCTGCCATCTCAAAGACATCAACGCTCAGCATCTCCGCACTCCTCCAGCTTTATAGCGGCCTTTCTCAGCGGCCCTATAAGCGTGTGAACCTCCCTCCCGTACAGAACGGCCCTCCCCACGAAGCGCTGAAACACCTTTGCGAAGACCTCCCGTCTCTCCGGATCCTTGGGGTAGTTGAGAGCTTCCAAGAGTCTCTCCCACGACCTTGCTAACTCCTCCTTCTCCCTCCTCGTTGCAGGTTCAAGGGAGCGAACTTTCGCCTCCGGCCTTTCCTTTGAGAGCTCGTAGAGGATAACCGCGACGGCCTGTGCGAGGTTCATCACGGGGTAGGCCTCGCTGGTCGGAACCGTCACGGTGAAGTCGAGCCTTTCCAGCTCATCGTTTCTCAGCCCGATGCTCTCCCTGCCGAAGAAAAGGCCGACCCTCCCGGGATAGCCTTCGAGCGTCTCCCTCAGCTCCCAGGGATAGAGGGGAACACGGTGTGGTATGAACCTCCCTCCGGGCTTCCCCGTTGTTCCAACGGCCAAATCGAAGAGCTCAAGCGCCTCCTCAAAGCTCTCAACCATGAGTGCCCTGTCTAATACGTCCCTTGCGTGGACTGCATAGCTGTAGCTTTCCTCCGTTAGGTTAGGGTTCACGAGCACTAGGCTGGAAAATCCAAAGTTCTTCATGGTCCTCGCTATCATTCCTATGTTCGCCGGCCCCTCCGGCTCCACCAGAACCACGCTTATCATCGGTAGGCATTTAAGGTGTTGTCTTTAAACGGTTGCGGTGGTGAGATGAAGATTTACGTCCTCGGAGCCGGGAGCATAGGTTCCCTCTTCGGAGCTCTCTTAACGAGGGCGGGCAACGACGTGACGCTCATCGGAAGGGAGGAGCAGGTGAGGGCGATACTGGAGAGGGGGCTCAGGATAACCGGAGTGGAGGAGTTCGTGGTCAGGCCAAGGGCGACCGTTCACGCCCCCGAAGAACCACCAGAGCTTCTCCTCCTGGCGACCAAGTCCTACTCCACCAAAGCCGCCTTGGAGTGCGCCAGAAAATGCATCGGTCCGGAAACGTGGATTCTGAGCGTCCAGAACGGCCTTGGAAACGAGGAACTGGCTATGAGGGTGACGCCTAATGTGATGGGAGGCATAACTACCAACGGCGCAATGCTAATGGAGTGGGGCGTCGTAAAGTGGACAGGCAAGGGTATAACGGTCATCGGGAAGTACCCCACGGGTGGAGACCCCTTTGTTGGGGAGGTCGCCGGAGTTCTCAGGGAGGCCGGACTCGAGGTTTCCACCACTGAGAACGTCCTGGGCTGGAAATGGGCCAAGGCGATAGTCAATTCCGTGATAAACGGCCTTGGAACAGTTCTTGAAGTCAAGAACGGGGCTTTGAAGGACGACCCGTACCTCGAGGCGGTCTCGGTGGACGTGGCAAGGGAGGGCTGCATGGTGGCCCAGCAGCTCGGCGTGGAGTTCGAGATGCACCCCCTGGAGCTCCTCTGGGACACGATTGAACGCACGAGGGAGAACTACAACTCCACCCTTCAGGACATAAGGAGGGGCAAGAGGACGGAGATAGACTACATCAACGGCAAGATAGTTGAGTACGCGGGCTCCGTCGGTCTGGAAGCGCCGAGGAACGAACTCATCTGGGCCCTGGTCAAGGCGAAGGAAAATCTAAATAAACCGGGCGGTTGAACTTAACTTGGGGGATTGAAGATGCCCATATTTGGGGGTAAGGAGAGCAGCGTTTTTGAGGCCATAGAGAATCATCTCAAGGTCGTGGACGAAGCACTGGTTGCGTTCAGGGCTCTGGTCGAGGCTTACCTCGAGGGCGACTTCGAGAGGGCAAAGGCCTTCGAGAGGGAAGTGGACCAGCTCGAGAGTAAGGCGGACTCCCTTAGGAGGGGCATAGAGACCATGCTCTACGAGGGGGCCTTCCTACCTGCCAACAGGGGCGACTACGTCCGCTTGAGCGAGCTCATAGACCAGGTGGCCGATGCCGCCGAGAGCGCGGCCCACACTCTTATTCTGGCAAAACCAAAGGTGCCGGCCGAGCTGAAAGATGAGATCCTTCGCCTCGTGGATTCGGCTAGAGACACCTATTCAGTCCTCGTTCAGGCGGTCAATGCTCTCAATACTGATGTTGATAAGGCTATAGAGCTTGCCAAGGCCGTCGAGGACGCCGAAGAAAAGGCCGATGAAGTGGAGTACGATGTCAAGGGTAAGGTTTTTGAGAGCGAGACCATCACCACCTACGCCAAGCTCATCTGGAACCAGATACTCACCAAGATGGGCGACATAGCTGACAGGGCGGAAGATACTTCCGACCAGGTCATGCTGATGGCCATAAAGAGAAGGGGTTGAGGTGATGGAAATGGCGAAGGTACTCGTTGCAGCTCCGCTCCACGAGAAGGCTATGGAGGTTCTAAGGAAAGCCGGTTTTGATGTTATCTACGAGGAGTACCCCGACGAGGAGAGGCTCGTTGAGCTCGTGAAAGACGTCGATGCGATAATCGTCAGAAGCAAGCCGAAGGTGACGAGGAGGGTCATCGAGAGTGCACCCAAGCTCAAGGTCATCGGGAGGGCCGGCGTTGGACTGGACAACATAGACCTCGAAGCCGCTAAGGAGAGGGGCATTAAGGTTGTGAACAGCCCCGGGGCGAGCTCAAGGAGCGTCGCCGAGCTGGCGATAGCTTTGATGTTCAGCGTGGCCAGGAAGGTAGCCTTCGCCGACAGGAAGATGCGCGAGGGCGTCTGGGCCAAGAAGCAGTGCATGGGAATCGAACTTGAGGGCAAGACCATAGGAGTAATCGGCTTCGGAAGGATAGGCTACGAGGTGGCCAAGATTGCCCATGCCCTTGGTATGAAGGTTCTCCTCTACGACCCCTACCCGAACGAGGAGATGGCCAAAGAGGTCGGCGGGAAGTTCGCCCAGCTTGAGGAGCTTCTGAGGGAGAGCGACGTAGTTACCCTTCACGTTCCGCTGGTGGAGCAGACCTACCACCTCATCAACGAGGAGCGGCTCAAGCTGATGAAGCCAACGGCAATACTCATCAACGCCGCCCGCGGTGCAGTTGTCGATACCAGCGCCCTCGTCAAAGCCCTCCAGGAGGGCTGGATTGCCGGAGCGGGCTTAGATGTTTTCGAGGAGGAGCCCCTGCCGAAGGACCACCCACTCACAAAGCTCGACAACGTCGTCCTCACACCCCACATCGGTGCCTCAACGGAAGAGGCCCAGATGCGCGCCGGGGTTCAGGTTGCCGAGCAGATAGTTGAGATTCTCAAGGGCTGATTGCCTCTTTTCTGTTAACTTTTTAAACTCTGGCCCCTATTTTTGCCCGGTGAGTGGCAATTGATTGACGGATTGGTAGAAGCCATAAGACTCGCGGTTACTCGCATTCCTGATGATACGGTTTCTGCGCTCCAACGTGCCTATGAAGAGGAGGAGAGCGAAATAGCGCGCTTCAACCTTGAGAACATTCTCAAGGCCATAGAGATCGGAAAAACCGAGTCCATTCCCGTCTGCCAGGACACCGGAACGCTAATCTTCTTCGTTAAAGCCGGGGTTAACAGCCCCTTCCTCGGGGAGCTCAAGGGAGCGATAATCGAGGCAACGCGGAGGGTGACGGAAGAGGTGCCCCTCAGGCCAAACGCCGTCGACATTCTGACCGGGAGGAACTCGGGCGACAACACTGGGAGGGGCGTTCCGGTGATCCACTGGGAGATAACTGAGGGCGACGAAATCGAGGTGGCGGTCCTTCCAAAGGGTGGTGGGAGCGAGAACTGCTCCGCCCTGGCTATGCTCACCCCCTCCGAGGGCTGGGAAGGGGTTAAGCGCTTCGTGGTCGAGCATCTTAAGGCCTGCGGCGGAAAGCCCTGCCCACCGGTCGTCCTCGGGATAGGAGTCGGCGGGGGAGCCGATTACGCGATGGGGCTGGCGAAGAGAGCTCTCCTGAGGAGGCTCGGCGAGAGGAACCCGGACGGGAGGATAGCGGAGCTCGAGGAAGAGCTTTTGAAGGAAATAAACGCCCTCGGGATCGGCCCGATGGGAATGGGTGGCAGAACGACCGCCCTCGACGTCAAAATTGAGGTGGCCCACAGGCACCCGGCAAGCTTTCCGGTCGGTCTCGTTGTCCAGTGCTGGGCCAACAGGAGGGCCTTCCTGAGAATAAAGCCCGAGGGGAGGGTTGAGGTTTGGCAGTGAAGCTAGAAACGCCCCTGGGCGAGGAAGACGTCCTGAAACTGAGAGCCGGTGATATAATCCTCCTCTCCGGAACGATCTACACCGCCCGCGACTCGGCCCACAGGAGGATTCTGAGTTTACCGAGGGAGGAACTGCCCTTCGAGCCGGAGGGGGCGGTGATATACCACTGCGGTCCCGTGGTCAGGAAAAGGGGAGAAAGCTACAAGGTCGTTTCGGCGGGGCCGACGACGAGTGCCAGAATGAACCGCTACCTCGACGGGATTCTGGGTCTTGGGGTTCGGGGGATAATAGGGAAGGGCGGAATGGAGGTCGGGCCTTTCAAAGGCCGCGCAGTTTACTTCGCCTTCACTGGCGGTGCGGGTTCGCTCGCGGCAAGGAGCATAAAGGGGGTTAAAGCCGTCCACTGGCTCGACCTTGGAATTCCAGAGGCCCTGTGGGTTCTTGAGGTTGAGGACTTCCCGCTGATTGTGGCCATAGACGCGCACGGTGGAAGCCTCTACCGGTAGTTCCTCCTCTTCTCGTTCAGCGGGACTATGTTCCCCTCGTAGAACCGCCTCCAAGTTCTGAGCCTCTCCTCAACCTCCTCAGGATTGACGCGGACCCTCGCGATTCCCTCCCTCATCGCTTCCTCGGCGACGGCCCTCGCCACCCTGGGGTGAACTTCCGGGTGGAAGGGCGACGGGATTATCTCCCCCTCGCTCGGCTCTATTACGGAAGCGATTGCCTTTGAAGCCTCTATTATCATGCCGTCGGTTATGGTCCTGGCCCTCACGTCAAGTGCTCCCCTGAATATCGCGGGGAAGCCGAGGAGGTTGTTGATCTGGTTCGGATAGTCGCTCCTTCCAGTGGCAACTATCCGAGCACCGGCCTTTTTAGCCTCCTCAGGGAGTATCTCGGGGATTGGATTGGCCAGAGGGAACACTATCGCGTCGTCGGCCATCTTCCCTATCCACTCGGGCTTTATCACGCCCGGTCCGGGCTTCGTGAAGGATATTAGAACGTCCGCACCCTCTACTGCCTCCTCCGGGCCACCTTCGACTCCCTCGCCGTTCGTTTTCCCCAGCAGTTCCCCGCGGTACGGGAAGAGGTTCTCAAGGGGTAAATCGGGCGTTAGAACCCTCGGCCTCCCCTCCACGAGCTCGACGACGCGAACCTTTTCCGGCTTAGCCCCCGCCTTCACCAGAAGCCTGAGAGTCGCGAAGCCCGCCGCGCCCGCTCCAAAAAGGGCCACGCTTACCTCGCTGAGCTTTTTTCCCACAACTTTAAGCGCGTTGAGCAATCCGGCCAAGACAACGCTCGCAGTCCCCTGCTGGTCGTCGTGGAAGACTGGTACATCGAGCTCCTCCCTCAGCCTGTCCAGTATGTAGAAGCACTTGGGCGAGGCTATGTCCTCGAGGTTTACCCCGCCGAAGGAGGGAGAAACTGCCTTAACAACTTCAATGAACTTTTCGGGGTCTTTCTCAGCTAGAACAAGAGGGGACGCATCGACACCGCCGAAGACCTTGAAGAGGAGTGCCTTACCCTCCATGACGGGGAGAGCTCCGAGGGGGCCAATATCTCCGAGTCCAAGTACCCTCGTGCCGTCACTTATCACGGCCACGGTGTTGCCCCTGTTGGTGTATTCGAAGGCTTTGTCCGGCTCTCTGGCTATCTCGCGCGATACCTCGGCGACTCCAGGCGTGTACGCTAAAGGAAGGGTTTCCCTCGTGAGGGGAACCTTCGGAATGACCTCGATTTTCCCGTTACCAATGAAGTTGCTCCTGTGAAAGCCCCTCGCGTCCATTGAACCACCGAAGTTGGTTAGCATCTTGAAGTTAAAAGTCCTTCTTTTCCAGTGGAAATTAAACTCAAAAATGTCCACTGGATTCCGCGGTTGGACGGAAACTTTTTAAAGCCAAGTTGTGCCCAATATAACCGGGAGTGGGCCGGTAGCTCAGCCTGGTACGAGCGCCGCCCTCGCAAGGCGGAGGCCGCGGGTTCAAATCCCGCCCGGTCCACCACACGACTCTCTTCTGGGGTTTTTCGCGGATCTTAGTTCCCGGTTCCGCTGTTTTAGTACTCCACTTGATAGATGTATAGTACCCCCTTTTGGAATTCACGCATTCGGTTGTTGTTTATCCTGGAAAACTTGGATTTAATCAAGTTTTGTTCCGCGTCATTAGGGAAAATTACTTAAGCAGTTTGTCGTTTTTGTTACCTGGTGGTGATTATATGGAATTCGACCTCCTTAAGGGGCTGGTTTCCATCAGTTCCCCTTTCGGAAGTGAGGAGGAAATCTCCCGCTTCATAGCATCGTTTCTGGAGGAGCACGGCTTTGAGGTCGAGCTCCTTCCAGTTGATGGCTTCGGGGACAACGTCATCGCCCGGCTTCCGGGCAGGGGACACACCGTCGTTCTCAACGGTCACATGGACACGGTGAATCTCTCCTCCGGCTGGACTCGGGATCCTCACGGCGAGCTGGACGGCGACCGCTTCTACGGCCTTGGCAGCGCCGACATGAAGGCCGGTCTCGCGGCACTTATGGCGGCTTTCGTGGAAGTCGCTGAACTCCCAAAGAAGGAGAGGCCCAACGTCATCTTCACCGCGGTGGTCGATGAAGAGGGCTACTCCCGCGGGGCCTGGGAGCTCATAAGGAGCGGCAAGTTGGACAAGGCTGACGTGGTCCTCGTGGGCGAACCCACCAACGAGCGGCTGATGCTCGGTGCCAGGGGAAGGTTCGTTGTTCAGGTCGAGGTCTTCGGCAGGAAGGCTCACGCCGCCAGGCCCCACGAGGGGCTGAACGCCATAGAGGAGCTGGGCCGCTTCGTGGGAAGCCTTTGGAAGATACGCTTCAGGAACCACCGGAAGCTCGGTGCCGGCTCATACTGCACCCTCCACATAGAGGGCTCGGCCGACGGTTTGAGCGTCCCGGACTACGCCAGGGCGATAATCGACAGGCACATAGTCATCGGCGAGGACTGGGAAAGGGTTGAGAGGGAGCTGATGAAGCTGGCGGAGAGGATAAAGCTCAACGGAAAGCTCAGGGTCTCGAAGTTCGAGCGGCCAACGCCGGACATGCTCCCCTACGTCGTCAGGGAGAACGACCGCTTCGTGAACGTCTTCAAGTCCGCCCACAGGGCCGTTCTCGGAGGAGAACCGGAGATTATCTACGGGAGGAGCGTGGGGGACTTCAACTACTTCGGCACATACCTTGGGAAGCCTACCCTCGTCTACGGGCCGGTAGGTGGCAACTGGCACGGTAGCGACGAGTGGGTGAGCGTCGAGTCCATGAAGCGGGTGAAGAGAGTCTACGTGGAGTTCCTGAAGTCGCTGGTGTAGCTGAGAAAAAAAGGAAAGGTGATCACAGCTTTCTGCCCACGAGGGCACCGACGAGGAACGCCCCAATCGCCGCCAGGGCAAGCGCTGTCTCCGGAACGCCACCTTGGCTCTCAGTCTGTTCATCAGGCCCTCCAGCGTCTGGAGTGCCCGTGGGTATGACGATCTGTGGCACGCCGGTCGTGTTGTCCTGTGGTACCTGAACGCTTCCGCCCGGACTGCTGAGGAACAGGCCGGCGGTTTCCCTGGCGTACTGGTAGAATATCATGGCTGTCTGGAGGTCCTCGAGGCTGTTGTTCTCCTCCGCGCTCTTCTCGTAGCTCTCGGCGAACTCGTAGTAGGCCATGGCCAGAACGGGGGTTATGCCCTGGCTCTGCGCTATGCCTATGGCCACCTTGGCCTCCTCCTTCATCGCCCTCGCCTTGTCCATCAGCACGCTCTGGTTGTCTATGCCGAGGGTGTCGAGGAAGACCTGCGCCCTCACGCGCGCCTCCATCGCCGTGAAGAGCGCCGCCGAGTACTTGCCGTCCTCGTAGTACTGCTCCGCCTGGACTATGCTCTGGCTGAGGTCGCCCCCCACGTCCCCGTACATGGACTCTATGTAGGTCACTATGAGGCTGGACTCGTCTATGTAGTCCCTGGCCGTTGCCTTCACAACGTCCCTGCTTATGACCTCGTCGCCCGCGAACCTCTCGCCCAGTTTGGCCCAGAACTCGGCAGTTTTGGCCCTCTCGTAGGCATAGGCTGCATCACCAACGGCGTCCCAGTAGTCCCCGTTGTAGTAGTACTTCCAGGCCTCGTCAAGGAGGCTCTTCGCCTGCTCCACCCTCTCTTCGGCCGCCGCGACCGCCTGGAGCATCGTTATTCCTTTTATCGTCACGTTGGAAACCGAGACCTCAGAGGCGTTTATCTGACTCTCCACGGTCTTTAGGAGCCTCTGCACGTCGTCGGGGCCGTTGGAGTCCAGGTACCAGTCCACGTGCCTTATGATGATCCTAGCCTGGAAGTCCTTGCTGAGGGCGGTGTAGTACATTCCGTCGTCTATTGCTTCCCTTGACTGGTTGAGGATAACGTTCGCCTGGTTCAGGGCCTCCATCAGGGTGGTGTAGGTGGCGTAGCTCACGTCGCTGTCCTTGAGCTTGTCCAGCGTTGCCTGGTAATATGAGGTGGTGTTTTTGTAGTCTTTGAGCGCATCGTCCTTGAGGAAGGAGGTGTCGATGGTGACGTAGGAGGGCGCCTTTGGCCTGGGTATCCTGTGGCCGGTGAAGTAGTAGACGGCGTCGTAGATGTCCTTTATCTCTATGACCGTCAGTCCCCAGCGCTCCTTGGCGTACTCGACCACGTCCACCTTCTTGGTTTGGGTGTTTATCTCCACTATGCCGCCTATCTCCTTCTTCTGGGTCTCCTGGACGTACTGTATCCTCTGGCCCTCCGGAATCAGGAACACCTCGGCCCCGACGTCGTGGGCGGCGGAGGCCTTCTCGAGGATTCCGCCGACGGGCCCTATCGTTCCGTCCGGGTTTATCATGCCCGTCATCATCACCTTTGGATTGACCTGCCAGCCCTCGAGGGCCGCTATTATCCCAACCGTCATGGTTCCTCCCGCGGAAGGCCCGCCGATTATCGGGGAGTCCGCCTTTATCTGAATGAAGACGTCGTACTTGCTCATATCGACCCCGAGAACCTTGCCCGCTATTTGCGAGGCCAACCTCGCGCTGGCCTGCATGTCCACCTCAGCCAGCGGCCAGGTCTCCACGTAAACGTGGCCCGTTCCTGGGGCGACGGTTATAACGAAGTCAGTGGCCACTCCAACGAGCTGGCCGTCCGATGTCCTCGATACTGCGGGGGCCTTCAGGACGACGGTGTGCCCCTCGCTCGGGCACTGGGCTGCTGTGAAGCCCACGAAAGGCAGAATCAGCAGGGCCGTGATAAGCATTGCTATGATTTTTTTCATCTTTTTCACCCTTTCTTTAGGTCGTTTTGACTTAATAAAGCTCTTTTGGTTCAATTCTCTTATAGAGTGGTGCCGTGGTTCGAGGACAAATTTTTAAACTGTATTTCTTACTGGGTGAGTGGTGGGTTTAATGGGCCTGTTCAGCTCGCTGATAAACCGCAAGTTCAAGAACATCGCGGGAGACAGGTACGAGGAGATTTCAAGGCGCTACCGCGAGTTTCTCCTCCTGCCTGAGGAGTTCGTTCTCCCGGAGGTGCACTCCATACTGATGCCCATCGACAGGTTCTCCGGCGAGATTCCGGAGGAGCTCTACGAGACGCTGAGCGCGTACCTCGGGGCCTCGGTGACTCTGGTTTACATCTCCGAGAAGCGGACTCTCTCCCTCATCGAGCAGACCCTGGGTAAAGAGGAGGCGGAGAAGCTCAAGAGGGCAAAGATAGAGTTCGCCGAGGGAATGCTGGCCAAGATAGCCCCGAGGCTCGAGGAGCTGGGCCTCCGTGTTGAGAGGAGGTACTTCATAGGGAGCAAGGGGGACGACGTGATAAGGCTTATGGGGGAGGGCTTCGATCTCCTTGTGGTTTCAAGGAGCTACGGCTCCGAGGTCACGAGAACGTCTCCCGTAAGTCCCATAGTCCTTAAGATCGTTCAGCACCTTGACAAACCCGTCCTGGTTTACTGAGGGTGATGGCAATGGAGCAGGCAGTGATGACCGGAATCGCAGTGGTCGTGTTCCTTGTAACTTACGCCATGATAATCAGTGAGAGGGTTCACAGAACGGTGGCGGCCCTGTTCGGTGCGGCGCTGGTTCTTTTGCTCGGAATAGTTCCCTGGGAGGCTGTCCCAGAGCACCTGGACCTTGGAACGCTCCTGCTTCTTATCGGAATGATGATAATCGTGAACACCGCCAAGGAGAGCGGGCTGTTCGAGTTCATAGCGATAAAAACCGCCAAGTTCGCCCGTGGAAGTCCAATGAACGTTCTCCTGTTGTTCTCGATCGTTACCGCCCTCGTGAGTTCTGTTCTCGACAACGTCACGACGGTTCTGCTCCTTACGCCTATGCTGCTCTACATAACCCGCCTCATGGACGTTAATCCCGTCCCGTTCCTCCTGGCCGAGGTCTTTTCCTCCAACATCGGCGGAATGGCAACGCTGATAGGTGATCCCCCCAACATAATGATAGGCTCGGCCGCTGGGTTAAGCTTCAACGAGTTTCTCCTCAACATGGGACCGATAGCGCTGGTGGACCTCTTCGTATCCCTGGGGCTGATATACCTGTTCTACCGGGGGGCAATGAGGATAAGCGATTCCAAGAGGAAAAGAATCCTCTCTACCCTCGAGGGGCTGAGCGAGGAAGATGCGATAAGGGACTACTCCCTGTTCCGGAAGTCGGTCATCGTCATAGTCGGGGTTATTCTGCTCTTCTTTGTCCACGACAGGCTTGATATTCCCCCGGCAGTGGTGGCCCTGGTGGGTGCCTCCGTGCTCCTCCTCTGGAGCGGAATGGACCCGGAGTCGATACTGGAAAAGATAGAGTGGACGGCGATATTCTTCTTCATGGGGCTCTTCATACTGGTAGGAGCGCTCGTCGAGACCGGCGTCATCGAGGACATTGCCCTCTGGATAACCAGCTACGTAAACAATACCGGGGAAGCGCTCGTCATAATAACCTGGTTCTCTGCAATAGCGTCCGCCGTAGTGGACAACATTCCCCTGACTGCGGCGATGATTCCCCTCATAAAGGCGATGGGGAGCACGATGGACATTTATCCCCTCTGGTGGGCACTCTCGCTCGGTGCCTGTCTTGGAGGGAACGGAACGGCCATAGGTGCGAGCGCCAACGTCGTCGTGCTTGGTATAGCCGCCAAGGAGGGCGTCAGAATAACCTTCATGGACTTCCTCAAGGTTGGACTGGTCATAATGCTCGTCACCGTCACCGTCGGCTTGGGATTGCTCTGGATAAGGTACATAGGGGTGTGAGTTATGAGGATACTCGTGTTGATAGACGGCTCGAAATGGAGTCAGAAAGCGGCGCTTCATGCAATAGCGGTGGCCAAGAGGAGGCACGGCAAGGTGATACTATTCTCCGTCCTCGACAGGAGGGAGGCAAAGGCGATGGCCTTCAACCTCGGCCTCTACAGCGAGAACCTTTCCCAGGTGGAGAAGTTCGAGGCGGAGATATGGAAGGATATGAAGAAGAGCATAAAACACCTGATGACCACGCTCCTCGAACTGTGTCATGAGGAAGGAGTGAACTGCTCCTTCAGGATAGTGGAAGGCTCGGCGAAGGAGAAGATACTCGAGGAGGCCAACTCCGGCCAGTACTCCCTCGTGGTCATGGGCGCCTACGGGAGGAGCGGAAAAACGAGGATAGGAAGTCTCCTTGAGGAGGTCGTCGGCTCCATAAACCCGCCCGTTATGGTGGTCCGCTAGCGTCTCCAGAGGGAGAGCACGAGCAGGGCCAGCACGAGCACCTCGAGGGCCCCGACTATCAGTCCCACGTCCCTCTCTATCCACTCCGCAAGGCTCGCCATTTCTATCGTTTTTTTGATTGCCATCAAGAGGAAGGCCGCGAGCAGGTAGAGGGCCGGACGCAGGTGGCTCTTCCTGTAGGCTATGAAAGATACCCCCGCCAGGACGAGGGCCAGCACAAGCGCCGCTATCGTCAGTAGAGTTTCCATCATTCCTCCTCACCCATGCCAGCAAGTAGGTCTATCAGGTTGTCGGCCAGCTTCTCCCAGAGACCGGGCCGGTAGTCCCTTATCACCCTTGCTATTACCTCCGGGTCGTACGACAGGGAATAAATCACGCTCTTCCCGTCTTTTCTTGCCCTCACTATACCGAGCTTGACCAGCTCACCCATGTGGTAGCTCACCGTCGGCTGACTGAGGTTCAGCTTTTCGGCCACGTCCTTCTGATTCCTCTGTCCCTCCAGCAGTAGCAGGAGGATTCTCCTTCGGGTCTCCGTCGAGATGGCTATCAGCAGTCTCTGAGCTTCCTCCTCGAAGCCCCTCGGGAACAGGTAGCGCCTCTTCCCGACCTTCCTGGAGAATATCCTGCCCTCCTTCTCTAGCCTCCTCAGGTGGTACTGGAGGTCACCGATGCCGATCCCAAGCTCCCTCGCCAGCTCCCTGAAGGTTATCCCCGGCTTCGCCTGGATCGCGTGGAGTATCTCGTTACGCCTCTCCATAAACCAACCCTTAAATCCTATGGTTCATCTATCTATCCGATAAAAATCCATATAAGCCAACCCTTTTTATGCCCATCGGTGAGAGAGATGGAGAACCTCGTGAGAAAAGCCGAGGCTCTCGCGGAGCGCTACGGCGTGTCCTATTATGAGATAAGGATAACCCGTGTAACTGCTTCCCACCTCAGCATTAGGAACGGTCAGCTCGACGAGCTATCGCTCAACGCGGAGATGGGTATAGGCGTGAGGGCCTTCAACGGGGCCTGGGGCTTTTCCAGCGCCAACGACATGACGCGGGCGGAGGAGGCCATAAAAACGGCCATGAAGATAGCCAAGCTCTCCCGCGGGGATTCGAGGATACACCTCGGTGACCCCGTGAGGGAGAGGGCGGAGATAAAGGTGAGGAAGCCCTTCACCGACATCGAGGTCGAGGACAAGCTGACCCTCGTTAAGGAGATAGACTCCCTCCTCGAGGGGGAGAGAATAGTCAGCAGGGAGACGGCTTACGGCGACGGCCTGAAGGAGCAGCTCTACTTCAACTCCCTTGGGAGCGAGATAGAGACGGTGGTTCCGAGGGTGAGGGTGGGGTTCTCGGTTACGGCGAGGGAGAACGGGGAGATGCAGACCTACTGGAGGTACTTCGGTGGAACTGCTGGCTGGGAACTGGTCGAGGACATAGACTTCCCCCACTGGGCCGAGCTGGTGAAGGAAAAGGCACTCTCGCTCCTCCACGCTCGCTCGCCGCCCTCTGGAGAGTTCGAGATCATAATGGACCCCGAACTGACTGGCGTCTTCATACACGAGGCCCTGGGCCACGCGGTCGAGGCGGATTCAGTGAAGAACGGCGACAGCATCTTGGCCGGGAAGCTGGGCGAGAGGATAGCGGTGGAGGGGCTGACCGTTGTGGACGACCCAACGCTTCCCGGCAAGTACGGCTCCTACGTCTACGACGACGAAGGAATCAGGGGGAAGCGCGTGGAGATAATCCGGGACGGCGTGCTCGTGAACTACCTCAACGACCGCGAGACGAGCGCTTTGCTTGGTCTCGAACCCAACGGCCACGGAAGGGCGCAGGGCTACGCCTACCAGCCCCTCGTCAGAATGAGCAACACCTACGTTGAGCCTGGAAGCTGGAGCCTCGAGGAGATGCTGGAAGAGGTTAAGAACGGCCTCTACATGGCCGGCGACAAGGGGGGCCAGGTGGACACCGCGAGCGGAACCTTTACCTTCGGTGCCACCGAGGGATACATCATAGAGAACGGCGAGATAAAGGATATGGTGCGCGATGTGGCCATGAGCGGGAGCATTCTTGAAGTTCTGAGGAACATCAGGGCCGTGGGGAAGGAGTTGAGGGTGGAGTTCCCCGGCTACTGCGGTAAGGGACAGGTGGTTCCGGTGGACGACGGCGGGCCGCACCTTTTGACGAGGGCTCTCGTGGGGGGATTGAGGTGAACTCTTCCGTCGAGACCCTGGTGTCGATACTGGAGCGGGAGAACGTCGAGTGGGAGCTCTACTGGGAGGCTGGTAGGGGAGGCTCCTTCAGGATAGAGCGCGAGAGGCTCGAGCGCTCCCAGAGGAAGTTCTACTCGGGAATGGGCCTGCGCGTTGGTTACAACGGAAGGCTGGGCTTCTCCTACATAACTGGCCTCAACCACGATCGGAAGACCCTGGAGGAGTTCGTGAAGAGGGCGGTAAAGTTGGCCCGGGTGAGTGAGATACTCTTCAGGGGCTTTCCGGCTCCCTCGAAGGTTCCCCGCGTCGATGGCCTCTACGACCGGCGCATAGAGGATATCCCCTTTGAAGAGGCCCACTCGCTCGCGGAGGAGTTCGCCGGCAAGATGCGCGAGCTGAAGGGGGACTCTCTGACCCTATCTGGCTCGCTGGCCCTGGGGGTGAACTCCTACGGCGTGGCCAACTCCAGCGGTGTGTTCCTCGAGGGGCGCTCCACGGGAATGAGCGTCTCGGCCTACGCCGTGGTCGAGGGCACGCGGCCCGGCACGGGCTACCACTACCAGTCCTACCGCTCGCTCCAGCCACTCGAGGAGCTGGGGAGATCGATAGCCCTTGCCAGGGAGGAGGCGCTCCTTAGCTCGGCCGCCGAAAGGCTCGAGCCCTTCAGCGGGGAGCTGGTTCTCGAGCCGAGCGCCTTCCAGTCCCTCCTCGGGATATTCCTCGAGAACCTCTACGGCGACAGCGTCTACTTCGGCAGGAGCAGGTTCTCGGGTACGGGCGAGGAGGTGGCGGGTGAGGCCGTGACTCTCGTCGATGATCCAACCTTGCCCGGCCTCCCCGGCAGCTACCCCTTCGACGGGGAGGGAACTCCTGGAAGGAGGACCGTTCTAATCGAGAAGGGTCTCCTAAGGAACTTCCTCCTGGACCACACCTATGGCTCTTTCCTCGGAATGGAGAGCACGAGCAACGCGGTGAGGGACTTCCGCACCGTTCCGCACATTGGGACGAGCAATCTCGTCGTGGAGCCGGGGAAGGAGAGACTGGAGGACTACGAGGGCGTTGTGGTGAGGAGGGTCTTCGGCGAGCACACGGCCAACCCCGTCAGCGGCGACTTCTCGCTGACGGTGGAACTTGGTTACGTCATCAAAAACGGTGAGCTGAGGCCCTTCCGGGACAACATGCTCACAGGCAACGTCTTCGAGGTTCTCAGGTCGGTGAGCTCGGTTGGCAGGGAATCCGTCCGTGAGGGTTCCTTCATATCCCCGCGGGTGCTGACCGTGGGAAGGATCGTGTGAAACGGTTGCCACGCGGTAACCTTTTATACGTTGCCTGTAAAATGTATCTGGTGGTACCACAATGGCCCCTCACGCAGTGGATTCGATTCTTTTCGGACTTAGACCGGGCGAAACGGTCCTCATTGAGTACAGTGCGGTTTCCTCCCCCGAACTTCTTCTCTACCTGATCTGCCGCAGATGCAGGGCCAGAGGGACGCCGCTCATAATCGATGACATCTCAGACGCCTTCGCGGAGAGCGTCATCCGCCTTGACCTCATGGGTCTGGAGCTCGAGGGCCTCAGGAACGCCCCGGTTATAAAGATCGGGGGTAGCCGCGAAATAGGGAGAGTCTTCGGGAGGGTTGAGGTGGATAAGTACTCCCTTGATTTCAGGTACTACAACGAGATCTACGAGAAGATAGTCCCAGAGGAGGTTGTTTTCAATCCTGTACTTGGAATCCACAAGCTCTTCATCGCCCTTGAGCGGCACGAGGTTATGCGGCTGATCCGCAACATCTCGACCTTCGTCGGGAAGAAGAGCCGCGTAGCGCTGTACTTCCTCAACGCCGACATCATGGAGAGGTACTCGCCCGAGCTGCTCTCGTTCTTTGAGGAGACTGCCAGCACTGTGATCCGGTGGGACTTCGAAGGGGGCAAGTACCGTCTCCGGGTCATCAAGGCTGCGAACGCTTCTATCGTTGGCTCCACGGCTTCCCTGAGCTTCAAAGACATATCGAGACAGTAGTGTGAAGGCTTTTAAACTCCCGTTCTTATCACCTTTGGTGATATAATGAGGTCAGCGGTGGCGGCTCTCCTCGCAATCCTCCTGCTCCTCCCCCTCGCGGGCGCTTACCCCGTTCCCGAGAGGGGAGTGGTTTATCAGGTGATGGTGGACCGCTTTTACGACGGAAACGCGAGCAACAACGGGCCCTTCTACGACCCCTCAAGGAGCGACTACCGCCTCTACTGGGGAGGCGACATAGAGGGACTCACGGAAAAGCTCGACTACATAGCCAGCCTCGGCGTCTCGATGATATGGGTATCACCCCTCAACGACAACATAAACAGAATGGCCTCCGGCTCGGCCCCATACCACGGCTACTGGACGAGGGACTACAAGAGGATAGAGGAGCACTTCGGAACCTGGGAGGACTTCAGGGAGCTGGTGGAGGAGGCTGAAAAGCGGGGAATCTGCATAATCGTTGACTACGTGCCCAACCATGCCGGCCCGGCAACGGACGGTGAGTTCGGCTCCCTCTACGACAACGGCACCTTCGTCACCCACTATTACGCCGACGCCGAGAACGCCACGCGCAACCCCTACACCGGTAGCGTCGATGGAATCTACCACCACAACGGTAACATAAACGACTGGTTCGGCTTTCAGCTCAAGTACGCCAACCTCTTTGGTTTAGCCGACTTCAACCAGCTCAACCCCTGGGTGGATTCATACCTCACCGAGGGCGCGCTTCTCTTCGCCGACTCAGGCGCCTGCGGCTTCAGGATTGATGCCGTCAAGCACATGGATCTCGGCTGGCTTGAGAGCTTCTACCTGCGCCTCTACTCAAAGGGCCCCCTCTTCATCTACGGGGAGTACTACTCCCTCTCGCCCGATAAAACGGACGACCTCTACGAGCTCTACCGCTACTCCAACGTCTCGCCGGTCCTCAACATACCCATACGGGAGGAGATAGTCAGGACGTTCGCGGTCTTCGGTGGCCTTGACGCTCTCTCAGAGGAGCTTGAGGACTATTACTCCCTCTTCACCTATCCCAATAAGCAACTCAACTTCCTGGACAGCCACGACCTCGTTCGCTTCCTCAACGCGGCGGGGAGGAAGGACAGGGTGGAGCGCTTCCACATGGCACTGGCCTTGACCATGACCTTGCCCGGAATTCCGGTGATATACTACGGCGACGAGAGCTACCTGGTGAGCGGGGACGGAAAGGGCGACCCGTACAACAGGCCGATGATGGTGTTTAACAACACCACCGAGGCCGCCCACATAATCAGAACCCTGGCTGAGCTGAGGAAGACCAACGACGCCTTAGCTTTCGGCGACTTCAAAACCCTTTACGCCGACTACAACACCTGGGCCTTCGAGAGAACCTTTGGAAGCCACAAAATTTTCGTGGTCATGAACAAAGGCTCTCCGAGGAACCTCACGGTTTCCCTGGATTGGGGGGACGGAACCTACCGCGACGCGTTGAGCGGTGCCGAGATGAGGGTTTCCGGTGGAGAGGCCTCGCTCGAACTCCCGCGCAACAGCTTCTACGTCTTCCACGTCGAAGGGGAGCAGGGAGAACCTCTCATCGGCTCGGTGACTCCATACACCGCCCAGCCCGGTCAGAGGGTTCTCATCGGAGGGGCGGGCTTCGGCTCCTCGGGAAGGGTTATCATCGGCGGCGTCGAGGCGAGGGTCATCTCATGGAACTCAACCGAGATACTCGTCGAGGTTCCCGAAGTGAAAACTCGGAAGGCTTGGCTCGACGTCGTGGTCGAAACCGGGGGAAAGGCCAGCGACCCGGCAAAGCTGCGCTACTACTCCGGGAACGACGTTCCGGTTCTCCTCGTGCTGAACGCCACAAACATCACGGGCCAGCTCTGGATTAGGGGCAGCCTCCCGGAGCTGGCTGAACCAAGGCCCCTGCTCAAATCATCGACCGGCCACTACTTCACCGTCGTTCCGCTCCCCAACGGGACGGCCTTCGAGGTCGAACTTTACCGCGGTCTCCGCTGGGAAAACCTTGAGCCGACCGGCCTGGTCTACCACGGGACGGCGAACGGCACGGTGGTGCTTGAGCAGGGCCCCTTGCAATCCACAACGACGGCTCCTGAAAAAACCTGCGGGCCGGCCGCGCTCCTGCTCATCGCCCTGCTCCCGCTCCTTCGCGGGCGGCGTCAGTAGCCGGCCGGGAGCTTCTCCACTCCCATTTTTTCCAGCAGCCTTACCTCCCACTCCGCTAAGCTCGGACATACAGTGCAGCCGAGTCTATAGAAGCCCTCGTAGTAGAGAGGGTGGAGTTCAAGTCCCCTCATAAGTATGAATAGCTGCACCATCATTCCACTCCAGAACTTCACCGGCATGGCCTCGAGGACGGTTCCGGAGTTGGTCTTTCTCTCCACCACCGGCGGTTTGAGCCGTCTCCTCGCGCTCTCCCCGTCCCTGTCTCCGACGAGAAGAACGGGTTTCTCGAACTCCGAGACGACGGAGTAAAGGGCTTCTACCTTCTTCCTCGTGCACCAGCGGTTGCCGTGGGTCGGCATGCCAAACTTATCGAGGGGCATCGGAACATCGACGCGGATCAGATTGACGCCGAGCTTTCCCGCGAGCCTCTCAACGTACTCGTCCGTCATGGGCATCTCGTGCTCCATTCTCACGTATACTGCGGTGACCTCGTCAAAGACCTCGCTCGCGAGGAGCAGTGTGGCGGTCGAGTCCTTGCCCCCGCTCCAAGGCACTATCACGTCGTGTTCCTTGAACCGCTCGAGAAAGGCCCTGCTAGCCCGCGCGAAGGCCTCGATGTAGTTCCTGTTGGCGTCGATGAGCCGTTCGAGGGGAACGTCCTCAACGCAGGGACAGCGCCATAGAACCTCCGTCGGAACGCCGAGCTTCTTGCTGACCTCGGCGACCCTGTTGGGGCCGGAGAAGTAGACCTCCTGGTTCATCTTCTTCCTGAGCACGAGGGAGTTCTCACCCAGCTCGACTCCGAGGAGAGAGCGCATGGCCTTTCTAAAGCCCTCGCCGGTGGCCAGGTAGATGTCGTAGTCGGGGTTGATTTCGACTCCAAATGGATTCTCCGGGTTGAGGAGGTACGCTTTTCTCCACTCGATTCCGAGGCGAAAGCGGGCTTTTATCTCCTCGATGTTGGAGTGTAGCTCATCAACCCGCATGTTCCTGACGCGCTTCGTTCTCAGAATCCGCGCGTAGAAGGGCTTTCCTGACTCGCGCAGAACTGGCAGTAGCTCCTCCATCAGGTCCTTCTCTTTTTCCCCGAGGAGCAGTATGGGAACGTACGGCTTCTCAAGGATCTCGTTGAGGTTTTCGAGAACCTCCTCCTTCCTCCTGCCGCCGCCGAGGCTCTCGACGCTCAGGAAGCCGCCGTAGTTCCTCTCGTTGATGTACTCCAGCGCCTTCGCGTCCTTTCGGGCGCGGGCTATGAGGGCGAACATGGAAGGAGTTAAAAGCCGGAAGCTTAAAAGGATTGCCGCCGATGAGGAGAACTCCCTGCCCTGAGCGGTGATGACACCGGCTTTCCCGAGGCTAAATCTGGTCGAGTAGCTTCTTCCTCTTCTCCTCGTACTCCTCCTGGCTTATCACGCCCATGTCGTAGAGCTCCTTGAGCTTCTTCAGCTTTTCCAGCGGATCTTCCTTCTTCTCCACTGCCGGCTGGTGCTGGACGGTGGTTCCTGCAGGAACGACCCTGCTAACCAGCTCCTTGGGCTTCTTGAGCGTCCACGTCTCGTGGGTGAGGCCCTTCTTCACCTCTATCGTCACCGGTTCGATGGCTATCGCGTTGAGGGCGTCCTTTATGGCGTTTATCGTTTCTCTCGCCTGTTCCTTGTTCATCCAGCCGAGCTTGAGCCTTATGTTCTCCTCGCCCTTTATGAGGAACTCCGAGGACACAACCCCCAGCTCGACCTTGACCTCCTCGAGCTTCTGGTAGGGAATGGCCTTGACCTCGTACCTCCCGAGGACCTTCTCGTCCAGGTAGATTATCCTCCTGTCGGTTATAAGGAGCCACTTGGGCTTTTCCAGGCTTATCTTCTTCCTCACGGTGAAGAGAACCCTCTCCCCCTCCTCAAGAATCCTGGAGGCGGCCTTGGGAAGTTTTTCGCTCATGTTTCTCACCGGGGTGAATATGCTCGGCGACCTATATTAACCTTCCCTATCCACCCGATAGAGAAGGAACAGCGTTTTCCCGTCGGTGCTCTCAATCAGGGGGATTAGAATTCTCTCCCCATCATCGTTTCTCAGCCTCACCCTCTTTGGTCTCTCCTCAAGCTCCACCTCCAGTCTGAGGGTGTCCCACTCGAACGCGGAGGAACGGCTGATGGGAACGCTTTTCTCTCCCCCCGATGTTTCGATTACCACCTCTCCGTTCATCGGCGGAACCTCGACGGCCGCGATTACCCTCCCGTACCTTCCGCCCTCCACCGACGAGTAGGCCAGCACGATTCCCAGGAGAAGGAGGAGCAGGGGGAGGACGATTCCCCCGGTGGTGATGTTAAGGCTTCTTCCGAGCCACATCAGGCCGGTCGAGACCAGGAGGGCCAGAACAACCACTGGCAGGGCGTAAATGAAGACCCTCCAGCCCGGCACTCCAAGTGCCTTTTCCAGTCCCTCCGCGGAGTCCGCGTACTCGGCCAGAACGCTCAGCCCGATCAGTGATAGGATTACCGCGGGGCTGGAGAAGTAGGGGTCATTCAGCACGGCCTCGCTTATGGCCTCGTGAGCCTGGGGGAAGGCAACCCTCAGGAACCCGGAGAGGGCCATCGCGTAGGGCACGGAGTAGAGGACGGTAGAGAGGAATACCGTCCCGCTCGCCGAGCCGCCCAGCAGGTGGAGACCCAGGAGGATTATTCCCACCGCGGTGGCGAGGAGGGGGTCTCCGCCGAAGGCGCTCGAGTAGGCGAGTGGGGTAAGCGCTATCGCCGGAGCGACGACCGCGAGCTTCAGGACTCTCACGCTATCTCCCCCAGGAGTTTGCTTAGCGTCTCGCCCAGGTCTTCCCTTCCCGGAACCCAGCGGACGACGTGGGCCAGGCCCTCAAGCTCCCCGAGCACGGCGCGCTTCTCTAGCTCGATGAGGGTTCCCGTTCTCTCGTCGAGGGTCGGGTAAACCGAGACGTCCACGAGCACGGGGCGCCTTCTCTCCACCCTCCCCACGGTTCTGAGCCCCCTGGTGGTATCCTCCTTCGTCCCCTCGAGCACGTTGGAGACGTAGATGACCAGGGGGCTGTACTGGACGAGGGCCCGCTTGAGCCTCTCCACGGCGTCGGAAAGGCTCTCCTCCTCACCTGGAACCCTCTCGAAGTCCATCATTGTCCTGACGATGCTCTCGAGCTGTCTCCTCCCGGTGGTGGGAGGCAGGAACTTTCTCGCCCCCAGGAGGTAGAGGCCCACGTGGTAGTCTCTCCGGAGGTAGTGATGGGCCGTCGAAGCCACGAGCTTCATCGCGTGCTCGTAGGGGCTCTCACCCTCAGTTCCCACCTTCATCTCCTCCCTCGCGTCCACGATGAAGAGTACCGCCTTCTTTCCTTCCCTCTCGAACTCGTTCACCAGAACCCTTCCCGTTCTTGCAGTGGCCTTCCAGTTGATGAGCTTCATCGGGTCGCCGGTCCGGTAGTCCCTTATCTCCTTGAAGTCCGTGGAGATGGGCCCCCTTATGGAGAAGCTCGTCTCGGGGACGCTTATCCTGGCTTTCCTCCTCGTTCCGGTCACCGGAACGGCCCTTATCATCTCGGGAACAGCTATAAGCAGCAGCTCCCGGCCGTAGATCCCCCAGCGGTACCTCGTCCCCAGGGGGTTCCTTGCGGTGACTTCCGTCCTCGGCAGGGTGTAGGTTCCCCTCAGGGTTGGTTTTATCCTGTAGGTGTAGCGAACCCTCAGCGGTTTTGGCCCCTTGAAGAATGCCCTGGCGTTGCTTCCCGCGGTGAGGGCCGTGCTCCTCGGCAGTCTGTCCTTGACCGCCACAATCCCCAGCCCCCTCCCCACGCTCACCTCTACCTCAACCTCGACCTCCTCTCCCAGCCGGATTTCCCGCTTCGAGAGCCTCTTCCTTACCTCGATTTTCCCGGGCGGGTCAATGAGCGCCGCCAGCGCCAGGACTGAGAGCGGCACCAAGGCTAGTGCAATCATTCCCGGGGCCAGGAGGGCCGTTCCCAGTATCAGTGCCCAGAGGACGTACCCCACCAGGCGCTTCTTCATTTTTCCTCGCCTTTTGGCACTGGAGTCTTCCTCAGGGCCTCCCTCACGGCCTCTTCTCCACTCACACCCTTAGAAGAAAACTCGGGCTTGATAACGGCCCCATTACCAACAAAAACCTCCGAGATCGTTTCAACTACCCCCTCCAGTCTTTCTGGGGCTTTATCTATTCCCATCATTTCTCCCACCCCATCATCTTTCTCAGCTCCTCGAGAACTTCCTCAACGATTCTGGCCCTCCGCTCTAGCTCCCTTCTCTCTATGACCCGCCTTATCCACGGGGGCGTTAGCGGGGAGGTTTTTCTCCCCTCGTAGTCCGCTATCCTGGCTATCAGCTCCTCGAACTCTTCCCTCTCCTCGAAGACCCTTGCCCCGTAGTATGCCAGGAACGCCGTGAGCGGTCCCCTCCTTCCCCTGACCACGAAGTCCTCTATCGCCTTGCTGGCGTTTTCCAGTTCCTTTCCCAGCTTCCTGGCCGTCTTCGACTCGTGCCTCCTCCACTGGGAGATGAGGTACTCCTCCGGGTCGCTCCCGCTCACGTGGGCGTGAACGAGGCTCCCGGCCGTTATTACCGCCAGCAGTAGGGCCAGCCACTCGCCATAGAACACCAGCGATGGGTGGCTTTCGCTCAGGGTCCCCCTGAAGGACGCGTACAGGCCGAGCGCTCCCCCGAGGACTCCCACCCCGATGAGGTTCCTCTCCACCGGCTCGGCCCAGGAGTGCCCCCTCTCGTGGAGTTCGGCCAGGAGGTAGCCTGCGAGGAGGAAAAGGCCAGCGTAGGTGAAGACGCTCCCGATAGGCTCGAGCGGCGGAAGGAGCGAGAGGCCGTAGAGGAAAACCATCAGCCCGGCACCCCTGGCCGTTCTCGAGAAGCGCTCGAGCCTCGGCGCGATGAGGGCCGTTCCTCCTCCGAGGATTACCAGAGCCAGGGGCACGGTGCCGACGGCGAGCGCGAGACCGACGATCCTGACCGCGAGGCCCGCCTTTTCTCCCCTGGCGGCTTCGACGGCGTCCCCGGCCATCATGAAAACGGTCAGAATGAGGGCTGGTCTGAGAAGGTTTTCCAGACCTCCAACGCGCGTTGAGAGGGCGTAGATTAGACCCAGTATCCCGAGGTACACCGCGACCCTTCCCAAGTTGGGCTTAAACAACGCATTCACCCCCGGTAAGCTCGAGCATCGCGCGGTGGAAGCGTATGAACTCCTCCCTCGTCACCTCCCCTCCGCCGTACTTGACTCTCTCGAGTGTCTCCGTCACCACGTTGATGGGCTCCCAGGGGTACATCATGTCCTTCAACGCCTTCGCTATTTCCCTCGGCGTCAGTTCCTCGACATTGAGTCCGGCTTTCCTGGCCCATGGGAGGAAGCACCTCTCGTAGTCCTCGACCACCACTTTGCCGTAGCTCGGAACCACCCTGACCGCGGTCCTTTCAACTTCGTCCCCGCAGATGGCTTCAATCTCGTGCCTCCCCGGCGGAAGGTCCAGCCGGAACCTTCTCCCCCTGCCGAGCGGCGTCCCATCGACGCGGAGCTCGGCCTCACCGCCGCACTCCACCTCCAGCTCGATCTCCTCGCCCTTCCTGAAGAGGGGCAAACCGTCCCGGAAGATTATCTTGACGGTTCTTCCCGAGGTCTCTTCCCGCCTCGTCCTTCCAAGCCAGTACTTCCCTGCGAGGACGCCGACGATCGCCAGGACAACCAGGTAAGGCCAGGGAAAGCTCTTCTCCCTCGAGAGGACGATGTGAAGCTCGGCCCTCGTGGGGAGGTAGTAAGTCGAACCCCTGAAGACAACCGTCACCGTTTCGTTGGTCTCCTCGTCGGGCACAGGGAGGTAAACGGTCGCTATTCCCGAGCCGTTGGTGAGGGCTAGGGTTGAGAAGTTCCCCGCCTTCACCTCGAGCTGGATCCCCTCCACGGGTTCGTCCAGGACGTCGGTCACCTTGAGTTCCACCCGGGCCTTCTCCTCTCCCTCCGCCCGTTTGGTGAGGGCCTCTATCCTCAGGGGTGAGACCACCTTCACCGCCGTCCTCCCGAGGACCCTCGCTCCCTGCCTGAACTCCACGGACTTCTCGCCAACGGTCTGGAATGGCTCGAGGGTCAGGCTGAAGCTTCCGTTGGCCACTCTAACGGTGTAGGTCTTTTCAGGGAACACGTAGGCCTCTATCACAGCGTCCTCTATTCCGATCACCCTCCCGCTGATTTTGACCGGCTCCCCGGGTCCTGCCTCTACCTCCCTCGGCAGCTCAAGCTCCACCGCCGCGACGGTGACGTTCAGGACGGAGGGCGCGTAATCCTTGCTCCCCGGGTGTTCCAGGGTCAGAACGTGCCTCCCGACCTCTGGAAGGTAAAGTCTCAGCGAGAAGCCCCCGCTCGTCAGGGTTTTTGTCCCTCCCAACGGCCTTCCGTCAAGGTAATAATTCACGCTGGCGTTGGCTATCGGCCTTCCCGCTCCGTCCCTCAGCGTCCCGACGATGGTAACGTTGCCAGGTCTGGTCAGAATCGGCCCGGAAAGCGAGAATCTGGAGAGCCCCCTGATTCTGACCGTGACCACGTTGCCTCCTGGGAGGTAGGGATATCCAATGGGTGCGATGTAGTAGAGCATCACCTGTCCCGTTCCGGGTTCGAGGTACGGAGGAATCCTGGCGAGAACGGAGAAGGTTCCGTTCGAGACGTTGGAAACCCCGAGGAGGATCATTCTATTCCCGTCGCTGATGAAGGCCGCTGCCTTGCCCCTTGTCGGTCTTTCGCCCGTGGGGGTAATCACCTCGCCCGTTAAGTTAAGGAACTCCCCCGCGGTCAGGGTTTTTGGAACGTTGGCTTTCACCTCCGTCCTCTCAACAACGATCACCGGCAGGTAAACGGGGAACTTCTGGCCGTCCTTCGTCACCACCAGCTTCTCCACGTGGAGGCCGTTTGGGTAGTCGGCCGGGGCGTTGAGCCTGACGTAGATCTTCGTCTCGTTTCTTACCGTTTCGATGGCGGACCAGGACTCAACGAGGCGTGAATCGGTCTCCAGGTCGATTTTCCCCGTTCCGTAAACCGTGATTTCAACCTCCTCGCTCCCGCTCTTGAGCAGATTAACGGCCGTCCGGTTTGGCCTCGCCGAAAGCTCGCCCGGAACCAAAACCTGGGCGAACCTTACGATGCTCTCTCCCCTTTCAGTCGAGGCGTTCACTATTATGGGGTAGTATCCGGGTTTCCAGAACGGGCCGATTGTCACGTTGTGTATCCCCGATTCGTTGATTAGGGCAATGACACCAACTTCCGGTGCCTTTACCTCAACCCTTGCCCCGCTCTCGCTCGCCACGCGCTCGAACCTGATCCCCAGGGTTCCCGTCCCGTTCGGTTCGAGAATCGGGGGGACACCCCTGATTGACAGCTCGAAGGGGGTGTAAACGTTCGGGTCTGGGTGGAGGGGGTCGAAGACTAGCCAGCCGGCGCCGTTGAAGTAAACCTCCGCCCAGAAGTGCCTGTTTTTCTCGGTCACGACCTGGGTCTGGGGTATCGCCTCGATGTATAGGCCCTCCACCAGCCTCGCGGGAAGGTCGTTGAGCCTCGCGAGGATCACGAAGGCCGTTGCGAAGTCGTACGGAGTGCCAGCCTTCGAGTCAAGGAGGAACCACCTCAGCCTGTCGGTGCCTTCCGGTGGAGCTACATCGTCCTCCACCCGATAGTTCTCGGCCAAGTATCTAGCTATCCTGACGGCCTTCTCGTAGTCCGAGAGCGAGCCGAGGGTTATCCCCCTAGCCAGAGATTCCAGCCTCGTGTCGTTGGGGGCGGAGAGGTAGATGCTCTGGTTTCCAGCTGTGAGGTTCACCAGGTGGGGCCAGTCAAATGTGTAGCTGACCGAGGAGAAGGAGTAGGAACTTACCCTCAGGCCGGTTCTGAAGAGGTTGTACTCCGGCACCACCTCCGCCCCGGCCCCCTCGACCCTCGTCGTGTAGAGGGACGTGAAGAGGTTCCCGGTGAGGGGTGTGAAAGATACCACCGTCACGTTGTCCCTCTCGGCATGGTGTGGAACGGTTATCTCCGGTGGGGCGATGACGTTCCTCTGAACCGCCGTGGCGTTCCTGGTCACCCACCTTCCTGCCTCGTAGTCCGTGTAAACGTTGAGCCTCAGGTAGTGGGTGTGTGCTGCCCCGCTGACCAGAAGAACGAGGTTTGGTTCCCCGGGCGGTCCGGTCTCGTTGGTCTCGTTCCCGGGCGGAAGCTTTGGGGAGAGGAGCTCCTCGATGCTCTTCGTCCCCGGGGGCGCCTTTATGATGACTGGCCTCAGGGCGATCGAAGTGAGGAGCAGGGAGATTAGGGTTATGGTGAGAAAGGTCACTTGCTTTCTTTGCACCATGATGTTCCTTACCTCAACCACTGATTATATAAGGCTTTGCATTGATGTGCAGATGTGAGCATTTCCCTCCAAAACCCTTAACTATTCCCTGCCCTTTGTTGGCTTGGTGGTGGTATGGACTTTGGAAGGAAGCCGCTCATCGGAATGGTACACCTCAAGCCCCTTCCCGGCTCGTACCTCTACGACGGGAACCTTGAGGCGGTCATCGAGAGAGCTATACGCGATGCCAGGACGTTAGAAAAAGCGGGCTTTGACGCGATAATGGTGGAAAACTTCGGCGATGTTCCGTTCCCGAAGTACGTGGACAAGACGACAGTGGCCGCTTTTACCGCGGTGGCCAAAGCGGTGCGCGACGAGGTGAGCATTCCCCTCGGAATAAACGTTCTCCGCAACGACGGGATAGCCGCTTACTCCATAGCCTACGCCGTCAAAGCGGACTTCATAAGGGTGAACGTGCTGAGCGGTGTGGCTTACACCGACCAGGGCGTAATCGAGGGCATCGCCCACGAGCTGGCAAGGCTCAGAAAACTCCTTCCGAGCAGAATAGAGGTCTTCGCCGACGTCCACGTCAAGCACGCGGTCCACTTCTTCGACTTCGAGGACGCCATCAGGGACACCGTTGAGAGGGGCCTTGCAGATGCCGTAGTGGTGAGCGGGAAGGCAACAGGAAAACCCGTCGATGTGGAAAAGCTCGCCCTGGCTAAGAGGATCTCGCCGGTGCCAGTGGTGGTGGGTTCGGGCACTTCCTACAACAACCTTCCCGAGCTGTGGAAGTACGCCGATGCCTTCATAGTTGGCACGTGGATCAAGCACGACGGCAAGGTTGAGAACGAGGTCTCGCTTGAGAGGGCTGGAAAGCTGGTGGAACTGGCGAGAAATCTTCGAAAAACCTATCCGTAATGTCCTTTTACGGAATTTTCTTTTCCGAAAGGCTTATTACTCTTGAATGCGTAATTAGTTAAGTCGAACCTGTCCCGCTTTTCTTTTCTGCGAGATGGTTTGGTGAACTGTGAGAGGTGCTTACAATGGGATTGTTGAAAAAGCTGGTGGTTGGGTTTTTCCTTCTCCTGGTCCTCGGAATGGTGGCAGTGTTCGGAATGCAGTACTACTATGAGACGGCATACGACAAGGTCCCGGTCGAGGTCAAGAGCGAGACCGTCAGCGGGGACGTCTTCTACCTTTCGCACGTCCTTGAGCCCGGCAAGTACAAGATAACCGCGGACAGCGAGGGGACGGTGGTGAAGATAACGATACTCGATGGAAGCGGGAACGTTGTAACCGAATCCGAGACGAACGAGTTCATATACGGCTCGAGCCAGCCCTTCCAGGTGAGGATCGACTACAAAGCTCCAGAGAACGTGGACACCTACAACGTGTCGGTCGGTATTTACAGGCTCGTAAAGAAGTGACGAAAGCGTTATATCTCCCTTTTTTGATTTCCCCACAAAGCCAGTCTCTCAATTTCATACCGGGTGGTCGAGATGGGGAAGTACTTCGGAACCAGCGGGATTCGAGAGGTCGTCAACGAAAAGCTGACCCCCGAGCTCGCTCTCAACGTCGGAAGGGCCCTCGGGACGTTTCTCGAAGGGGGAACGGTCGTCGTAGGTATGGACACGAGGACGAGCGGCGAGATGGTAAAGCAAGCTTTAATAAGCGGCCTCCTCTCAACCGGGGTCGATGTGGTAGACATAGGCCTCGCGCCCACCCCGCTGACAGGCTTTGCAATCAAACTCTACAATGCCGATGCCGGCGTCACAATAACCGCCTCCCATAATCCCCCGGAGTACAACGGCATAAAGGTCTGGCAGGCCAACGGAATGGCCTACACCCCCGAGATGGAGAACAGACTTGAGGCCATTCTGGAGTCCGGAAACTTCAGGAAGGCCCCGTGGAACGAGATTGGAGCGCCCAGAAAAGCCGACCCCAGGGAGGAGTACATAAAAACCGCCCTCGATATGGTTCACCTTGAGGATTCCTACACCGTCGTTATCGATTCGGGCAACGGGGCAGGCTCTGTTCTCAGCCCCTACCTCCAGCGCGAGCTGGGGAACAGGGTTATAAGCCTCAACTCCCACCCGAGCGGATTCTTCGTTAGAGAGCTTGAGCCGAACGCCAGGAGTCTCTCGATGCTGGCCAAGACAGTTAAGGCCATGGGCGCCGATGTTGGGATAGCGCACGACGGCGACGCGGACAGGATTGGCGTCGTCGATGACGGGGGAAACTTCGTGGAATACGAGGTCATGCTGAGCCTCATAGCCGGCTACATGCTGAGGAAGTTCGGAAAGGGAAAGGTGGTAACGACGGTCGATGCCGGCTTTGCCCTCGATGACTACGTTAGGCCACTCGGCGGGGAGGTCGTGAGGACCCGCGTTGGAGATGTGGCCGTTGCCGACGAGCTTGCCAGACACGGCGGGGTCTTCGGCGGCGAGCCGAGCGGGACGTGGATAATGCCGGAGTGGAACCTAACGCCGGACGGTATTTTCGCCGGGGCGCTGGTCCTTGAGATGATCGACAGGCTCGGCCCACTGAGCGAACTCGCTAAAGAAGTCCCGCGCTACGTGACGCTTCGCGCCAAGATACCCTGCCCCAACGAAAAGAAGGCCAGGGCGATGGCGCTCATAGCCGAGGAAGCCCTCAGGAGCTTCGACTACGAGAGGCTCATAGACATCGACGGCGTTAGAATAGAGGGTGCCGACTGGTGGATTCTGTTTAGGCCGAGCGGGACGGAGCCGATAATGCGCATAACCCTCGAAGCGCACACAGAGGAAAGAGCAAAGGCGCTGATGGAAAAGGCCGAGGAGATCGTGAGGAGGGCGGTGGAGAGAGCTTGAGGTGGTGTGGGCTTGGATTGGCAGAGTTTTGGGGCTAATTTAATTATAAGTGCAATTGCTACCATTTTATTGATTCTAGCTAACTGGGTGGTTAATGCATGGGATAGACATTCAGGTTGGGGACAATGGAAGCAAACTTTTTTGAGATATTCACCTGTTTTATCTGTTTATGTTGAGGTTCAAAAACAGAAAATCCGGATATTGGAAAAATGGAAGACAATTGGAGGATTGTTATTTTTTGTATTGGTGTCATTGAATGTATTTGAAATGATATTTGTTCCATTACTCCCTTCATGGTGGGGGAGAAGTCCTGACGGGGTGTATTCTCTTCTGCTTGCTATATATTTCCTTTTGGAATTGCTTTTAATGAGTTCAGTTTTAACAAGGGTTTTACTCGGGGCTAATGTCACTAGGGAGTATCATGGAGTTCGTTTTACTATCTACTCGATATATCTTAGTGCTATCGGTATTATCTTAGCAGGAATGAATCTCAAGAGAGATGAACCTTCTTCGCTTTTTGGTCTCCTTGTATTTCAGGCCATAGTTGTTGGAATAGTCGCATTAGCTGGGAAGTATTTAGAACTCTCACTGTTTAATATATTGTGGAACAAAAGAATAAAAGACGACAGTTATACCGTGTTTCCTTATCTCAAACTAACTTTAAAGTCCGGGCGAGTAATTTCGGGGAGACTAGTTGATTTTATGGACAGATCAAACTTAGTGATTAAACATGGTAGAGAGTATATTCATGTGCCTTGGAATGAAGTTGAAGTTATTCATATCTTGGATCAATAACCTTTCTCACTTCAACCTCTTCAGCTTCTTCCCTATTATCGCGAAGGTCGCTATCAACGCCATCAGCATGACCCAGCCCAGGTTCCGGCTCGTCTCCTCGGGCAGGAGCAGGTAGGCGAAGAGCACCAGCGTGGCGAAGGTGACCAGTATCAGAACCAGCCCCTCTCCCCGCGTTCCGGTTCTTATCTTCCCCCTCGGGTGGAAGCTCGAAAAGCGGCTCCACTTAATGCCCGAGACCGTCAGGGTGTCCGCGAAGAGGTGGGAGATGTAACCGATGAAGAACGCTATGCCTAGCCAGTAGCTGTCGGTTATCCAGTAGGCAAGGCCGCCAACGAGGGCGGTTATTAAAAAAGCCGCCTCTATCGTGTGGGTCGCGCCCCTGTGCTCGACGAAGCGGGGCATGACCGTTCCACCGGGGAGCTTGGTAGAGATGTAGGACTTGGGGTGGTCTATGTCGGGCATCAAGGCTCCAAGGGCCGCCATTCCAATGTTGATTAAGCTCATCGGGGCGCCGAAGAGCACCGCTATTAGGTAGAAGAGAACCCCGAAGACAACGTGGGTGTACCACATCATTTTGCATCATCTGGCCCCAGTTCGGCAAGAACCGATTTAACCCTTTCCATGCTGCCCTCGACGTCGTCCTTGTCGAACTCAACGTAAACCCCCTCCGGGAACCTCGCGGTGAGTATCTCGAAGAGTATCCCGGGCATCTTCACGAGCTTGAAGTTCTGTCCCTCGACGATCTCCCTCGAACGTCTCACTCTCTCCTCCTTTCCCAGGTAGAAGAACTCCTGCATGGCGGAATAGGGGTAGCCCTCTGGGTCGCTGGAGCTGGTGTGAAAGACGCCGCAGGTTGGCGAGCCTTTAACGCCGATTAAGACGACCTTCTCTGGCCTCTCCTCGGTCAAGACCCGGCCTATGAAGTCTGCTATCACCTTGGCCCTCTCCCTCATGCCCAGCCTCCCGTAAACTTCCCTGCTCGCCGGTGCCCTCGGCCAGCCGATCAGCTCGAACTCTGGGCAGGGATAGGCTAAAACCTGCCAGCCCTCGCCTAGCTCTTCGATAAACTTCCTCAAAAGCTGGGCCGTCCTGTACTCCTTCTCTTTCGGCCCGCGGTAGACGTAGAAGGGGCTGAGCAGGCAGGGTGCTATGACGAGGAGTTTCATGGCTCCTCACCTCCGAAGAGCAGTTCTACCGCCTCACTGAGGGTCATCACCGGCAGGCCCTGCTCTCCGAGGGCCGAAATCAGCCTCTTGTCACCCGTGAGGAGGGGTGAGCCGGTGGCCAGAACCGTTGCAACGTACAGGACATCGTACGGGTCGGGGCTTATCGCCCTTGCCTCCTCGATCCTCTCCTTCACCCACTCAAAGGGGACGACCGTCGTTTGGAAGCGGATGAGCGAGAGCATCTCCTCGAGGTCGTTCCGGTCGAGTCTCGTTAGCCTCACCAGCCTGTCCATGTGCCCGTAAAGCTCCTCCCCGAAGAACTCGGGGACGAGGAAGTTGAACTGCCTCGCTATGTGGTTCACGGCGAACAGCCTGTGGGCGACGCCCCTGCTGTGCAGGGCTGAGAAGGCCACGTTGAAGTCGAGGATGACCTCCATCAAAGCACCCCGTAGCGCTTGGCAAGTCGTTCTTTCATGGCCCTTGAAAGCTCTTCGGCGTCCTTCTCCTCGAGTTCGCTCCTCTCGGCCAGGACGATGAACCGCTGGGCCCTCTGAATCCTCTCCTCGATCTCCCTTAGCACTTCCAGCTCTATCTTCCTCAGGGCCCTTGGAGTTAGCACGTTCTCAAGTTCCTTGGGAACTTTGACCACTATGTCTCCCATACGCTCACCGGCTAAATTTTGGTTCCCACCCTATTAAACCTTCCCCGCTATCTCCTCGATGATCCTCTCTACCTTCTCCCTCAGCTCCTCCAGCGTCCCCTCGTTGACTATCACGTAATCCGCTAGGCCCTTCAGCTCGCTCGTGTGGTACAACCGCTCCTCGGCGTCGTCCATGCTTTTAAAGTCCTCAAAGCTCTTTATGCCCTTATCCTTGCTCGCCTTCCTCTTCACCAGCCGCTTGAACCTTATCTCGGGCCTCGCCTCGACGTAAATCACCTTTCCGCCGAGTTTCTTTATCGCCTCTATCTCCTCCCGCGAGCGGACGCCGTCTATGACGATGTTCCTGCAGTTCCTCTTTTTATCGACGGCGAGCCTTATGAGGACGTCCCCGCCGTACTTCTCCTTCAGGTACTTCCCGAACTCTATGAGCCTCTCGCGCGTCGGTTCGGCCTTTTCAGGCAGTTCCGGGATCCACGAGTAGTCGGAAACGTTGTGGGTGAGCAGGTCTATCAGCGGGTCGCTGCAGGAAACCCTGCAGAATCCCTTCTCCTCGAAGAACCTGGCAACGGTGGTCTTTCCGGCGGCGATCTTTCCAACGACACCGACTATCATCTTCTCCACATCCTCCAGATTAGATTGGCCCCGTCGGTCGATTCCATAAGCCCCTCGTAGGTTAAGTCTGTGATGAACCGGATTAAGGCTTTTTTGTCGTATACCACCGGCCTCTCGAAGCCGAAGAGGTACTTCAGCTCGAAGAAGCCGATGTGGAGCAGTCGGAAGGGGTTGAGGAGGGCGATTTCCTTCTCGAATCTTAGACCGAAGGGAAAATCGGCGAGGACGAGCTTCGCTTTCCTCTCTCCCGCGAGATTGATGAGCTTTTCCCCATCGGGGAAGAGAACCTCCGCCGGCTCACCATCAATCGGCTCGTACTTCATCTTTGGAAAGGCGTATTTTAGCCCCACCGCCTCGTAGGGAAGATTCAGCCTTTCGGCAAAGCCGAGCAAAGCTTTCGCGTTGAAGCTCAGGAAGACGAGTGTTCTGACGTTCCCGCTAACCTCGGGCCACTTTCTTGGCGGGAAGCGCTTCTCGGCCTCGATAATTGGTTTTAGAAACTCAAGCTCCGTCCCTTCGACGAGCCTTTCCGCTTCCTCAAGCTTCCTCCGCTTTATCTCCAGGTCGAGGTTGGAGTAGACGGTAACCTGCTTCACCCCGAGCCTCTCGCGGAGCTTCCCGATGACGAGGCTGTTGCCTATGACGACGCTCTTGTCCGTCCTGTCGTGGGCGATTATGAAGAGCTTGTCGCCCTCGGGGTCGTAGCGGACCTCGTCTATCCTGAATGGGCTGTCCGGAAAGCCGTTCTCACGCCTTATTGCCCTCACCAGCTCCGATATTCCCTCGACCGTGAACATGGTCCTTCCCTCCTACCTCGCGGGGTCGGCTTTTAAGGTTCTCGCCGGAAGATTGTTCCATTATGGGAACAAAAATTTATAAAATCTGGAACAAACCTTCGCCCGGTGATGGGTGTGAGGATGAGTTCGAGGGAGATAGCTCTAATCGGAATGATGCTCGGCCTCTCGCTGCTCTTCGATGTGATGCCGATTGAGATGCCCACAGTGTGGGGTATGAAGATAGACCTCGTGGCGGTTCCGATAATAATGGTTTACCTCCTCACAGGCTTCACCGGCGGCTTAACCGCGGTTCTGCTCCTCTTTGCGGGCCTGAGCGTCGTCTCCTCCGCCAGCTGGCTCGGGGCGATGATGAAGTCCTTCGCGACCCTGGCGGTCATAGTGGGCTTTGAAGTGGCGAAGAGGGCTACAGGCTTCGAGCTTTCCACCGGTGGGGGGAAACTCGTGGTCTTCGCCGTCCTGGCCTACCTCGCCGGCCTTGCCGTCAGGATACCGCTCATGCTGGCCCTCAACTACTACGTTGCCCTTGAGATATGGCTCGGCCTCCCGAGGGAGCAGGTGGTTCAGGCTGTCGAGAGCTGGACCGGTGTTCCGTTCTGGGTTGCCATCGGCCTTCCGAACGCGATACAGAGCGCCATAGACGTCTTCCTGGGACTGGCGGCGACGATACCGGTGCTGAGAAGGGTTCCCCACCTGCTGGAATAATGGAAACTGAAAAGGGGCTAGAGGTTGCCCATTATCTCCTCTTCTTCCATCGTCCTCTCGCAGTAGTGGCAACGTAGCTTGAGGGGTTCCTTCGAGACGACGTGGAACCTTGGCTTCACGTGCTCGTGGTTGCTGACGCAGTTTGGGTTGGGACAGCGAAGGATTCCAACTATCTCGCCCGGAATCGAGACCTTGAACTTCTCCACTATCTTGTAGTCCCTGACTATGTTCACCGTTGCGCTCGGGGCGATGAGGGCTATCTTGTTCACTTCCTCCTCGCTCAGGTAGCGCCCCTCGACCTTGACGATGTCCTTCCTTCCGAGCTTCCCGCTTGGGACGTTCGAGGCTATGAGCAGGGTCCCCCCGTTGGGCTTGGTTAGGCCGAGAATCTCGATGACCTTGAGCCACTTTCCGGCGGGAATGTGGTCTATAACCGTTCCTTCCGGAATTACTTCAACCTTGAGCTCGGGCATTCAGAATCCCTCCAAGACTCCAAGGGTTAATCCGAGGAGTGCCATTCTAACGGGAACACCCGAAAAGACCTGCCTGAAGTAGAGGGCGTGCGGGGTTTTATCCACCTCCGGGTGAATCTCGTCCACCCTCGGGAGCGGGTGCATCACCTTGAGGCGCTCCTTGGCGTTCTTCAATACTTTGGGGTTCACCTGGTAGCTCCCCTTCACCTTGAGGTACTCCTCCTCGTCGGGAAAGCGCTCGCGCTGGATTCTCGTGACGTAGAGGACGTCGAGCTCTGGAATCGCCCCCTCAAGGTCGGTTGTCTCGTGGACCTTAACGCCTTTCTCGCGGAGCTCCTCGATGATGTGCCTCGGCATTCTCAGGAGTTCGGGTGAGATGAGGTAGAGCTCGACGTCGTAGAAGGCTAAAGCCTCCGCGAGGCTGTGAACCGTTCTCCCGTACTTCAGGTCGCCGAGCAGGCCAATTGTTAGGCCGTCAATCATTCCGAAGGCGCGCTTTATGGTGTAGAGGTCAAGGAGCGTTTGGGTCGGGTGCTGGTTGCTTCCGTCGCCGGCGTTGATGACAGGTATCTCCGCCACCTCCGCCGCTAACCTTGCGGCACCCTCCATCGGGTGCCTTATCACGATGACATCGCTGTACTGCTCGACCGTCTTTATTGTGTCTGCCAGGCTCTCGCCCTTCTTTACGCTCGTGCTTGAGGCCGAGGAGAAGCCTATGACCGAGCCCCCCAGCCTGTGCATCGCGCTCTCGAAGCTCAGCCGTGTCCTCGTTGAAGGCTCGAAGAAGAGCGTGGCGAGTATCTTCCCTCGTGCGTAGTCGAGCGAGCCCTTCTCCTTCAGCTCAGTTTCAAGCCTTTCGGCAACCTTCAAAACAAACTCGATATCCTCCTTCGAGAAGTCCCTAACGCTTATCACGTCGCGTCCTTTCCAGTCCATAGAAGCCCTTCCGGTGTAAAAATCGATGGGTTTTTAAACGTTTTTTGACAAAATCTTGTTGAGGCAAGCCTTTAAACCCAGGTTCGAAGTTTCAATAACCCGGTTTTAGGGTGGTGCTATGAGGACGCCGAGCGTTTACGTCGCGGAGGAGCTGATGCCCTACCTGCGCGCCAGGATAGCTGAAGGCCTCTACCGGGCGGGAATGCGGCAGTCGGTGATAGGTGAATACCTCGGCATAACCCAGGCGATGGTAAGCAAGTACCTGGCGGGCAAATACAAGCGCCCCCCGGCCGAGGTCGCGGAAAAGCTTGACGAGATAGCTGGGGAGGCGATACGGCTGATTCTCTTCGGCGGTAAGAAGGAGGAAGCTATAGCTCTCGTTTCCAGGAGGATTTTCGAGCTGTTTCAGACCGGCTTCCTGTGCCGCTTTTACTCTGCATACTCCGGGGTGAGCGAAGAGACCTGCCGCTCGATGTTCTCGGTTCAGGGGAACAGGGCAGAGGTGATAGAGGTTCTCAACCTGGCCCTCGGAGAGCTTGCCAAGATGAGGGGATTCCCCAGCCTCATTCCGGAGGTTAGGAGCAACCTTGCCTATGCCCTTCCATCTCCGCGCGGCCCGGAGGACGTGGCCGCTGTTCCTGGCAGGATAACGGCCGCGAAGGGAAGGGTCTTCTACCTCCCGCCGGAGTTCGGGGCGAGTCACTTTACCGCTGGTATACTGGTCGAGCTCGCCTCCATCAGGCCGGAAATCAGGAGCGTCCTCAACATCAGGCACGGTGGGGACGTCGAGACCGCCCTGGGGAGGGCCGGCTTCAAGGTCTGCCGGGTGAGGACCGGCGGGCTGGAGGAGAACGAGGCGGTCAGGGTCATCGCGGGGGCTCTTGGAGAACGGCCCTGCGATGCGGTCATAGACGAAGGCGGGCCGGGTGTTGAGCCGCTGGTTTACATCTTCGGGGAAAGCCCGATGGAGGTCGTGGAGAAGGTCAGGAGGCTCATCGGTGCGCTGGAGGAGTGACGGCCCCCTGCTGGCTTATCTGGTCCTTCTCTTTCTCCTCAACTGCCTTCCCCCGTTGGGGGCGGCGACAAGCTTGCCCACCTCATTATGTTTCTATTCCTGGGCTTCCTCGGCTTTAGAAAATGGGAGTCCTTCTTCCCGTTCTCACAGGCTTCTCCAGCTTCTGGTCTCAGGAAGGACGTTCTCCCCCGCTGACATGGCGGCAAACTTAATAGGCTTCTCCGCCGGAGTTCTGCTCGGGTGGTTGTATGAGGGTCGTGACGAGGGAGTTGAGGTTTCAGACGGAGGGCGAGATTGACCTCGTTGATATAACCGCGGAAGTAGAGAGGGTAGTTGAGGAGTCTGGGATAGAGAACGGACTCTGCCTCGTCTTCGTTCCCGGAGCGACCGGGGCCATAGTGACGATAGAGCACGAGTCCGGCCTTCTTGAGGACTTCAGGAGAGCACTTAAGGAGCTTATACCTAAAGGCAAGGGTTACCTCCACGACAGGATAGACGATAACGCCCACAGCCACCTCCGCGCTACGCTCCTCGGGGCGAGTGAGTGCTTCCCCGTCGTTGACGGCAGGCTCGTGAGGGGCACGTGGCAGCAGATTTTCTTCGTCGAGCTGGACGTGATACCGAGGCACAGGAGGGTCATCGTTCAGGTGGTTGGGGAGTGAGGACTCCCGGCTCTCACACCTTTATAAACCTTGAGAAGTGGGAGTTCTTATTATCTCAAAAATTGAAAAACGAATCATGAATCGTACTCAACAATCTTCCAGGGATACACCGTCACGTGGAACTTTATCGGCGGCGCGCTCATGGTGTATATGGCTCCGCTTCCGCCCCTGACCCAGAAGGTTCCCTTCACAACGTGGTCCAGGCTTAAATAGTAGGTACGTCCCATTCCCTTTGATGGATCCGCTGAGAATATCGCCGAGGGTTCCACGGTCAGCTGTGATCCCCAGGCTATGTCAGGGCGGAGATAATGTTGTTTGTAGTACTCATGAATGACATCGAGCCTGCTCTCGTATCCGCTGGTGCGGTCCTTCCATTTCATGTAATAACCGTCGCTGGTTTCATAACTGACGGTGGCACTTACAGATCCTTCTTTTGCATTGTTGATCTGGAATGTGTAACTGTAAACCGTTTTAGGACCTCCGTCGTTTTTGGGGCACCAGTCCTCTATCTGCTGCCACGGGTTCTGCGGGTGGTTGGCGTCTATTATTGTCTCCAGGCTTTTTACGGCCACGGTAGATGCCATTGCCCTGCCCTGGGTTACTGTGTGAACGAGATACCAGTACTGGCCGGAGGTTGTTGTCACGTAGCTGTAGTCCGCTTTGAATTCAAGGTAGGCGCGTGGGGCGGAATCCAGCGTGCTTCTCTTCCAGTGAACGCTCCCTATGGGATTCCAGTCATAGGAGACCTGAAGGCTTAGGGGCGATAACTTGGACCTGGCGGATAGGATTTCAATGTCCGTTCTTTTTACCCCCTCACTTATCTTCTGGAGTTCGCGTACCTCCCGCTGCGGGTCTATTCCCGGGCCTTCGACAATGTAGTATACCGTGTAGTACCTGTCCCCGGGGGTTGGCTTGGTCACTATTCCGATGAACTTTACGTTGGACTTCTTCAGTTCCTTGAAGTCCAGGACGATACCCAATTTTGTCCTAAGAGAATCCACCAGCCTCCGGGCATTCTCTGGAGCGTCGTCTCCGTAGAAGTAAACGGGATTACCTCTTAGAAGCCTCTGAGCGGATTCCGAGATGACTACGTCTTGGCCCTGGAAATCCGTTTCCGGATTATTGAGTATGGGAGTCACGAGGCTCAGCGTACTTAGCAGGATAGTCAAACTGAGGAGCAATCCCACGATTGGTGCTCTCATTTTCTGGGCCTCCTCCGGTTTATGGGACATATTATACTTTGTGCAATTGTATTTAGACTTTTCTATTGTCGGTTTAATTTAAAGATCAATGTTGTTTCGTTACTGATTATCTTGTTATGTGTTTGAATGAACAGCGAGAAGAAAAAGAGCTTGAGAATACTCCTGTGGTGGGCTTCCCACATGGTTTGTTTTACTTAGAATTTGAGAACCGATAGGATTTTTCCCTCTATTGTCTTATGTGGAACATAAAGGGGGTAATAACCCGCCCAAGTTCATTGACTCCGCCCTCGGCGGTGCTCCCCGGGCAGAATGAGTTGGGCGTTGTACCTAAAAGGCTTCCGGTTCCCTTTCGTAGCGATGCTCGCGCTTGATGACGAAGTAGTAAACAGCCGCGCCGATCGGCCCCAGGAGGAAGGCGACGGTTATCCAGATGACCTTCTCCACCCCAGGCATTCTCTTCTGCCTGGTCACCGAGTCGAGGGTTACCCAGACGATTGAGAGGAGCATTGAGATGCTGTAGATAAACAGAAGAACCCCGGTGTAGTCGGCGTTTGACATGAAAACCACCGGAAGAATGATTAAAAATGGAAAAGGTCACTCCTTCTTGAGCTTCTCGCACTTCTCGACGAACTCCTTGAGAATGTCCCTGAGCTTCGGCTCGCCGATCTCCTCAAGCTCGTAGCGGACGCGAACGGCCGGCTTGTTGAGCTTCATGACGCGGCGGAGGTCGATGGGGGTACCCATGATGACGACGTCTGCATCTGCGCGGTTGATGGTCTCCTCAAGCTCCTTGATCTGCTTGGCGCCGTAGCCCATGGCCGGCAGGATAACGTCAAGATGGCTGTACTTCTTGTAGGTCTCAACGATCGAGCCGACGGCGTAGGGCCTTGGATCGACTATCTCCTTAGCCCCGTACTTCTTGGCGGCTATGTAGCCGGCACCGTACTTCATGCCACCGTGGGTGAGGGTCGGACCGTCCTCAACGACGAGAACGCGCTTGCCCTTTATCAGCTCCGGCTTGTCCACGTAGAGCGGTGAGGCACCATCGATGACGATGGCGTTCGGGTTGACCTTCTCGATGCTCTCGCGGACCTTCTGAATGTCGTCCCTGTTGGCGGTGTCTATCTTGTTGATGATTATGACGTCAGCGGCGCGGAAGTTGGTCTCACCCGGGTGGTACTTGAGCTCGTGGCCGGGCCTGTGCGGGTCGGTGACGACTATCCAGAGGTCCGGCTCGTAGAACGGGAAGTCGTTGTTTCCGCCGTCCCAGAGGATTATGTCGGCCTCCTTCTCGGCCTCGCGGAGGATCTTCTCGTAGTCAACGCCGGCATAGACGACCATGCCCCTGTCGATGTAGGGCTCGTACTCCTCGCGCTCCTCGATGGTGCACTCGTGCTTGTCGAGGTCCTCATAGCTGGCGAAGCGCTGGACGACCTGCTTCCTGAGGTCACCATAGGGCATCGGGTGCCTTATGGCAACGACCTTGTAGCCCATTTCCTGGAGGATCTGGGCGACCTTCCTGCTGGTCTGGCTCTTTCCACAGCCGGTTCTGACTGCCGTAACCGCTATGACGGGCTTGGTGCTCTTCAGCATGGTGCTCTTCGGTCCAAGGAGCCAGAAGTCGGCTCCAGCGGAGTGAGCCCTGCTCGCGAGGTGCATGACGTGCTCGTGGGAGACGTCGGAGTAGGCGAAGACGACGATGTCGATGTCGTGCTCCTTGATTATCTTCTCCATATCGTCCTCGCTCCAGATTGGGATTCCGTTCGGGTAGAGCTCGCCGGCGAGCTCGGGCGGGTAAAGCCTGCCCTCGATGTCGGGAATCTGAGTTGCGGTGAAGGCCACAACCTCGTACTCGGGGTTGTCCCTGAAGAACACGTTGAAGTTGTGGAAGTCCCTACCAGCGGCGCCCAAAATGAGAACCCTCTTTCTCTTCTTTTCGGCCATGTTGACCACCTCAAAAGCTGTTAATTCGGCACTGGTGTATCGTTTTTGGCATTTATAACGGTTTTTGTTTAATGGTGCAAGCTTCTGGCGTGAATTATTCGGAACGGCCCTCAGCAAACTGAAAAACATTCAAGCACCGCTGGATAATCTCCGTCTGAATTTACCTGTGGGGTTAATAACCTGCACTGCCATTCCCTAACGTCCACAATCGTTAATAAGCCCTCCGAGAATATGGAACGATGCCTATGTCATCGGTTGAGGTCAGGACTCACACGGCCCTGCACGTCGTTAAGGGGGCTGTCGTTAAGGTTCTCGGCGAGGGGGCGAAGTGGACGGCGAGCGTTTACGTTGACGGGAACCACGGGAGGCTGACGGTCAAGTTCGACAGGAAACCAACGCCTGAAGAAATCGCCGAGATAGAGCGCCTCGCCAACGGGAAGGTGAGGGAGAATGTTCCCATCGAGGTCTATGAGCTGCCCAGGGAGGAGGCTGAAAAGCGCTTCGGCGAGGACATGTACGACCTCTTTCCAATCCCGCCAGAAGTTAAAACGCTGAAGGTGGTCGTCATCGAGAACTGGAACGTGAACGCATGCAACAAGGAGCACACGAAAACCACTGGCGAGATAGGGGAGATAAAAATCAGGAAGGTTCGCTTCAGGAAGAGCAAGGAGTTGCTTGAGATAAGCTTTGATGTCCTTTAGTTCTTCCTCACCCACAGCGCCCCCGCCATGCCGAAGTAGGTAGGACATGCGTAGGCGGAGCTTTTCAGTTTGAATTCAGCCTTTCTCATCGCGCCGAGCATTATCAACATCTGCCAGTAGCTGTCCACCAAGGCGTTCCTCACGAGCTCCTCTGGAACGCTGGGGAGCTCATCGAGGCGGTTCTCTTTAATCAGCTCCATTACCAGCCTGTCGTACTCCTCGCTCTCCTTTCTGTGGCCGTAGGGTCCGTTCGGATCGTGGGCGTGTCCGTGGTCTGCGCTGACTATCAGCGCGACCCTCTTTTCTTCCCCCTCAACGACCTCCCCGAGGACCTCACCGAACTTTATGAGGGTCTCCCTCGACACTCCCCTTGTGGGGGTCATGAGAACCAGCGGTTTCCTCTCAAGGAACTGGAGCGGGATCAGCTCCCCCCAGCTCAGGGGCCATCTTGAATACTGTCCTTTGAGGGAGGCGAAGTTCAAATCAACGACCGGCATTCCTGCCTCTTTCTCCGCGCGGTAGATTTTTTTAGCTAACTCAACGTCGGTCTCCCATTTGCCGGGCAGCTCCTTCCCCTCGAAGCCGAGCCACGAAACCAGGTGTTCCGCCATTACAACCCCGAGGTGGTCGCTCATGCGGGCGTTGTGCGGGCTTATGAGGACGTAGGAATCGACGTCCTTGAACTCCTCGCCGATTCTCCTCAGAACCTCCGCCAGCTTCCTCGTTTCCCCGTCTGGAGGCTCAAGAACCGGGTTCCCGTGGGGCATCAGGCCTATTCCGACGAGCATTCCCATCACCTCAGACAGTCCTCAAGTCTTTCGAGGGGGCATTCCCTTACCTCCCCGGCCGGCGCGTTTCTCAGAGTTCTCAAACCCGAACCGGTGAGAATGGAGACGACCTTTGCCCCCTCCGGCAGGTCGAGCTTTCTCAAAGCGGCCACCCCTGTGGCGCTCGCGGGCTGGACGAAGAGGCCCTCGCGGGCGAGCTTTCTCTGTGCATCGAGGATTTCCCCGTCGCTCACCGAAACGCAGCCCCAGCCGAACTCCCGGAGGAGCTTCAGAACCGCGTTCCCGCTCGGCGGGTAGGGGTTGGCTATGGCCTTGGCTATCGTCTTCGGGTTGTCAAAGCGCTCTATTCTCTCTTTCCCTCCCTTGAATGCCCGGCATATTGGCGAGCAGCCCTCGGCCTGAACGGCGATTAGCTTCGGGAGTTCTTCAATGAGCCCGCTCTCGTGTAGCTCAATGAAGCCCTTTGCTATTCCTCGGAAAAGGCCCCCCGAGCTCGTTGGAATCAAAACGTAGTCCGGTGTCAGCTCTTCCGCTATCTCGAAGGCGATGCCTTTGTAGCCCTCTATCCTGAAGGGGTTGTCGGAGTTGATGAAATAAACGCCCAGCCTTTCCCCCAGCTTCAGGCTCTCGAAGTAGAGCTTTCCATAGTCACCGCGAACCCTGATGACGTCCCCGCCGTAGACGGAAACTGCTTTGAGCTTCTCGTCGCCCGCGCTCTCTGAGACGAGTATCTTCGCCTCCAATCCAAAGCGGGAGGCGTAGGCCGAGACGCTCGCCGCCATGTTGCCGGTTGATACCGTTCCGACCGCCCTGTAACCGGCCTTGAGGGCGTAGCCCATTGCTAAAAACGTCCCCCTGTCCTTGAAGCTCCAGGTCGGGTTCACCGTCTCGTTCTTGAGGTAGAGCCTTATTCCAAACTCCTCTCCGAGCTTCGACCTCACTAGCGGCGTGTCGCCCTCGCCGAGGGAAAGCTCAAGCTCTGGTTCGACCGGCCAGAAATCCCAGAAGCGTTCCCAAACGGTCTTTCCGATGTAAGGCTCCCCTGTGAAGGGCTCGAACTCCACGGGTTCGCCGCACTCGCACCTCTGAACCGGTTCGTCGTAGGTTTTCCCGCAGATCGGGCAGACGAGCTTCACGTCACTCCCTCCTTTCGGCTATCAGGAGAACGGAGCTTCCATCAATCCTTATCGTGTAGTTCGCGTAGGTGTTGCCCTCCGCGAGCCTGGAGAGGGTCTCCCCAAAGGTCTTTGAGGCGTTCTCGTTTGAGAACTCGACCTTCCAGAGGAGGACGTAGACCGTTCCATTGGTAGTTAGGACGAGGCGGTCCCCGAACCATGCACTAGAGACGTTCCATGCGCTCTCGTTGCCGAGCTTCGCCACGTCCCGCAGGAGGACGTAGACGTAGAACGCCCCCAGTCTATCGTCTCTCAGAACCTGAACGCCGGCGGGAACATCTAGCTGAACGCTTGCAGGCGTGAAGCCCTCCAGGTAGAGTTCGGGCTTCATCACCTCGAGCGCCGTTTCGGGGTAGCGCTCATAGGCCCTGTTCACGAGGCTCCAGTTGCCTTTCTCGTAGAGGTAACGGACGAACTTATCTCCGAAGACGTAGGGGAAGATGTTGATGTCTGTGAGGGCGTTCCCGCTCAGGGAGCGTATCTTGTGTATCGGAATCCCGTTCCTCTCGCAGTAGATGTCCGCGACGAGGTCGGCGTCGCCCTCTATCAGTGCCTTGGCCGCCAGGGAACCGTCGAAGGTATCCGAGCCGTACCTCGCGTCGAACCACTGCTTTTGAAGCACGTGGGTCAGCTCATGGGCCATCGCCCTCTTCGCCGTGTCGGGATCGCCGATGAAGTTCTCCTGTATAACGTATATCGTGTTGCCAGAGGTCGCGGCTATCCAGCCGGCGCTTCTCCCGGATTCCTCCTTGACGTACTGGTAGTCCGGTGGGAGGAGAAGCGTCATCTTGTAAACGAGCTCTTCCCGGTGCATTCTCTCGAGGTCAGCCTTCCCGGGCTTCCACATTCTGAGCGCCTCGTGCCGGGTTATGACGATTACCGTGGGCTTTTCCTTGAACATCAGCCCCCTTATCTCCTGGACCTGCTCGATTATCTCGCCTATCTGCTCCATAACCGCCTCAGAGCTGAATCGCCCTTCGAGTAGCGCGGCGGTGTAGAGGGAAGCCGCAAGAAGGCCGATGAGAACCGCCGAGAGAACCTTTCTTCCAGGCTCAGCCATGGTGGGAGATAGGAGGGGGAGTTAAAAAGGGCTTTGGTTCATTCCTTGAACTCAACGAACTCCTCCTTCATGCCGTCCTTCGTGATGACGACGACCTGAACCTTCCTGCTGCCGGTGTAGACGTCCCTCTTGCCGGCAGTCCTGACGGCCCTGATGGCGAGCTCCCTCGCCTCCTTGACGCTCATGTCCTTCTTGAAACCGTCCTCAAGGACGGCTATGGCGAAGGGACTGCCGGAGCCAGTCGCCGTGTAGTCGTCGAAGATTAACCCTCCCATCGGGTCGAGGTTGGCAAGGGTTGGCTCCTCGACGTAGCCCCCTATGATTATCTGGACGAGGTAGGGGAACCACTTGTTCTCGTTGAGTATGTTGCTGAGCAGGTTAGCCATCGCCTTGGTGCTCATGGGCCTGTTCCAGGTGAACTGGTAGTACCTCGCCTCCGCCTCGAGCATCCTCGCGAGGGCCTGCACGTCGCCGACGCTTCCCGCGGTGGTTATGGCGATTCTGTCGGTGATCGGGACTATCTTCCTGATGTTCAGCGTTTCGACCATGTGGTCGAGGGAAGCCTGCGTATCCGCGGCCAGAACGACACCGTCCCTGGCCTTTATTCCCACGGTGGTGGTGCCGGTTTTCTTCGTTTCCATTCTCTCACCCCTAACCCTTCTTCTCACGCCGGGTTTTAAACCTTTGCTAGACGCTGGCGAGAAGAACCCTGTGGCCGTCCACCTCCGCTATCCTTGCCTTCACACCGTAGACCTCTTCGATAATATCCGGCTCCAGCTCGCCCGGCTTCCCCTCCCAGTACTTTTCTCCTTCCTTCAGGAGGACCAGCCTGTCCGCGTAGCGGAGCGCTAAATTCAGATCGTGGAGAACGGCCACGATTATCTTCTCCTCCTTGAGGCCCTTCAGCAGCTCCATCACCATGAGGGCGTGGTTTATATCTAAGTGACTCGTCGGCTCGTCGAGGAGTATGGCTTTGCTCCCTTGAGCTAGGGCCCTCGCTATCAGCGCCAGCTGGTACTCGCCGCCGCTCAGGTTCGTTACCGGCTCCCTCCTGCGCCCCCAGAGGCCTACCCTTTTGAGCGCCCCCTTGACGTCGCCCCTCGTGACGTAGGCTCCCATCTCCACGAACTCCTCTATTGTGAAGGCAAACTCCGGAAAGGAACTCTGGGGGACGTAGGTTATAAGCCTCGCCCGCTCTGCTGGCTTCATGGCCATTAATTCCTTCTCCCCGAGCCTCACCTCGCCCCTCGGGTGGAGTATCCCGACGAGGCACTTGAGAAGTGTGCTCTTTCCGGCGCCGTTGGGTCCTATCACGACCATCAGCTCCCCAGTCCCGGCCTCTATCTCGACGCCCCTAAGAACCTCTCGCTCACCGTACGAGAAAGAAACCCTCGCCTTCAGCTTCATGAGTACAGCTCCCCCCTCTTGTGCTTCATTAGGAGGTAGAGAAAGAAGGGCGCGCCCATCAGGGCGGTGATTATGCCCACGGGGAGCTCCGCTGGCCTCGCGAGGATTCTCGCAAGGAGGTCTGCAACGACGAGGAGTGTCCCGCCGAAGAGCGCGCTCGCGGGGGTCAGCTCGCGGTGGTTTGGACCGAGGAGGAGGCGCATTATGTGGGGGCTGACTAGACCGATGAAGCCTATTATTCCAGCCGTTGAGACTGCGAAGGCCGTGAGAAGGGCTATGGCTACGATGAAAAGCTTTCTGTAGAGGTGCAGGTCAAGGCCGAGGGCTATGCTTTCCTCTCCGAGGAGGATAAGGTTCAGCTCGCGCCACTTCCAGACGAGGAAGCCAACACCGAGGAGTGCAACGATGAACATTTCACCCACGTCTCTCCAGCTCGACCCGTTGAATGTGCCCATGAGCCACATCCAGGTCACGTGGGCCCTCTCGCCCTGGCTGATGATGAGGTACCAGGTCACCGCTCCGGCCAGGAAGCCGTAGGCTATCCCCGCCAGCAGGAGCGTATCGACCGGCACCCTTCCATCGACCTTGGAGACGGTGTAGACTATGAACACCGAGAGCAGGGCCGAGGCCAGGGCCAGGCCGCCCATATGCTGGGGCGCGTAGATAGCCCCTAGCGCCGCACCTATGCCCGCCCCCGCGCTGACGCCGATTATGTACGGGTCAGCGAGAGGGTTCCTGAAGAGGGCCTGACTCGCCACGCCAGCGGAGGCCAGCGCGGTGCCCACTAGATAAGCCAGTAGAACCCTCGGGAGGCGGAGCTCCCAGATTATGACGAAGTACCTCGGCTTCTCGCCGGGAGAAATTCCTGGGAAGAAGGCGGACAGGGTCGATTTTATCCCGTAGGCTATGCCTGCCGTCACGTCCGAGGGGCTGAGGCTAACGGAGCCGACGTAGGTGCCCAGGAAGAGGGAAACCACTGAGAGCAGTGCCAGCCCTGGGAGCCACTTTCTCATGGAGTCGGATTATTTGTCCAGGCGTTTAAAGGTTTTGGGTGTTCCGGAGGGAAACGATAAATAGTTCCGGAGTGTAAGTTCCATGGGGTGGTTAAGATGCGGAGGATCCACGCGCTCTTCGTATCATTGCTGCTGCTGGCTTCTGTTTTGCCCGCCGCGGCTCCAGCCGTGGTGGTGACGGCCCCCAGACCTCCCCTGATCATCGTTGGCAATCCCCCCGCCGGACACTCCGTGGCGCCCTACACCGATTACACCGTCTATTTCCTCGTGGCCGATGACTACGGCGTCACCACAGGCTCGGGCAGGATAGCGGCCTACTACAGGATAAACGGCGGCGAGTGGAAGGAGGCTTACCTCAAGACCACCGCCGAGAACCCTGTGGTGGCATCTCTGAGGGCGAGGTTCTACGGGGAGAGCCAGAACTTCTACGTCTTCTACCGCAGGTTCACCATACCTGGCCTTCCTCCCGGGAGCAGGGTTGAGTTCCGCGTGGAGGCAACCGACGTTGAGGGGCACACCTCATACAGCCCGGTTTACACCTACTACGTCGTCAATCCCCAAAGCCCGAGGGTTCTCGTAGTGGATCCGTCGGTGGACGCGGTGGGCTTCCTTCCGTATCTCGACTCGATAGAGGGGCAGCTGAACGTTTCTCGGGATTACTACCACTACAACCTGTCCGACGTCGAGGCCGTGGCGGGGCCGCTGGGTAGGGTTAAGGGCGATCTCTTCACCGTCCACCGCTGGGAGCTCCTGGCTGGGGAATACAACATCAGCGTCGTTTCACCCAGCGAGCTGAGAAAAGCTCTCGAGGATTTCGAACCCCAGGTCGTGATACTCTCTAACCTGTGGCTCCCGGAGTGGGGACTGAGCGGAGAGGATATGAAGGCCCTCCACGATTACCTCCACCTCAACGGGGCGGGCCTCATCGTGACGTCCGGAACGCTCCTCGACTCCACGAACCCCCAGCACATAGGAACTCCCGGAAACATCAGCGTGGCTTCAATGCTCCGCATGGAGCCCCTCCAGCTTGCTCTGGCCGTTCGGAAGGCTCTCAACGTGAGCGACGTCCCGCTCATGGTGATGAACGTGAACACGGGCTATCCGCTGACCCTCTCCAGGAAGGGTCCCTTCGACGGCGGCCGCCTGGAGGTGAACGTTTCGACCACCGTTGGCTGGCAGTACTACCTCCCTGCCCAGGCCAGGGGAATCGCTGATAGGAGCGTGGAGCTGTTTATCCGGGAGAACGGAAGGGCTGTGCGCGAGATGGAGGAGGCGGTGGCCAACCTGACCGGTGCGAGGTTCAACTTCTCGATGACGTTCGCCATGGCGGGAGCACTCGCGAATATGGAGGTGGTAGACGGCGGAGTCCTCGTGACCTACGGTGGCCTCTCAGCCACACTTCCCCTAGAGGGAAAGCTCCTTGAAAGGGTGAGGCTTCTCCACGCTCTCCGGAAGCGCTATCCCGTAATCCTCGCCCGCACTGACGACTACAGTGCTGCCATACTGGCCAGCGACGGTGATTACCGCGCGGTTTACAGCTCCCTTGAGCTTGAAGCCGGTGGCGAGACGGAGTTTGGCATTCTGAGGGATCTGGTAGACTGGGCAATGAAGCCCTCTCCCCAGATGCCCGAGGTCGTCGTCCTCTCCAACGACATCGACTGGAACATAAAGGGTCGCCTCCTGGCCTCCCAGCTCCAGGCTCTCGGCTTCACCGTCACCAGGGTCACCGCGGAGGACATTGAGTCGCGCAGGGACGCGAAGGTCGTCCTTATCCTTGGGGGGCCTGACGCCTACGACGGGGTTGGAGACTACGTCAGGCAGGTGCTCAGCGCTGGGGAGCAGGAGGCCGTGAGAACCGGCAGGAGGGGAGTTTTCGCCAAGACGGACGTCTGGAGCGGTGGACAGGTGGTGATAGTGCTCGCCGGCAGGGACAGGTGGGGAACGGGAGAAAAGATAAAGGCCTACATGGAAGGGGTCGATTTCGGATACGCGGAGCTGCTTGCGGGGTTCGCGGCCCTGATCTGATCCCGCTTTTCTGTTTTCTTTAGCCCCGTGTGGTCTTTTGAACAAAAATCAGCCAGGAATCCGGTCATCATCTCGCCCTCAGTTTCGAGAGTGCTCATCACGCCGGGGTGGCCACCCCGGTTTGGGATTCTCCCCGGGCCTTAAAAGCTTTGATGGGCCAGTTTATAATTATCAAATCGAAAAGTTTTTATACTACAAGTTGTTTGCTCTCCTCGATGATGACAATGGAATGCAGAAAAGCTGTTGCGTTAATTCTCGGCCTCGTGATAATAGGGCCCTTCCTGTGGACAGTTTTCAGTACGCCGGTTGAGGCGAGCGACTATGCCGGAGTCAAAGTTGTTTACTACAAGAGTCCTCCGCTAAAAGAGCCGGTGGTTAGGGTAATACTGCAGGACAAGGGTCTTAAAACAGTGACGGTTATTGCAATGCTTCCAGATGGGACTCCATTGAGTTTAGGAGTTTATTCCGGAAGAAATGAAATTAAACTTGACTATAATAGACTTAAGGAGTATGCAGAAAACTGGGAACTGCAGTTGAGGGCTTCTGGCACGAATCCTTCTTGGGTAAGACCGGGAATAATTCTTCTTGGCACGAGCTATGAAGACGATGGGCTCTACTACTTCATCGGTGGGGTTCCACTGGATATCGGAAAATTCCGTGAAGGTAACACAGTAGAAATCCAAGTAAACAGGAGATTCCAAAAGTTGCTCTCTAGGGAACAACTCCAAAAACTTGAACTAAACGTTAGCTTCGATGCAACAAGTCAAGATGTTAGTGTGGAGAGCTTTCCTCCGGATTGGTTTTTAGAGGAGTGTTATTCTGATCCGTATTACCCATATTGCTATGTATGGGAGCTTGAGGAGGTTATTGATATTGAAAGAGACACTGAGATTCCTTTGGCAGTGGCGTATGTCCATGGGGACGTTAATGATATAGACGACATTGTTCTCAGAGAGCAGTTTGAATCTTCCACAAGCTATGGCATTGAAATAACCTTCTCTGCCGTCGCTGCGGTTGACAAAACGGGAACCGGTTCAAGTTACGAGGGCAGTGTTGTAGGAACGGTTTACACACTAGGGGGGGACAATATTTGGCTTTCGTATTCAGAATGGATACATAATGATGAAATTAGTAATCCCACCATAGTTGGGATCGGTATTAAAGGTGATGCTGCCATAACGAAATATCGTTTACACTTGGTTGGTGCGGTAGATGTAGAACTCGATCAAACTGCATATATTCTCATGGCCCAGCCAGTCGTAAATTATAATCAACTCCAGGCTGTTTCCTTGAAGGAGTATGGATATCCTTCTCCATATGGTGGCACATTATCAAGAATCATGTACTATACACAGAAATACTGGGAACCTGGAGGTACTGTAAATACAAACTACCTTGATGTGAACAACATTGTTGTTGCACACGATGTCTCAACTATTCCGCTACTTAGCGCTTCGGCGGCAGTTTTACCTGCTCTTTCACTGCCAGCGGATGTTGTTCTCTATCCTCTGCTGCTTTCAGTTGGAATTGGGCTAACTGAAGACCGTCAGGAATATGCCCTTGTTGGTATAACAGTCTTGCCTACTGACAAAGACAAGACATTCCAAGCTACTTTCTATCGCAGTTCGGTGAGATTTGACTATAACGGCCAGGGATACTACCTTGGTTCTATGTATGCGGACATATACGTGCCAGAATCATATTGGATTCCGATATGCGATCCTAATACTGGGATATGCATTGAGGCTACAGAGTATTCTGAAGAATGAGCTCTCTTTAATTTTCTTTATCTTTTTTAAGGCTAAACATTAAAAGCTCCGGGGCGTAGGTTATAACATGAGCGTCTCCTTCAGGCAGTTTGGGGGGAGGATCCCCCTGGCGATGGTGGCTATAAGGCCAGCAAAGCTCTTTGACATTCCCGACGTGGTGAGGATAGAGCGTGAGTCTTTCCGGGAGGAGTACCCCCGTGGCGTGTTCCTGGTTTTCCTCGAGAACAACCCGGACACTTTCCTGGTGGCCGAGTACAACGGAAAGGTGATAGGCTACGTTATGGGTTACCTCCGGCCAGATTTGGAGGGGCACATAATGAGCATAGCCGTTGATCCAGCTTACCGGGGTAACGGCATAGGCTCCGCCCTTCTCACCGAGGTCATCGAAAGGCTAATAAGCAAGGGCGCGCGCTACATCGGCCTGGAGGTTCGCGTGAGCAACGAAAAGGCCATAAGGCTCTACGAGCGCCTCGGCTTCAGGAAGATAAAGAGGATAATCGGCTACTATGCCGACGGCGAAGATGCTTACTACATGCTAATGCCCGCGGAGGAGTGGGGTGGGAGGAATTGAAGGAACCCATAGTCTTTCAGCTCAGTGGCGACAGGGTCTTCAGCGAGCGCGAGAAGGCGATAAACCAGTTCTACAACAAGCGCTATTTCGGGGAGGTCGTGAACGGAAAGCTCTTTCTCTCGCTCATAGAGGCCGCCTACCTGATGGAGAAAGGAAAGATAAGGGTCTTCGACGGTGACAGGGAACTCTCCTTCCGCGAGCTGGTTGAGCTCGGCAGGAAGCGCGACGACCAGTTCGACATAAAGCTCCTCGTTTACACCGACCTGCGCGACAGGGGCTACACGGTGAAGTCCGCCCTCAAGTTCGGCTCCCATTTCCGCGTTTACAGGCGGGGAATGGACGAGCACTCCCAGTGGCTGATATGGGTTGTCCCGGAGAACCTTCGCTTCAGTCCAAACGACATTACCGCCCGCGTCCGTGTCGCCCACGGCGTCAGGAAGAACATGGTGATGGCGGTCGTTGATGAGGACAACGACGTGGTGTACTACAAGATCGAGTGGGTGAAGTTCTAAAAGAAAATGATGGGGTGGGGTTCACTTCAAGAACCCGGTCTTCTTCCCGAGGTCTTCGAAGGCGTCGATGACGTACTGGAGGTCCTCCTTGCTGTGGCCGGCCGATGGCTCGAGCCTTATCCTCGCGGTTCCGAGCGGGACGGTCGGGTAAACTATCGCCTGCGCGAAGATGTTGTACTCCTCGTAGAGCCTCCTGCTGAACTCCTGGGCGAGCTTCTCGTCGTAGAGCATGACCGGCGTAATCGGGTGCTTGGTGTTGCCGAGGTCGTAGCCTAACTCGCGGAGCCCGTTCTGGAGGAAGTGGGTGTTGTCCCAGAGCTTTTTAACGAGCTCGTCGCTCCTCTGGAGTATCTCGACGGCCGCTATTGCAGCCGCTACATCGGGCGGGTTGGGCGCGCTGGAGAAGAGGAACGGTCTGGCCCTCTGGCGGAGGTAGTCTATGGCCTCCTCCGGGCCGGCGACGTAGCCGCCTATAACACCGAAGGCCTTGCTGAGCGTTCCCATCTCGAAGTCAACCCTGTCGTGGAGCTTGAAGTGGTCCACTATACCTCTCCCGTGCTCTCCGAGGACGCCCTCACCGTGCGCGTCGTCGATGTAGATTATCGCGTCGTACTGCTCCGCCAGCTCGGCCATCTCGGGGAGCGGGGCGAGGTCACCGTCCATCGAGAAGACACCGTCGCTGACGATGATTTTCTTCTTCTTGTCCTTGTTCTCCTTGAGGCGCTTCTCGAGGTCCTCCATGTCGATGTGCTTGTAGATCACCTTCGGCGCGCCGCTGAGGCGCATTCCGTCTATGATGCTCGCGTGGTTGAGCTCCTCGCTGATGAAAACCCCGTCCTCGCCCTTCCTGAGGAGTGCACTTATAGCTCCCAGGTTCGCGTTGTAACCGCTCTGGAGGAGTATGGCAGCTTCCCTCTTCTTGAACTTGGCCAGCTTCTCCTCCAGTTCAACGTGGAGCTCCATGGTGCCGGCTATGGTTCTGACGGCACCGGCACCGACGCCGTAGTCGAGGATTGCCCTTATCGCGGCGTAGCGGATCTCCGGGTGGGCCGCTAAGCCGAGGTAGTTGTTGGAGCACATGTTGAGAACCTTCTTCCCATCAACGACAACCCAGGGGCCCTGGGCGCTTTCAAGCTTCCTTATGGTCACGTAGAGCCCCTTGTCCTTGAGCTCCTGAAGCTCCTCCTTAATCCAGTCAAGCTTCCCCATGAGAACCACCGGTTGTAGTTGGACACCGGAGTATAAAAGTTTTGCAGTGAACCCGTTAGTGCAGTCTGATTATTGCCACGAGAAGTGCTAAAAGGGCCAGCGCAAAACTTCCGCCGATTTCCAGCCTGTAGTCGTGCCTCTTATCTGGATACTTTTCGATTAACTTTGCCTTTACCCTAAAATTTCTCGGCCCGATAACGGTAATCGACAACCCCCACCCCCTTCTGGAGAGCGGGTAGAATGGTGGGATAACGCCGGTGAAGAAGTCGAGGAAGAGGTGGCTCGCCCAGCCGAGGGCGAAGAGCAGGGGGAGGCCTTTGAGGAGGTAACCGGCCAGCAGGGCGGGCAGAAGCGCCAAGAGGGAATGGAAGTAGGAGCGGTGTTCTTCGGCCAGGGCGTCCAGGTCGGGAAAGACAGCACCGATGGTTAGGGCAACCAGCGCCCCGACTTTTGGCTCCGGAGCGAGTGCCAGATAAACCAAGCCCGGAATCGAGGCGTGCTCAAGCGGGTCCATGGCAAAGCCCTTAAACTCTTGGCTCTCATAAAGGTTTAGGTGGAAATCCATGTCGGCGGAGATTCAGGAGGTTAAGATCCTCGAGAAACCCTGGGTTGAGAAGTACCGGCCCCAGAGGCTCGACGACATCGTCGGTCAGGAGCACATAGTCAAGAGGCTCAAACACTACGCTAAAACCGGTTCCATGCCGCACCTTCTCTTCGCGGGCCCGCCCGGTGTCGGGAAGTGCCTCACGGGGGACGCGAAGGTCATCGCCAACGGCGAGCTGACGACGATCGGGGAGCTCGTTGAGAGGATCGGCAACGGCAGGTTCGGGCCAACCCCGGTTAAGGGCCTTAAGGTTCTTGGCATTGACGAGGACGGCAGGCTTAGGGAACTTCCCGTGGAGTACGTTTACAAGGATAAGACGAACGAGCTTGTCAGGATAAGGACGGGGCTCGGGAGGGAGCTCAAGGTAACGCCCTACCACCCCCTCCTCGTTAACAGAAAGAACGGCAGAATCGAGTGGGTGAAAGCGGAGGAGCTGGAACCTGGCGACAGGCTCGCCGTCCCGCGCTTCCTCCCCGCGGTTCTCGAGGAGGACCCGCTCGCCGAGTGGCTCGGATACTTCATAGGCGACGGTCACGCCGACGCGCAGAGCAACGTCATAACCTTCACGAACACGGACGCAAAGCTTAGAAAGCGCTTCATGGAGCTTACGGAGAGGCTCTTTCCAGATGCAAAAATCAGGGAGAGACTCCACAGAAACCGCGCGCCCGACGTCTACGTGAACTCGAAGATGGCCAAGGAGCTCGTCAAAGGCCTCGACCTCGCTGGCAGAAAGGCCGACAGAGTTTACATACCCCCCCGGGGGTGGAGGGGCCTACGCTCCTTCCTGAGGGCCTACTTCGACTGCGACGCCGGCGTTGAGAGGGGGGGTATAGTCCTCTCCACCGCCAGCAGGGAGATGGTGGAGCAGATTTCTTACGCCCTCGCCGGGCTGGGAATCACGGCCAAGGTCAAGGAAAGGCGCGTGAAGAAACGTCCCTACTACTACGTCGTCATATCCGGCTCGAACAACGTGTCGCGCTTCCTGGCTGAGGTTGGATTCTCGATTGAAGAGAAGAGAAGGAAAGCGGAGGCGCTCATAAGGAACCCCAACCCTAACGTCGGTTCCCTCTACGCTGACAGGGAGCTGATTTCCTACGTCAGGGACAGGCTCAAGCTGAGGTTCTCAGATGACAAAGCCCGCTGGAGCCCTGAGAAAGCCAGGAAAATATCCTGGGAGCTCATGAAGGAAATCTACTACCGCCTCGATGAGCTTGAGAATCTGGAGAAAGCCCTGTCGAGGAGCATTCTGATAGACTGGAACCAGGTCGAGGAGAGGAGAAAGGAGATAGCGGAGAAGACCGGGATAAGGGCTGATAGAATCCTCGAGTACGTGAGGGGCAAGAGGAAGCCGAGCCTGAGGAACTACCTGAAAATAGCAAAGGCACTCGGCATTGACCTTGAGGAGACGGTAGAGGCAATGCGCCTCTTTGCCAGGAAGTACTCCAGCTATGCGGAGATTGGAAGGCTCGTTGGGACGTGGAACTCAAGCGTCAGGATAATCCTCGAGGGCAACACGGAGAAGATAGAGACCCTTGAAGAGATCAGGAAGGCGGAGCTAGAACTCCTCAGGGGCATACTGAATGATGAGAAGCTCAAGAGGGGAGTGGCCTACCTGATCTTCCTCGCCCAGAACGAGCTCGTGTGGGACGAGATAGTTGAGATCGAGAGGCTCAGGGGAGATTTTGTGATCTACGACCTGCACGTTCCCGGCTACCACAACTTCATCGGTGGGAACCTCCCGACGGTTCTCCACAACACGACCGCCGCTCTGGCCCTCGCTCGCGAGCTCTTCGGCGAGAACTGGAGGCACAACTTTTTGGAACTGAACGCAAGCGATGAACGCGGGATAAACGTTATCCGAGAGAAGGTGAAAGAATTTGCAAGGACGAAGCCGGTCGCGGGGGCGAGCTTCAAGATAATCTTCCTCGACGAGGCAGACGCTTTGACCCAGGATGCCCAGCAGGCCCTGAGGAGAACGATGGAGATGTTCTCCAACAACGTCCGCTTTATCTTGAGCTGCGTTACCGGCGATACGAGGATATACACCCCCGACGAGAGGGAGGTCAGGATAAGGGACTTCCTGGGACACTTCGAGAGGGGGCTCCTGAGGGAGGTCAGCAACCGCGCCGGGAGGGACACGGTTATTGCCGCGGTTGCCTTCAACTCCAGGATTGTGGGCCACCCGGTCTTCAGGCTGACCCTTGAGAGCGGAAGGACGATAGAGGCAACCGGCGACCACATGTTCCTCACCCCTGAAGGCTGGGTTCAGACGTACGACCTCAAGGAGGGCTCGGAGGTTCTCGTCAGGCCAACGCTTGAGGGAACCCCCTACGAGGAGGACCCGAGGCCGATAATTGACCTGGGGGACTTTTACGCCTTCCTGGAGAAGATCGAGAGGGAGCACGGGCTCAAGCCCATCGGCGAGGCCAGAACCTTCCGGGAGCTGCTGACTCGGGAGAAGGAGAAAATCCTCGCGAGGGCACTGGAGCTCAAGGCGGAGATGGAGAACGGCCTCACGGCGAGGGAGGCGGAGGTACTTGAGCTGATACCCGGGGAGTGGATTTCGAGGGAGGAGCTCCAGCGGAAGACCGGCCTCTCCCGCGTGAGGATCAACCAGCTCCTGAAGTCCCTGGAGGAGAAGGGCTACGTCGAGAGGAGGATTTCGGGGAAGGCCCAGCTCGTCAGGAAGGTTCGTGAAGGAAGGCCCCTGAGGAACCCGATGGACGTGAAGAGGGCCCTTGAGGAGGAGTTCGGGATAAGGATAAGCTACACCACCGTCAGGAAGCTCCTGGCCGGCGAGGTCAGCGGAATGGCCTACGACATACTCCGCGAGGTCAGGGAGAAGTGGCTCGTCCGCTACGACGACGAGAGGGCCGGAATCCTCGCGAGGGTTCTTGGATTCCTGCTCGGGGACGGCCACCTGGCCAAGGGAGTAAGGGTGTGGTTCAACTCGGGCAGGGAAGAGCTTGAGATGCTCGCCGAAGACCTCCGGAAGCTCGGCCTTTCGCCCTCTGAGATAATCGAGCGCGAATCCGGCTCGGAAATCAACGGGAGGCCTGTTAAGGGCAGAATCCACATGCTTTACGTGGACAGCTCGGCCTTCCATGCCCTCATGCGCTACTGGGGTGTCGAGGCCGGCAACAAAACGCGCAGGGGCTACCGCGTGCCGGAGTGGATAAAGAAGGGCAACCTATTCGTCAAGAGGGAGTTCCTGCGCGGCCTCTTCGGCGCCGACGGGACAAGGCCGAGCGGAAGGCGCTACAACTTCAACGGGATAAAGCTTGAGATGCGCGCGACCCGCGAGAGCCTTGAGCTCACGACGGAGTTCTTCAACGACCTCTCCGAGCTGTTGAGGGAATTCGACGTCGAGTCCAGAGTCACGGTCTCGCCCGTGGGCGACAGGTTCATAGTCCGCCTCGTGGTTACTCCCAACGACGCCAACTACCTCCGCTTCCTCAGCAGGGTCGGCTACGCCTACGCCAAGGACAGCCACGCGAGGCTCGTTGGGGAGTACCTCAGGATCAAGCTCGCCTACAAGGAGATCGTCCTCCCGGAGCTGGCAGAGAAGGCCGTTGAGCTGGCAACGTCGTCCAACCCGACCAGCGCCGCCAGGCTTCTGGGCGTCAAGAGGGACTTCGTGGTCAGCAGGCTCAAGGGTAAAGAGATTGGCCTGACGAGGGACTTCATGACGTTCGAGGAATTCCTCCGGGAGAGAACCCTCGACGGCTACGTGGTCGAGAAGGTAATCCGGAAGGAAAACCTTGGGTACCTCGACGTCTACGACGTCACCTGCGCGAGGGACCACAGCTTCATCTCAAACGGCCTCATCAGCCACAACTGCAACTACTCCTCAAAGATCATCGAACCCATACAGTCGAGATGCGCCATCTTCCGCTTCAGGCCGCTGAGCGACGAGGACATAGCGAAGCGCATAAGGTACATAGCCGAGAACGAGGGACTGGAGCTTACCGAGGACGGCCTGCAGGCCATACTGTACGTCGCAGAGGGGGACCTCAGGAGGGCGATAAACGTCCTGCAGGCGGCAGCGGCCCTCGACAGGAAGATAACCGATGAGAACGTCTTCCTCGTGGCAAGCAGGGCGAGACCAGAGGACGTCCGCGAGATGATGCAGCTCGCTCTGGAGGGCAACTTCCTGAAGGCGAGGGAGAAGCTCAGGGAGATACTCCTCAAACAGGGCCTCAGCGGCGAGGACGTGCTGATTCAGATGCACAAGGAAGTGTTCAACCTGCCGATTCCGGAGGACAGGAAGGTCGCCCTGGCCGACAAGATAGGCGAGTACAACTTCCGCCTCGTTGAAGGGGCGAACGAGATGATACAGCTTGAGGCTTTACTCGCGCAGTTCACGATTATGGGCAAGTGATGGCCATGCAGGAAGTGCCCTGGGTTGAGAAGTACCGGCCGAGGAAGCTCAGCGAGATAGTGAACCAGGAGAAGGCCATAGAGCAGGTGAGGGCCTGGGTGGAGGCCTGGCTCCACGGCAACCCGCCGAAGAAGAAGGCGCTGATCTTGGCAGGTCCACCGGGAGTGGGCAAGACGACGACGGTTTACGCTTTAGCAAATGAGTACGGCTTCGAGGTCATCGAGCTGAACGCGAGCGACGAGAGAACCTTTGAGAAGATAGAGCGCTACGTCCAGGCAGCTTACACGCTCGACATCCTCGGGAAGAGGAGGAAACTGATATTCCTCGATGAAGCTGACAACATCGAGCCGAGCGGGGCGAGGGAGATAGCGAAGCTCATCGACAGGGCCAGGAACCCGATAATAATGAGCGCCAACCACTACTGGGAGGTGCCGAGGGAGATAAGGAACAAGGCGCAGATAGTCGAGTACAAGCGCCTAACGCAGAGGGACATCATCAAAGCTTTGATCCGGATTCTCAAGCGCGAGGGCAAGACCGTCCCGAAGGAAATTCTATACGAGATAGCCAAGCGCGCCAGCGGCGATTTGAGGGCGGCCATAAACGACCTCCAGACGGTGGTTACCGGCGGAACTGAGGACGCGAAGGAAGTTTTAGCCTACCGCGACGTGGAGAAGAGCGTCTTCCAGGCGCTGGCGCAGATATTCGCCACGGACAACGCGAAGAAGGCCAAGATGGCCACTCTCGGCGTGGATATGTTCCCCCACGAGCTCCTCCAGTGGATAGACGAGAACGTCCCCTACGTCTACTACAGGCCGGAGGACATTGCTCGCGCCTACGAGGCCCTCAGCAGGGCCGACATATACCTCGGCAGGGCACAGAGGACAGGGAACTACTCGCTATGGAAGTACGCCACCGACATGATGACCGCTGGAGTTGCCGTCGCGGGGGTTAAGAAGAAGGGCTTCGTGAGGATTTACCCGCCGAAGACGATAAAGCTCCTCACCGAGAGCAAGGCGGAGCGCTCGCTGAGGGATTCGATAGTCAAGAAGGTCATGAGCGAGATGCACATGGCGAGGCCAGAAGCCCTGGAGACGCTCCACTACCTCAGGGTAATCTTCGAGAACAACCCCGATTTGGCGGCGCACTTCACCGTCTTCCTCGACCTGAGCGAGAAAGAGGTCGAGTTCCTGGCGGGGGATTCAGAGAAGGCCAGGACGATTTGGGGCAAGGCGATGAACATCGAGAAGAAGCTCAAGGAGCGGGGCAGGCTGGAGGAGAGCGTCCGCGAGGGCCTCGCGAGGGCGAAGGAAGAGGCCAAAGAGTCCCCCACTGCTGAGGAGCAAGAGACCGGGGAAGTTGCCAAACCCGAGACGGCTGAAGGGGAACTCACGGAGGAAGAACTGGAAGAGGCCGAGAAAGAAATCGAGCCCCTCGGCAGGAAGAAGCCCGAAAAGAAGAAGGGCAAGCAGGCGACGCTGTTTGACTTCCTCGGGAAGAAGTGAAGGAACTGCTCTTTATCCTTCTTTTAATTCGATATCGGCGCACACCTTGAAAACGTACGGCTTGAAGTCGCTCACCTTCTTCACCCTCACCGAGCAGTCCCTTCCGAGCTTTGCGCACTCCTCAAGGATTCTTCTTCGGAAGGCGTCGAGCTCACTCTCATGCACGAAGTCGTAGTAGTGGAGCCACCTCTTGGCTTTGTCCAGCGTTAGGGCGAGGGCATCAACGCCCCTCGGCGTCGGGCTTACCACGCGGTCATACTTTGGTAACTCGGGGAGAACCTTGAAGGCATCGCCGTGTATGAACTCTATCTCGCCCCTCAGCCTCTTCCTGTTCCGCTCGATGTTCTCAAGGCCGAGCTCGTAGGCTTCTCTGTTCAGCTCCACCGCCGTTATCTTGGCCTTTCTATAGCGCGCTATGACGAGCGCATAGGGCAGAACCCCTGCAAAGGGAATCAGAATCCTCTCGCCGTCGCGGACGAGCTGGGCCAGGCGGTAGCGCTCGCCCTTCATCCTCGGGTTGAAGAAAACCCTGGAGAGGTCAACCTTAATCTCGACGCCGTTCTCCCTGTGGACTGTTTCGAGCCTGTTCTCGCCCCAGATTATCGAGTAGTCCCTTATCCTAAACGCTCCCTCGTGGAAACCCTTCCTGGCAATGACTTTCAGGAACGGGTGAACCTTCCTCAGCCCCCAGACGATGTCATCAACGCGGTGCTCCAGTTCGGGAGGAATCTGGATTATCGCTATGTCGCCTATCACATCGTAGCGCCTTAGGTGTTTCAGCTCCTCCGCGCTCAGCCTTTCAGCTAAGACACTCTCAAGGTTCCTGTAAATCTGCCTCTCCGGCCTGAGGGGAAGCTCCACCGGGAGAACCTCGTAGCCGAGCGAGTGAGCCCTCTCGTCCTCGATGACCGGTAGGAGGACAAAGTCACCCTCCCTCCTTGGCCTCCTCTTCCCGTCGTAGAGGTTCAGCTTTTTCAGCTTCCGTTTCGCGTACTCTGCTTCAGTCCTTGCTACCTTTACCGCCGGCATTATCATCTTCTCCCGATTTTTCACTTCCTGTGAGCCTCTCGAGGTCCTCCCTCCGTACGGTTCCGAAGAACGCCTTCTCTGAGAGAATATCCTCGATCTCCCTGAAATCTGGCCTTTTAAATTCTCTCGCCAGCACTGCAAACCTCTTTGAACCCAGGAGCTCTGGTGAAGCCATAACTATCATATATGCCCCTGCGGCAAGGGCGTAGTCCCGCAGGGTGAAGAGGAACTTAGCTATCGCTCTGAAGTCGGAGTAGAACATAAGGTACTCGATACCCTCCACGTAAACCGCCCCTCCGGGGTGTTCCCTCATGAACCTTACTGCCTCTTCCCTTAGAACGTGGAGACTGCTTGGACTGACCGCCAGGGGATGTCGCACGTTGCTGAGCCAGAGGAACACGTTGGGCTGGAATCCGAAGGTCGAAATCCATTCCTCGCGGGGTCTCCTGCTTATGACCATCAAAGGCACCTTCTTGAGGTGGAGTATTTTCAGCACCATCTCCGCCTCGTCCTCGTTTTCCACTAGGAAAACACTGGACTTTCCTATCCCAACTCCTGGCATCGGGAGTATCCGGGGGGTTCCCCTGAAAAGCTCCCTCATCGCGAGCAGGGATATGGTAACAAAGGCCGCCAGTGCAACGATTTCAGGGGCCCTTGGGGGGATGCTCCCAAGGAACGCGCCGAGTGTCAGGGCAATGCCTGCCAGCGTGAAGAGGGTGAAGACTACCGACAGCTCAAGAGAGTACTCTACCTTTTGGGATTCGTCTCGGAGGTGAAGAAGCCATATCCTGACGAGCAGGTACCCTGACACCCCTGCCAGCAGGAGTCCCTCAACGAAAGTTACCGCATCGATGGCCCCCCACCATTCTCCATTGATCGGAGGGGTATTAAACTATTTCCAGTACGGCTCCCTCATCTGGACAACCTCTCGGAAGATGCCCACGAGCTCGGCATCGCTCGCGCCGCTTCTCAGTGCCGAGGCGAAGTCCACCAGGTCGTTCTTCCTCAGAAGGCAGGTCTTGAACTTGCCGTCCGAGGTAACCCTCAGGCGCGTGCAGTTGGCGCAGAAGACGGTGTTGTGCATCGCCCTGACCACCTCAACCTCCGCAATGCCATAGTCCGTGGGGACGAAGTATTTCTTCCGCCTGTGCATTCTCCTCTCCCTTACCTCAACTGCCCTCTTTTCCAGCTCTCTCTCCACTGGCTTGAGGGGATAGAAGTACTTCCTGAAGAAGCCCGTATGGGTCATCTCCCTCGGCGCTTCCAGCTCGATGAGCTGGAGAATTGCTCCGGTCTTTGCCGCGAAGTCGATCATTTCCCATATCTCGGCGTCGTTTAAGCCCCTCATCACGGTCATGTTGAGCTTAACCGGGCTGAGATACTTGACGGCCTCTTCAATGCCCTCCAAAACGGTATCGAGCATATCGACGCCGGTGATTTTTCTGTAAACGTCCGGCCTTAGACTGTGAAGTGAGACGTTCACCCTGTCGAGGCCGGCCTCGGCCAGTGGCTTGGCGAGCTCCTTTAAGCGACTCCCGTTGGTGGTCATGCTTAGATCCTTCACATAGGGCTTTATCCTCTTCACTATCTCGATTATGTCACTCCTAACGGTTGGCTCCCCGCCCGTGAGCTTTACCTTCATTATTCCCAGCCTGGAGGCTATCCTGACGAGCCTCTCTATTTCAGCGGGCGTCAGCTCGAGTCTCGCGTTGAAGTGCTGCCCCTCGCGGTGACAGAAGAAGCACCGGAAGTTGCAGTCCTGGGTGAGGGAGATGCGCAGGTTCGTTACTGGCCGGCCGAAGCGGTCGTAGAGGGTCATTCAACCACCGCACTGATTAGATTGAAGGGCTTAAAAAAAGGTTTTGGGTAAGTGGTTTCGTTTAACAGTTCTAATCGAAAACTACAAGTACGTGGAGGGGCAAGTTAAGAGCAGGGGGTTTTCCATGAACATAGAGGAAATTAAGGCCCAGCTTTCCCGCCTGGAGTCTCTCCACTCCGCTTTTGAGGCCAGATTTCCGGCGCTCTACAGTGAGAAAGACAGAGAGTCCCTTCTGGAAACCATCAAGGCCCTTCACGCCGTATCAAGGGAGAAGCTCGAGGTATCCTCCTCCCTCTACCGAGAGATGAGCGGAATTGGAAGCCACGCTGAGGCCCAGGCCAAGGAGCTTTACCGGAACGAGCACCAAATGAAGTTCAGGCTTGAGGAACTGCTCTCCCTTCTGTCCAGGGACGACTACGACGCCCGCATGAAGCTTGAGACCACCATGGAGCGTCTCGTCCAGTTCCATAGAGTCTACGACTACGCGGTCAGAAAGGCCCTCGGTGAGCTGATGGGTGAGGTCGAGGGAATGGCTCTTCTGGCGGAAGGCGAAAAGGAGAAAAAGGTACCTGCTGGTATAATGGAAGAGCTTAGAAAAATCAAGACGCTTGAGGCCGAACTCGATACTCTCAAGCGGTTCCTCCTCAGGCTTTACCTTCACCCAGGGGACGTGCACAAGGTCGAGGAGGCCCTGAGGGACTGGCACTCCAGGGGCCTGCTCTGGGTCGAGGCGAGAAACGTGGAGAAGTTGAGCGGCGTCGAGAACGCCGGCGAGATACTGGAGGGTCTGGCGCTCATAGGAGTGGTGGAAAAGAAGATGAGGGGTGGTGAAGGTGTCTACAGACACAGGAGTTACAGTTCGGGTTAGGGGCATATACAGCACTGCCCTCACCAAGCTGTTCCTCGACAGGGGCTTCGGAATTTCCCAGCCGAGCAACAAGATCGTTGAGAGGCTTGGGCTTGAGAAGACCTACGACGAGTTCGACGTCGATGTTTACGACAAGAAGGATCACCACGGGGTCGTGCTCGTTGGCACGAAGGTCGATGCCGTCAAGGAGGTTCTCGAGGAGGAGTTCATAGACGTCTTCTTCAGAAAGCTCCCCTACCAGCTCTACGGCATATACAAGGGCATAGTCGTCCAGAGAGATGAAAGGTACGTTTACGTGGACATAGGGAGCGCGATAGGTACGATTCCCGTTAAGGACATTCCCCGTGCGAGGGAAGGTGATGAACTCCTCGTCCAGGTCAAGAAGCACAACGTTCTCCCCCAGCTGAGCGTCACGCTCACAATTCCCGGTGACTACGCCGTGCTGATTCCCAAGCCCGTTGGTGCTCAGAGACATGTCAAGATATCCCGCAAGATAAGGGAGCAGAGCGAGCGCGAGAGGCTCCGCATTCTCGGCCTGAGCGTCGATCTGGGTGAGTGGGGGATACTCTGGAGAACCGCCGCCGCCTACAAGGACTGGAACCTCCTCAGAGACGAGATAATAAAGCTCTCCAAGCTGGCCGACAGCCTCAAGAAGGCAGACTCCCACGACGCCCCCGCGCTCATCATTGAGGGAAGAAACATCTACGAGGTCGAGTTCGGCGGCGGGGCGAAGAAGAAGCTCGACGAGATACGGAACAGGGTCGTTCCGACCGTTGATGGCCATCACCAGCTCAAGGCGTACGATTTGGAGCTCGGCTTTGCCGTCGAGATAGCGGAGGGGATACTTTCCAGGGTTCCTGGACAGAGGGAGAAGGTTAAGCAGGGGCTCTGGGAGGCCCTAGTTGAGAACAAGGGACCGAGGAGGGGCTGGCTCTTCAGCCTGGAGCATTACAAGCCGGACGGTCAGAGGATAAAGATAGGCCCCGGTGAGGTTCAGGAGGTGTCAATGGAGCCGCTCAAGGTCACGGTAAAGAGGCACCTCAAGCCCGGCAAGTTCTACGACGGCCTCGACCTGCCCATAGAGTTCGGCGACTACGTGATAACCGAGATAGAGGCTGGAAAGTGGTGGTTCGTGCACCGCTACTACGACCGCGACGGCAACCTGAAGGGCGAGTACTACAACATCAACACGCCGGTCGAGATATACCCGGACAGGGCCCGTTACGTGGACCTCGAGGTGGACATAGTCAGGTGGCCCGACGGCAAGAAGGAGATAATCGACAAGGAGAAGTTAGCTGAACACTACGAGGAGGGCGTAATAAGCGAGAAGCTCTACCGGGCGGTGCTGAGAATAGTCCAGGAGGTTTACGAGCGGATTTGAGCCGTTTCTTTTTTCAAACTCTCCAAATATTGCCAAATCGTAATACCGGTTGAGTAATATCCCTCAGTCCCCGACGTCCTCTATTCCCTTCTCGGTAATCCTGAAGTAGACCATTCCACCTTCCGGCCGGAGACGGTGCCTTTCGAGTATGGCAAGCCTTAAGCCAGGCTTTGGTAGTTTGTCGAGCCTCAGAATATCCTTCGTCCTGTAGTTGAGGGTGTGCTCGGCCACGGGCTTCATCTGCCCTCTCCTGCTGTCGAAGTGGACCTGGTTGATGACGATGACGGGGACGTCGTTCTTCCTTGCTATCCAGAGGAGAACCTGGAGTTGCTTCCCGAGTTCTGAGCTCAGGCCTTTCCTGCTTTCCTCCACTCTGTAGTGTGCGGTTATTGAGTCTACAACCACGAGGGAGAAGTTTCTATCCACGACCTTCTTCAGGCTCCCTATCGTCCTGCGCTGCTCCTTGAAGTCGAGGGGCGTGAAGAGAATGAAGCGCTGAAGGGCCTCCTCCGGCTCGAACCCCCTAGCTTTAGCCATCTGGCTCAACCTCTCGGGGGAGAAACCCCCTTCCGTGTCCACGTACGCGACCTTTCCCCCGCTCAGGAGGCCTATCTGGAGGGCCAGAGTCGTCTTCCCCGTGGCGAAGTCTCCGTAAATCTGGGTGAGAACCCCGGGAGCGATGCCCCCGCCCAGGAGCTCGTCCAGTGATTTTACCCCGGTTGAGAGCATCGGTTCCACCGCTAGACGGTGAACTCCTCGTAGTGCTCCAGGGGCTTGACGAGGGCCCAGATACGCCTTTTCTGGAGTTCCTCGCGGAGCTTGTCGGGACTTCCCGTTCCATAGACCCCGTAGTGCATTGGGATAACTATCCTGGGCCTGATGTCCTCCACTATCTGGGCCGCTTCGCGCTCGTTGGCGGTTGAGCGGCCGCTTATGGGTACGAGGAGGACATCGACCTTCCCCCTGAGCCTCTGAAGGGTGGGGGTTGAGTATGTATCGCCGGTGTGGAAGAGCCTCTTGTCGCCCTCTATCAGATAGCCCAGCGGATACTGGCTAGAGGGGTGCTCCATGTAGATGGCGGTAACTCTGACCCCGTTCTCGAGCTCGATGGTTTCCCCGTCCCTTATCTCTCTGACCCTGGTCACTCCATCGCTGATGGCCATCATGTAAACCGGCTTCGGCCCTATCACCGTGGCACCACGGAGCCTTGAGAGGAGTTCTACTTTGCCGTAGTGGTCGGTATGTTCGTGGGTTATCAGTATGTAGTCCACCTCGCCTATCCTGTCGTCATCAACCTCTGGGTAAGGGTCGATCAGCAGTCTCACGCCGTTGGTCTCGACCCAAAAGCACGCGTGTCCGTACCAGATAATCTTCATCTGCTCTACCACCTCTGGAGGTTTCGGCGAGGTGGACTTAAAGTTTTTCCTGAGGAACTCGGGGGACGCCCTTGCCCGGCGCAGGCTTTATATATCCTCCTTCCCCTTCAAATTGTGAGAGCGGAAATCCAGGCCCTCAAAGGGCGGGAGGCTGTGATGATGGGCAACCGCCGCCTGATAGTTCCTCCGGTTTCGCTCCCGGTGCTCATAATAATGGGACTCATCTTCATCATTGCATTCGTTTTTTTCTCCGGGGCGGTCATGGCGGCGTTTGAGAAACTCGGAATTCCGCCTGAGGTTGCTTACTCTCTCTTCTTGCTGGCCCTTTTTGGGAGCTTTATCAACATACCCGTGGCCGAGGAGACCTCCTACGAGCCCGTTCTGAAAGTGAGGGAGGTGAGGTTCTTTGGCATACCCTATCCGGTCCCCGTCTTCGACTGGGAGGAGAGGAAGGTGATCATAGCAGTGAACGTCGGTGGGGCCATCGTTCCCGTTAGCGTGGCCTTGTACGAGATCCTAAGAATGATCTATCAAGGCAACTGGGGACTGCTTTTCAATGCCCTTCTTGCAGTTCTCATAGCGGCCCTCTTCAGCCACGCCGTTGCTCGGCCGGTAAGGGGTCTCGGCATAGCCATGCCGTTCTTCCTTCCGCCCATCATAGCTATAGCACTCGGCTGGCTCCTGGGAGGGAGCAACCCGAACGCGATAGCCTACATAAGCGGAACCCTTGGGGTTCTCATAGGGGCCGACCTCATGAACTGGAACCGAATAAAGAGGCTTGGCGCGCCGATGGTCAGCATAGGAGGGGCCGGAACCTTCGATGGAATCTTCCTCGCCGGAATAATTGCCGTTCTTCTGGTATGACGGTGGGTTTTTAAGGCAAGGATTAGACATTCCCATGACAAAGAGGTGGTGCTCATGATAGTGGTTGGAAGCGGTGCCAGGCATCTTGAGGACGAGATAAGGGCCCTTGGAGGCGAGCTGATTGAGGTCGAGATAAGGAAGTTTCCGGACGGCGAGAAGTACGTTCGCGTTCTCGGCTCCGGTGAAGAGGCTACCGTCGTCCAGTCCACCTTCGCGCCCCAGGACGAGAAGATAATCGAGCTCCTTCTCATAGCCGATGCCCTCCGGGAGCGGGGGGTGGAGAGGCTTAGAGCCGTCGTTCCATACTTTGCCTACAGCAGGCAGGACAGGGTTACAAAGGAGGGCGAGCCGGTAAGCGTTAGGGCGGTGATGAGGGCTCTCGGGTTATACTACGACGAGCTCTACGTCTTTGACCTTCACAACCCAGAAACGCTGAAGTTCTTCCCTGGAAAAGCCGTGAACCTCTCACCGGCGAGGGCAATAGCGGAGTACTTCGCGGAAAGGTTGGGTGAGGGAATAGTCCTTGCCCCAGACAGGGGCGCGCTGGAGAGAGCGGCGGCGGTTGCGGAAAAGCTCGGCCTCGAGTACAGCCACTTTGAAAAGAGGAGGATTTCGCCCACAGAGGTTCAGATGAGGCCTGTTGATGTGGACGTTAAAGGGAGGAACGTGCTTATAGTGGACGACATCATAAGCACCGGTGGGACGATGATTAAAGCGGCGAACCTGCTCAGAGAGATGGGCGCGGAGAAGGTTTTCGTTGCCGCCACCCACGGGGTCTTTGCGGAGGGAGCCATAGAGAGGGTGAGCAGGGCTGTGGACGAGCTGGCTGTCACCAACACCATACCAACCCCCGTTTCGAGGATAAGCATAGTGCCCGATGTGTTGGCCCTGTGATTTTCCCTCATTTTCCACGGTGGAGGTACAAAAATTTTTGCCGTTTTTATGTCTAAATTTGTGCATTTTGTCGGAGAATTTTGACTGTCTCTTTTTTAAAAATAGGGCCGCTTAAGGGTTTTGCAAAAATTTTGTATCGGTGGGGTTCCGCCCTATTGGGTGGAGCGCCCGAACAGGGCGCGACAAAACCCGGGCGCCAAGACGGCGGCGTCGGGGGGACAGGGTGCAAAGCACCCACAATGAACCCCGCCCTCCAGCCCGGGTCACAGCAATGTGCGCTCCCGAGGAAACGCCGAAAGGCGGACCCCTCGGGGGTAAGGCAGGCCCGGCACCTCGACCAAACCCCGGACGGACATAGGTACTTCCCCTTTGAGGGAAGTCCCACCGGCCGTACTCCTTGCTCAATTCCGGTTGATCCTGCCGGAGGCCACTGCTATGGGGGTCCGACTAAGCCATGCGAGTCATGGGGCGCGCTCTGCGCGCACCGGCGGACGGCTCAGTAACACGTCGGTAACCTACCCTCGGGAGGGGGATAACCCCGGGAAACTGGGGCTAATCCCCCATAGGCCTGAGGTACTGGAAGGTCCTCAGGCCGAAAGGGCGTAAGCCGCCCGAGGATGGGCCGGCGGCCGATTAGGTAGTTGGTGGGGTAACGGCCCACCAAGCCGAAGATCGGTACGGGCCATGAGAGTGGGAGCCCGGAGATGGACACTGAGACACGGGTCCAGGCCCTACGGGGCGCAGCAGGCGCGAAACCTCCGCAATGCGGGAAACCGCGACGGGGGGACCCCCAGTGCCGTGGCATCGCCACGGCTTTTCCGGAGTGTAAAGAGCTCCGGGAATAAGGGCTGGGCAAGGCCGGTGGCAGCCGCCGCGGTAATACCGGCGGCCCGAGTGGTGGCCGCTATTATTGGGCCTAAAGCGTCCGTAGCCGGGCCCGTAAGTCCCTGGCGAAATCCCACGGCTCAACCGTGGGGCTTGCTGGGGATACTGCGGGCCTTGGGACCGGGAGAGGCCGGGGGTACTCCTGGGGTAGGGGTGAAATCCTATAATCCCAGGAGGACCGCCAGTGGCGAAGGCGCCCGGCTGGAACGGGTCCGACGGTGAGGGACGAAGGCCAGGGGAGCGAACCGGATTAGATACCCGGGTAGTCCTGGCTGTAAAGGATGCGGGCTAGGTGTCGGGCGAGCTTCGAGCTCGCCCGGTGCCGAAGGGAAGCCGTTAAGCCCGCCGCCTGGGGAGTACGGCCGCAAGGCTGAAACTTAAAGGAATTGGCGGGGGAGCACTACAAGGGGTGGAGCGTGCGGTTTAATTGGATTCAACGCCGGGAACCTCACCGGGGGCGACGGCAGGATGAAGGCCAGGCTGAAGGTCTTGCCGGACACGCCGAGAGGAGGTGCATGGCCGCCGTCAGCTCGTACCGTGAGGCGTCCACTTAAGTGTGGTAACGAGCGAGACCCGCGCCCCCAGTTGCCAGTCCTCCCCGCTGGGGAGGAGGCACTCTGGGGGGACCGCCGGCGATAAGCCGGAGGAAGGAGCGGGCGACGGTAGGTCAGTATGCCCCGAAACCCCCGGGCTACACGCGCGCTACAATGGGCGGGACAATGGGATCCGACCCCGAAAGGGGAAGGGAATCCCCTAAACCCGCCCCCAGTTCGGATCGCGGGCTGCAACTCGCCCGCGTGAAGCTGGAATCCCTAGTACCCGCGTGTCATCATCGCGCGGCGAATACGTCCCTGCTCCTTGCACACACCGCCCGTCACTCCACCCGAGCGGGGTCTGGGTGAGGCCTGGTCTCCCTTCGGGGAGGCCGGGTCGAGCCTGGGCTCCGTGAGGGGGGAGAAGTCGTAACAAGGTAGCCGTAGGGGAACCTACGGCTCGATCACCTCCTATCGCCGGAAAGTCCGTCCGGGGGGTCTAAGAGGTGCCGGGCCTGCCATCGTGGGCCGGTAGCTCAGCCTGGGAGAGCGTCGGCTTTGCAAGCCGAAGGCCCCGGGTTCGAATCCCGGCCGGTCCACCACGAAGAGGTGCACATCCCGAGCACGGCTCGGGGTGGAAGGGTCCGAGACCCCGAACAGGGGTCACGATGAGGACCGTGCACAGGCCGATTGACCCAAAAAATGCCCAGCCCCCTGAGTAGGGGGCAGAAAACCTAAGCCGCCTGGTGGATGGCTCGGCTCGGGGCGCCGACGAAGGGCGTGGCAAGCTGCGATAAGCCCCGGCGAGGCGCAGGCAGCCGTCGAACCGGGGATTCCCGAATGGGACCTCCCGCGGCTCTTGCCGCACTCCCAGTCGGGAGGGGGAACGCGGGGAATTGAAACATCTTAGTACCCGCAGGAAAAGAAAGCAAAAGCGATGCCGTGAGTAGGGGCGACCGAAAGCGGCACAGGGCAAACTGAACCCCGGGCCGAAAGGTTCGGGGGATGTGGTGTTGTAGGGCCCCCGAAAGACCCTCGCGGGTGAAGCCGAAGTCCGCTGGAACGCGGCGCCGTAGAGGGTGAAAGCCCCGTAGGCGCAAGCCCGCAGGGTCTTGGGGTGTCCCTGAGTACCGTCGGTCGGATATCCGGCGGGAAGCTGGGAGGCATCGGCTCCCAACCCTAAATACGTCCCGAGACCGATAGCGAACTAGTACCGTGAGGGAAAGCTGAAAAGCACCCCTGGCAGGGGGTGAAAAGAGCCTGAAACCAGGCGGCGATAGGTGGGTGCGGCTCGAAAGGGCTGACCCTCCCCGAAGGAAACACGGGCGACCGTGGAGTACGAGGGGAGGCGACCGGGGTCGCACCGTCCGTCTTGGATCACGGGGCAGGGAGTTCACCCGAGCGGCGAGGTTAAGGGGTTCAACCCCGAAGCCGAAGGGAAACCGACAGGTCCGCAGCCCGTAAGGGCGAGGGACGGGGTGTGAAAGCGCCCGGAGTCGCTCGGGTGAGACCCGAAGCCGGTCGATCTAGCCCGGGGCAGGGTGAAGTCCCTCAACAGAGGGATGGAGGCCCGCTAGGGATGCTGACGTGCAATTCGCTCCCGTGACCCCGGGCTAGGGGTGAAAGGCCAATCGAGGCCGGCGATAGCTGGTTCCCGCCGAATTATCCCTCAGGATAGCCCGGCTGGAGGTAGGCGGTGGGGTAGAGCACTGATTGGGGGTTTAGGGGGAGAAATCCCCCGGCTCCCTGTCAAACTCCGAACCCACCGCCGCCGTAGAAGGCCGGAGTAGGGGGGCGGTGTAAGCCGTCACCCGAGAGGGGAACAACCCAGACCGGGGTTAAGGCCCCTAAATGCCGGCTAAGTGTTACTCCAAAGGGTGTCCCTGGCCTTAGACAGCGGGGAGGTAGGCTTAGAAGCAGCCATCCTTTAAAGAGTGCGTAACAGCTCACCCGTCGAGGTCAGGGGCCCCGAAAATGGACGGGGCTTAAGCCGGCTGCCGAGACCCCGGCGCACGGACCGATTGGTCCGTGATCGGGTAGGCGGGCGTGCCGGTGGGGTGGAAGCCGGGCCGTAAGGTCCGGTGGACCCGTCGGTATTGTGGATCCTGCCGGGAGTAGCAGCATAGCCGGGTGAGAATCCCGGCCGCCGTAGGGGCCAGGGTTCCACGGCAATGTTCGTCAGCCGTGGGTTAGTCGGTCCTAAGCCAGCCCGTAACTCGGCGCTGGCGAAAGGGAAACGGGTTTATATTCCCGTACCGCGGTGGTAGGTGCGGCAACGCAAGCCCAGAGGGTGACGCCTCGGGGTAGGCGGACCGGTCCACAAGGCCGGCTAAGCGTATAAGCCCGGGGAGTGCCGTAATGGCGAGAACCGGGTGAAAGCGCGAATGGCCTCCCGTAAGGGGGGTTCCGCCGATCCCTGGGGCCCGTGAAAAGCCCTCTGGGAACGATCCACCGCGACCGTACCGAGAACCGACACTGGTGCCCCTGGGTGAGAAGCCTAAGGCGTGTCGGGGGAAACCCAGCCGAGGGAACTCGGCAAATTGGCCCCGTAACTTCGGGAGAAGGGGTGCCTGCGGGTGCGTAACCCGCAGGTCGCAGTGACTAGGGGGGCCCGACTGTTTAGTAAAAACACAGGTCCCAGCTAGCCCGAAAGGGTTTGTACTGGGGCCGACGCCTGCCCAGTGCCGGTATGTGAAGCCCGGGTACAACCGGGTGAAGCACCGGTAAACGGCGGGGGTAACTATAACCCTCTTAAGGTAGCGAAATTCCTTGTCGGTTAAATGCCGACCTGCATGAATGGCGTAACGAGGCCCCCACTGTCCCCGGCTGGGGCCCGGCGAAACCACTGCCAGGCGCATATGCCTGGGACCTCCGGTGGGAAGCGAAGACCCCATGGAGCTTTACTGCAGCCTGCCGTTGCCATACGGCGGGGGGTGCGCAGCGTAGGCGGGAGGCGTCGAAGCCCGTCCTCCGGGGCGGGTGGAGCCGTCCATGAGACACCGCCCACCCTCTGCCGTATGGCTAACCCCCGATGGGGGGACAGCGGTAGGTGGGCAGTTTGGCTGGGGCGGCACACCCTCGAAAAGGTATCGAGGGTGCCCTAAGGTCGGCTCAGGCGGGTCAGGAATCCGCCGTAGAGTGCAAGGGCAAAAGCCGGCCTGACTGGACCCGTAACAGAGGCGGGTCCAGCCGCGAAAGCGTGGCCTAGCGAACCCCTGTGCCTCCCCGGTGGGGGCCAGGGATGACAGAAAAGCTACCCTGGGGATAACAGAGTCGTCTCGGGCGAGAGCCCATATCGACCCCGAGGCTTGCTACCTCGCTGTCGGCTCTTCCCATCCTGGCCCTGCAGCAGGGGCCAAGGGTGGGGGTGTTCACCCATTAAAGGGGAACGTGAGCTGGGTTTAGACCGTCGTGAGACAGGTCGGATGCTATCTACCGGAGGTGTTGGCCGCCTGAGGGGAAGGCTCCCCCAGTACGAGAGGAACAGGGAGCCGCGGCCTCTGGTCTACCGGTTGTCCTACAGGGCATAGCCGGGCAGCTACGCCGCGTCCGATAAGGCCTGAAAGCATCTAAGGCCGAAGCGGTCCCCGAAAATAGGCGGCCACTCCCAGGCGCAGGGGGTCGGGCGACCGGTCCTTTGCCTGGGACGAGGGCTCGGGAAGAAGACCCGTTTGATGGGGCGGGGGTGTAAGCGGGAAGGGAAACCGACCCGTTCAGCCTGCCGCTCCCAACAGCCCGAGGTTTCTGCCCCTGAAAGGGGGGCTGGGCATTTGATAGGTCAATCGGCCTGTGCACGGTCCTCAAGCCCTTAAATCTCGTTTCCCTTCTGGTTGATTGCATTGCTATGTTGAACCCCCAGTTATGATGCTTCTCCGCAACTGTTAAAATCCTCCAGCGGAGCTTTTCTTGGTGGTATGATGATACTGCTCGTTCTCGATCTGGACGGCACCCTGTGGGATCACCCCGACGCCTCCCGACTCAGTCCATCCTACGAGTTCCACGGCGATTATCTGGTTGATTCTACAGGCGAGGAACTCCATCTCTTTCCAGGGGTCAGGGAGTTCCTCGAATGGTCGGGTGAGAGGTTCGTTCTGAGCATAGCGAGCTGGAACGTTGAAGAGAAGGTTAGACCAATCCTCGAAGGCTTTGGCCTTTGGGACTACTTCAGGTTTCCAAAGATAGAGAACCACCCGGACAAGGCGGATATGATAACGAGAACGCTCCGAGAGCTGGAGCTTTCGGGATACGATGTTGGGGGAGTCATCTACGTGGACGACAGGGATATACACATCGATGACGTCAAGATGGCCGTTCCAGGGGTTGATTTCATTCACATGTGGGTGGACGTAAAGAGTTTTGAGGAGCTAATGCAACTGCTTGAAAAGCTGGGGTGATTGCTATGGAACTACTTATTGTAAAGGGCAGGCGTATAGACTACGACGGTTCGGCCATTCAAAGCCACTGGGCCTACAGGAACTTTGGACTCCTTGGCAACTCACTCGTCGTCTTCCGTGGAAAGTGCGACGTCAAGGTCGAGGAGATGATTGACATCGAGGACCTCCGCCAGAGCAAGGAAATCAGGAGCGACGACATGGTGCACTACATAATCGAGGTCTTCGATTTGGTGAACACCCTCTTCGCCTCAACCCTTCAGAAGCTCTTCATAGCGAGGCTCTGCGAGGTCCTGGCTGAATATGGCGTGAAAACCCACAGAAAGGGCGATGACATCTACGTCAACGGTAAAAAGCTCAGCATCTCTATAGCCACGGTTTCTCCCGTCAGCGTCAAAATCCACATCGGGATAAACGTCGAGGCGAAGGGTATTCCTAAGGGCGTAGATGCCATCGGCCTGAAGGAGCTAGGTATAATTGACGTGGAGGGCTTCATGGAAAAAACCGGAAAGGCCCTCATGGAAGAGTTCAAGAAAGTGAAGAAGGACAGCCTCAAGGTAAGATGGGCTCAGTAGAGGAGGAACAACAGGCTTCCGACCAGCGGAACCGCCAGGTTGTCGTCGAGCCAGGGCTGGTATTCCGCGAGCATCAGAAGGGCCGCCCAGCCTATTTTTCCCATTGCACTCGCGTTGAGGAAGATGAACGCTATCATCGCCGCGGTCACGAGATAGCCGAGGCTGCCGGTCCAGTGCTTCTTGAGCTTGACGTTGAAGCCGTTGCGTTTGAAGTAGAAGTGCCTGATTATCCCGGTGACGCCGTCGCTTATCGCCATGGCAAGCAAGAGGGCAGTCGCATAGCTTCTCGGCAGGATCAGGGGTATAGCCGAGGCCGAAAACGCGAAGAACACCTCGCCGTAGTTGTGCTCTATCTGGTACCACGAGAACTCTCTCTTTTTGATATGGGGCCAGAGCTGAAAGACCCCGAAGATGAACGCCGCCGCGCTGAAAACCTCCGCGGGTATTTTCCCGTAGTAGAACATCAGAACAGCGGGAACGATGCTGAAGTGGATTATCTTCCTGTTCACCCACACCCATTCCGGCCCGAGCTTCTTTGTGATGCCTATCGCAAGGAGTATGAACGTCGCGGCGATGGCCGCGTAGATTACCCAGCCGGGGAGCATGCTTTCCACCAAAAATGAGAGGGGGTTGGGGTTAATATGGGTTGCTCCCGAAGGCCTTCCCAACGGTCTCCAGCGCGGTGATGAAATCACTCGCATGGACGACGATGTGCCACTCCTCGGTTCTTGTCAGTTCTCCCCTGGATTTGCCAACAAGTTCGCCATAAAGTCCCTGAATTTTAACCCTCGGTTCCGTCGTCGAGAGCTTGAGCGTTATCTCGACTGGCCTTCCGTTCTCCCAGACGATGCCGACTTTCAGTCCCGCCCTTGTCTCCCTCCTCTTCTTCAGGCCGAGCTTCAGATAGCCGAGCCGTTCCTCAGGGACGCCGTTCTCTTTGGCCTTCTCCCTGAAATACTCCTCCGCAAGCGTCAGCCCGTGAAGCCCAAGGGAGTATCCAAATACGGGGATTCCGAGGTCTTTTCCCCTCCTCCCCTTGTAGGTGTAGACCTCTATCCTTCCTCCCGAGCCCCGGGAGGCCGTGTAGAATCCGTTTCCACCCCCGTCTCTGAAATCGCCGAGGAACTCCACCAGCCCATCGTACGCCGAAAATGGCAGCGAAAAGCTCGCCCACGTCCCCCAAACACGTGGAGGAACCGAGACGAAGCCGAGCTCCTCAAGGTGATATTCCTTGGGCCTGGGCCTGAGCACCAGAAAACCCCTTTCCGTGAGCTCAAGCTCCAGGGAAGACCTCTCACCCGGAACCACTGTAAACTTGCCATCACCTTCAAAGTCCCTCGCCTTTAGAAGGCGGCCCCTGCGAACCCGCCGTTCCTCCCGCGAGCTGACGACCACCGGGATGGGTGTTTTCTTCCCGCTCTCCCGGTCGTAGGGCACCTTAAAGCCCGCCTTGAGGAGCTCTTCCTGGATTTCCAGAGAAGCAGGGAAGAAAACCTGTGCCCTCCTCAGTTCAACTTCCATGGACAGCCCTCCTTTACTCCCGCAGGTAGTTTTACCCTTTTAGTTTATAAAATTTTCCGTTCTTGGGTTGTTCAGTTTGCCGAGCTTAAGCTTAAAAGGCCCTCGTCAGAGCTAAGCGCGGTGGTGAGAATGGTTCACTGGGCTGACTACATGGCCGAAAAGATAATCCGCGAAAGGGGCGACAAGGAGGAGTACGTGGTAGAGAGCGGAATCACGCCGAGCGGTTACGTTCACATAGGAAACTTCCGCGAGTTCTTCACGGCCTACATAGTGGGTCACGCTTTGAGGGACAGGGGAAAGAAGGTTCGCCACATTCACATGTGGGACGACTACGACCGCTTTAGAAAGGTGCCGAAGAACGTTCCGCCCGAGTGGAAGGAGCACCTCACGAAGCCGGTTCGCGAGGTTCCCGACCCATGGGGCTGCCATGACAGCTACGCCGAGCACTTTATGGAGCTTTTTGAGGAGGAAGTTAGGAGGCTCGGCATAGAGGTGGACTTTCTCCACGCCTACGAGCTGTACAAGTCTGGCGAGTACGCCGAGGAGATAAAGCTCGCCCTTGAAAAGCGCGATGAGATAAAGGCCATACTCGACAAGTACCGCGAGAGGGCCAAGCAACCCCCTCTGGAGGAAGACTGGCAGCCGGTGATGGTCTACTGCCCGAAGTGCAGGAGGGAGGCCGAATTCATCTCCTGGGACGGCGAGTGGAAGGTTTCCTACCGCTGTCCCCACTGCGGGAGCGAGGGCGAGACCGACATAAGGGAGGGCAACGTCAAGCTCCGCTGGCGCGTGGACTGGCCGATGCGCTGGGCACACTTCAAGGTGGACTTCGAGCCTGCAGGGAAGGACCACCTAGCGGCAGGCGGCTCATACGACACTGGCAGGGAGATCGTTGAGAAGGTCTTTGGCTGGCCTGCACCCATAGACCTGATGTACGAGTTCGTCGGAATCAAGGGGCAGAAGGGCAAGATGAGTGGCTCGAAGGGTAATGTGATACTCCTCAGCGACCTCTACGAGGTTCTTGAGCCAGGAATAATCCGCTTCATCTACGCCAAGGCGAGGCCCAACAAGGAGCTCAAGATAGACCTCGGCCTCGGCCTGCTCAACCTCTACGACGAGTTTGACAGGGTGGAGAGGATTTACTTTGGTCTGGAGAGTGCAAAGAACCTCGAGGAGGAGGCCGAGCTGAAGAGAACCTACGAGCTTTCGATGCCGAGGGTTCCGGAGAGGCTGACTGCTCAGGCCCCCTTCAGGTTCCTCGTTACACTCGTCCAGATGCCACACCTGGACGAAAATGGCATAATCCGCGTCCTCCAGGAGCAGGGACACGTTCCTGGGGAGCTGAGCGGTGAGGACGTTGAGCGCATAAGGCTTCGCATAAGGCTCGCTAGAAACTGGGTCGAGAAGTACGCTCCGGAGAACGTGAAGTTCAGCCTCCTTGGGAAGGTTCCGGAGCTCGAACTCAGGCCGGAGGTACGGGAGGCCATGCTCGAGGTCGCGGACTGGCTTGAGAGCCGCGAGAAGTTCACCGTTGATGAACTCAACAACGTGCTCTACGATGCCGCCAAGAAGCGTGGGATACCCAGCAAGGAGTGGTTCAGAGCACTCTACAACCTCTTCATAGGCAGGGACCGCGGCCCGAGGCTCGCGAGCTTTCTGGCCTCGCTCGATAGGGAGTTCGTCGTTAAGCGCCTCCGCATGGAGGCGTGATTTCTTTTTTCAAGTTTTGCCGGTGTGATTCACAGTATTTTCGGGTGCTCCCTTCATCTGCCGAAGTTTCTCGGCAACAGGTTTTTATCCCTCCACTCCAACTGAATCCGGTGGTGCTCATGGAGTTCAACCTCATAATCACCGGAGTCGGCGGTCAGGGAGGATTAACCCTTTCGCGCATCGTTGGGAACGCGGCGATGCACGAGGGCTACAACGTCCGCATAGGGGAGACCCTGGGAATGAGCCAGCGCTACGGGAGCGTTCTAAGCTACCTGCGCTTTGGGGAGGAGGTCTACTCGCCCCTCATCGAAGAAGGTAGAGCCAACCTCATGTTGGCCCTCGAGCCGGCCGAGGCACTAAGGAACGCCCGCTTTCTGGGTAAAAACAGCGTGGCCGTCATCAACGCCTACCCCATACATACCGCAACGACCCTCGTTGGCAAGGAGCGCTATCCTTCCCTGGAGGAAATCGAGGAAGCGGTAGCGAGAATCTGCCCGGTTCACATGATGAACTTTCAGCGCAAGGCGGATAGGATAAACCCCAGAACGCTCGGTGTCCTGATGCTCGGCTATGCCTACGGGAAGGGCCTGGTACCGCTCAGGAAGGAGTCCCTCTACGAGGGTATAAGGCTCACCCTGAGGGAAAAGCTCTGGGAGGTCAACTTCAGGGCCCTGGAGCGGGGAATCGAACTCGCGAAGGACTGAGCTTTTCTTTTCACTTGTTGTGCTTTATGAAGAAGGCGTAGAATATCGCCGTCGCTATCACGTAGAGCGTCGCCGTTGCGTAGAAGGGATAACTCAGGGACATTCCGAAGAGCAGACCGCCGACGTAGTTTCCACCGCCGCGCATAAATGTGGAGAATGCCCTCCTGATTCCCGCCGCGGTCGCCTTCTCCTCCGTTGAGAAGAATCCCATCATGAAGGAGTCGTTTATGGGCCACACGATGTTCATGAGGATCGAGCGGATTATGTAGAGGGCCGCCGCCAGCAAGAAGGTCTCTATCGAGGGGAATATGGCGAAGAGAAAGGCCGCCATGCTCTGGAAGGACGTTATGACCTTGACCGGCCCTATCCTGTGAACCAGCCTCGGAAGGCCGAAGGAGCCCAGGCCCATCGCGAGCTGCTGGAGGAAGAATACCCCGCTTATGGTCGCGAGCGTCTGTCCGAACTGGAGCTTGAAGTAGATGCTCATGTAGGGTATCGTTATTCCGGCACCGAAGCCTATCAGAGCACTCGGCAGGGAAAACTTGAGTATCTTCACGACCAGCTCACGGTTCCAGTTTATCTTCGGGTTCCTGACCGGGACGTCGCTTATTATGAGCAGCGCCGGGATCACGAGGGCGAACTGGAGGAGCGCAAGCGAGACGACCAGCCGGTAGGCGGTCCCCTCACTCAGCCCCAGTCCGGTGAAGAAGTCGGGTGCAAAGCCCGCTATCAGGACTCCAAGGGCGTTGAATATCGTCCCGAGGCCAAAGCTTATCGAGAAGGCGTGGTGTCTCCGTTCCTCGCCGACCTCCTCGCTGAGGAGGGCGGTGAAGTTTGGCTGTCTCATACCCATGTTGGCGCCAACCAGGAAAAACCCGATGGCGAGGACGTAGTCGTTCACCGCCGCCACCTGGAGGAGTCTCCCGGCCAGCCCCAGGAGGGCGGAGATGATGAGGGTTTTTCTGTAGCCAAGTCTCAGTGAAACCTGGCCGGCTACCAGAAAGAACAGCCCGCCGGTAAACGTCTGTATCGAGAAGAACGTCCCCATCTGTGCCATGTCGTAGCCGAGAACGGCCAGATAGAACGGCATAATGAATATGGAGAACTGGAGGAAGAGCTGACCGGCCGCGTTCGCCGCTATGAGTATCTTCGCGTCCCTTCCGTAGCCTGAGAGCATAGTGAAACGTCCCTCATAGCGTTTATAAGCCTATCGAATCGAAGCCTTTTATACCTCCCGCGCCTTCTATATATTGGCGGTGGTATCTATGGAGTTCAGAAAGATACAATTTACCGGCAGGAGTTCATACATAATCTCACTCCCAAAGAAATGGGTCCGGGAGCACGGGCTTGGCCAGGGCGACGTCGTTCCCCTCTCCATAAACCCTGACGGGAGCATAACCATCTTCCCCAAGGAGCCGAGGGAGGTAAGCGAGAAGAAGGTTCTCCGCATATCGAGGGAGTACTCTCCCGACATGGCCGTCCGCCTGGTAATATCTGCCTACATTCAGGGCTACGACGTCCTCGAGATACACCTGGCGGAGGAGATGCCGATATACAAGGTCAAGATGCGAAAGGTTCTCCAGAGCCTTCCGGGAGTGGAGATAATCCTCGACGAGCCCCAGCGCATCGTCGCCAAAAGTCTCCTCGACGAGGAGGAGGTCAATCTGGCCGAACTCCTAAACAGAATACGCTCCCTCATAATATCTATGCTTGGTGACCTTGAGCTCCTCATTCAGAACCCTGGGGACGGTGAAATACTCCGGGACATCAGCGATCTCGAGAATGAGCTGGACAGGTTCTACTTCCTCATAATCCGCGCGGTGAACAGGCTCCTAACCAAGCGCGGTGTCACCGAGGAGAGTGGGATAATAAGGAGAACCTTTGACCTGCTCGGCATACTCTTCATAGTCCGCAACATCGAGCGCATAGGGGATCACATAATGCGCATAGCCGAGAACCCGGGGGAAATCAACGTTCCCTACTTGAAGGAGAAATTCGACCAGATGATGGCCCAGATAGAGGCGAGGGACTTGGGCAAGATAGACAGGTTGATGCTCGAGCTGAAGGAGGAGATACGCTCCATCGACTACCGCCAGTCAATCGCGCTTGAGAGCTACCGCAGGATTCTGGAGTACCTCGAGAATATAGGTGAGACCGTCATCAACATGGCCCTCAGCTGATTTCTCCTCGTTTCCATAACCCTTTTAACCGTTCGAGGGCTTTTTATTACGGTGGTTCTCATGGTCGCGATAATAGTTCACGGCGGCGCCGGAACGATAAGGAAGGAGGAGCGCATTCCGAAGGCCATTGCTGGTGTTAAAGAGGCCGTTTTAGCGGGCTGGAGGGAGCTTAAGAGGGGCTCAGCTTTAGACGCGGTCGAGGAAGCGGTGAAGGCCCTCGAGGACAATCCGGTCTTCAACGCGGGAACGGGGAGCGTTCTTACCCTCGACGGGAAGGTGGAGATGGACGCGGCAATAATGCGCGGAAAGACCCTCGATGCAGGAGCCGTTGCGGGAATATGGGGAGTTAAGAATCCGATAAGCGTCGCGAGGAAGGTGATGGAGAAAACCGACCACGTGCTTCTCAACGGCGAGGGAGCTGTAAAGTTTGCGAGGCTTCTCGGCTTCGAGGAGTACGACCCGGTTACCGAGGAGCGGCGGAAGCAGTGGGAGGAGCTGAGGAAGAAGCTCATCGAGAGGGGCGAAACGAGGCACTGGAAGAAGCTGAACGAACTCATCAGGGAGTATCCCGAGGTGCTGAGGAGCACGGTCGGGGCGGTGGCTTTTGACGGCGAGGAGGTAGTCGCTGGAACCTCAACCGGGGGAGTTTTCCTCAAGATGTTCGGAAGGGTCGGTGACACTCCGATAATCGGCGGCGGCACCTACGCCAACGAAGTTGCCGGGGCTTCCTGCACGGGCCTCGGCGAGGTCGCGATAAAGCTGGCGTTAGCCAAAAGTGCCACCGACTTCGTCAGGTTGGGCATGGACGCCCAGAGCGCGAGCGAAGCCGCGATAAGCCTCGCGACCAAGTACTTTGGCCCCGATACCATGGGCATCATAATGGTTGACTCCAGGGGCAACGTCGGCTTCGCGAAAAATACTAAACACATGAGCTACGCCTTCATGAGGGACGGCATGGAGGAACCGGAGGCTGGTGTTTAGTGGGCGCTACCAGGGACATTTGGTACCTGCACTTCGCGACGTTCTTCTTCTTTCTCGGAATAGCCCTAGTCGGCCCTCTCATATCGCCCTTCGCGATATCCCTCGGCGCCGACCCGTTCCTGGTTGGAATAGTCGCCGCGGTCTCCGCGGTCGTGGCCCTCGTGACGAAGCCCCTCGGCGGCTTCCTCGGCGACAGGGGGCTGAGGTTCCACCTGATGGTGGCCGGGACGGTTCTGGGCATCGTCGCCGGGGTTCTCTACGTGCTCTCCTACTACACCTCCCAGCTCTGGCTCTTCGCCCTCGGTAGGGGGCTTCACGGTTTCGCGATGGGCATATTCTTCCCGCCGAACCTCTCCACGGCCATAGACCTCGCGCCCAAGGGCCGCGTTGGAGAGACCCTTGGCTGGAGGGGCACGATGTTCTCGCTCGGCAACCTCATCGGTCCCGCTTTGGGGGGCTACATAACCGATTTCTCGGGCTTCACCGTAGCCTTTTCAGTCGCGGCCTTTCTTTCGCTGGTCTCCACGCTTCTCGTCCTCAACGCCTACCGTCACGTGGGCAAGCACCTGCCCAGGCGGAGGAAGAGCGAGGAGAGGGCCAGCTACCGGCAGCTCCTCAGCCCCTTCTTCGTCTTCGCATCCCTTGGCCTGCTCTTCATGAGCCTCGCCTACAGCGGCCTCAACACGTTTTTACCTGCTATCTACAAGGTCTCGGGCCTTGGAACGGCCGCCTTCGGGACTTACGCCAGCATAATGGGCGCCTCCTCCCTCTTTACAAGGGTCATAGGGGGAAGGCAGGCCGACCTCAGGGGCCCCGTCAAAGTAGCCTCTTTGGGTCTTTCCCTAATCATAGCGGCCTACGTTATTCTCAACGCCAGCCTCTTCCCTCCCGGGGCCTACGTCAGCGCCGCGATAATCGGAGCCGGCTTCGGTCTGGCCGTTCCGTCGCTCCAGATGATGGCCCTGGCCTACCTCCCCGAGAGGATACGCTCCTTTGGCTCGGGCATATACACGATGTTCTTCGACCTCGGTTTCCTCATCGGTCCGGTTCTCCTCGGTTACGTGGCCAAAGCTTCGGGCTACGGCGCCGTCTTTCCGCTTCTCCCCTGGATAGCCTTCCTGGCCCTGCTCTCGGTTCAGTTCCCAAGGTTTTTAAGCTCTGGAAGTGAGCCGGGTGGGGGGTAGAGATGCTCGTCAGGGTCTCCTACGGAACGGCGATAGCTATGGGACTGATAAGGGCCAGAATGCTTGCCAGACCAACCACCGCGTACCTCATGACCTACCATGAGGGCCGCTGTCGCAACAACTGCGCCTTCTGTCCCCAGGCGAGGGAGAGCAGGGCGGACCTGAAGAAGCTCTCCCGAATAACCTGGCCAGCTTTCGAGGTGGAGGAGGTCGTTGAGGCCCTGCCCTCGGGCCGCTTTGCGAGGATATGCCTCCAGACGATAGACTACCCTGGAATGGTCGAGGACACCCTCAGCCTGCTCCGCGAGCTCCAACCCCTTGGACTGCCGGTTTCCGTCTCGATAACGCCGGTTGAGAAAACCGTCCTCAAGAAGTTTCGCTCCCTTGGGGTGGACTACATCGGCGTTGGCTTGGACGTGGCGAGCGAGAGGCTCTACCCTGAGATAAAGGACTCCCCCTACTCTTGGGGCGATATGTGGGACTTTACCAAGGACATCATCGATGTGTTCGGCCCAGGGAAGGCCCTAATCCACATCATAATAGGCCTCGGCGAGACCGACAGGGAGGCCGTCGAGACATTGGCCCGGGCATACTCGATGGACGCCGACGTTTCCCTCTTCGCGTTCACTCCGGTCAGGGGGACCCGCTTGGAGAACCACCGACCCCCGACTCTCGCCCGCTATCGCAGGATTCAGTTGGTCAGCTACCTCCTCCGTGAGGGTCTGGTCGGGGTTGATGAGTTGGAGTTCGATGGAAACGGCAATCTTGTCGGCCTCGGCCTGTCCAGGGAGAGGCTCCTCGAGCTCGTTCCGCCCGAGGTCTTTACAACTCACGGTTGCCCCGGTTGCAACAGGCCTTATTACAACGAGAGGCCCAGAAAAGAGCCGTACAACTTCCCGGTAAAGCCTGAAACGGAGTACGTGGAAAGGATCCTTGACTCTATCCTCGGAGGTTCCTCAGAACCTCGTTGAACTCCTCAAGGGAGAACTCCTCCGCCACCTCCTCTCCCCGGGCCAGCCTGACGAGTGCCAGGGCGAAGCTGTGAAGTTCCTCGTCCTCCTTTATCAGGCCCAGCGTGACGTCCATCTCGCTCGCCAGTTCGCCGAGCCGGCCGTTCTGCTTCATTATGAAGAGTATGTCCCCCAGCCGTTTCACGCCCAGCCGGTAGAGGTCGAGACTCGGCGCCCTGTGGATTCCCCGTAAGGCGCACTTGACAGCCCCGCGGTAGTTGTCCTCTTGGACGAAGATATCGGCCATTCTGAAGCATGCCTCGAAGTAGAACTCCGGCTCTTCTTCCCTCGCGAGATCCATTATCTCGTCGAGCTTCTTCTTTGCCGTCTCGAGGTCGCGCCTGTTCTCGGCTTCTATAGCCTCGCGGAAGAGCCTCACGATTCTCTCCCTTCTGTTGAGGGGTTCGTACTTAATCACCATCTCCCTCACCCCTGCTCTCCCTCCAGGCCTCCTCAAAGGCAGGCCAGATTTCATCAAAGTTGCGCTCAACCCTCCACCTTCTGCGGAACGCGTTCAGGAGAACTGTTACGTCCCTTTTTAGCAGCTCGTAGCTCTCGGGGTGGGCGGTGGTTATGTACTGCGCCCAGTCGATGATGAGTATTCCCCCCTCTGTCAGGACGATGTTGAACTCGCTCATATCCGAGTGCACTATGCCGAAGCGGACTATCTTGAGGTACTCCTCGAGGACCTTCTCGAGTATCTCCCCCGCCTCCTCCCTGCTCAGATCGGTATCGCGAAGCTCCGCCAGCTCGGTGCCCTCGACGAACTCCATGACCACCACGTGCCTGTTCCATGCTATCGGCCTCGGAACCCTCGCTATCGGGCTAAGCAGTGTCAGCGCCTCGTACTCCTTCTTGGCTATCAGCCTCGAAACGTAGAGCCAGCTCGTGTGGTGCTTGTCCTTGAAGACGTGCCTGTGGTAACTGGCTCTCCTCGATGCGGTTCTCCCACCTATGCGGTTGAACTTGACCGCCACCCTCTCGCCTGAGGGCGTTATTCCAACATAGACGTCAGCGTCCTTACCCACCCCAACCTGGGCGGGATTTATGGCCTCCACCACTCCCTTTCTCGCGAGGGCCCTTATCGCCAGGACGTCGTAGCCGTGTATCGTGAGCTGGTAGCCTATGTAGCCTATGTCTCCCCTCCTCACCACCAGGCCCCAATCGTCGAGCTTTCCGAGCCTGAAGGAGGCCGTCTCAACGTCCACTCTCGCGAACCTCGCCACGTCCTCCAGGGGAACCCATCGGTGGTGGCGCATGTTCAGCTCTACCCCTCTGAGTATCCGGAAGTCAAGGTCCCTGAGGTTGGGATAAGCTTCGAGCGCCAGGAGTTTGCTCACCATCTTCTCTCCCTGAACCTGCTTTTTTGTCGAGATTTATAAAAGTAGTTGGCCGCTCCTGCCCAACAGACTTTTAAACGTTAAACTGTCTATCGAAAACCATGCGCAGGAAGCTCCTCGCCCTTGTGAGCCTCGGCTGGATATTCAATTACGCCCATAGAATGGCCGTTCCACCACTGATACCGATGATAAGGGCCGAGCTGGGCATAAGCAACGCGGAGGCCGGACTTCTGATGACGGCCCTCTTGCTTCCCTACGCCCTTATTCAGGTTCCTGCCGGTTATATCGGGGACAGGATAGGAAGGAAGTATCTCTTGCTCATCAGCATAATCGGATACTCCATATCATCGGCCCTCATAGTCTTCGCCCGCCAGTACTGGGAGTTGATTGCAGTTCGCGCACTCTACGGCCTGTTCTCCGGCCTGTACTACGCCCCGGCCACCGCGCTCATAAGCGATGTTTACAGGGAGAGGAAGGGTTCCGCTCTGGGAGTCTTCATGGTGGGCCCTCCCGTTGGGAGCGGGATAGCCCCCCTGATAGTGGTTCCGATAGCGGTGAACCTCAAGTGGCGCTACGCCTTTCCGGTGCTCTCGGTTATGAGCCTTGCCGTCGGAATAGCGCTCGCTCTCGCCGTCAGAGGCGAGGTTTCCAGGCCGTCCCGAGTCAGGTTTTCGATTCCGCGGAACGTCATTCCCCTTAGCGTTGCAAACTTCATAGTTCTGGCGGCCTTCTTCGGCCTCCTCACGTTCCTCGTTTCGTTCCTCGTGAACTCGGGGGTTTCGGTGCAGGAAGCTTCCCTGTTCTTCTCCCTGCTGTCCCTCATCGGCATAGCCGGGTCCATCTTCGGCGGCGCCCTCTACGATAGAATCGGAAAGAGGAGCATAGCTATGGTCTTTGGTCTCAACGCCCTCCTAACGCTGGTTCTGGCGCTGACGGCCTTGCCGTGGGTTGTTGTCCCCCTGGGCCTGACCTTCTACTCGGTCGGGGCCATCGTTACCGCCTACACCGCGGAGAAGGCGGGTGAGGAGAACCTTGGTCCTGTCATGGGCTTCGTTAACATGGTTGGCTTCCTCGGTGCCACTGTTGGGCCATACTTCATCGGACTCCTGATAGACAAAACTGACTATGAGAGGGCCTTTCTGGCCATGCCGGCGATGTATCTGGTTGCCTTAGCGATAATAAAAGTTGAGGAAGTGGCTGAAAAGAGAGAAATCAGCCGTACATGACCTCGTGCATCGCTATCTGCTGGGCCAACCTCTGCTCTGCTCCGAAGACCTTCTCTATGGCCTTGAGGAAGTCTTCCTGGGTAACGTACTCGCGCCTGTCCCTTATTGCGAACATTCCCGCCTCGGTGGCTATGGCCTTCAAATCGGCACCGCTCGCTCCCTCGGTCATCTCCGCGATTACGCGCAGGTCCACGTCCTTAAGGTTCATCTTCCTCGTGTGCACCTTGAGTATCTCCAGTCTTCCCCTGAAGTCGGGGAGTGGAACTTCTATCAGCCTGTCAAAGCGTCCGGGCCTTAGCAGGGCCGGGTCGAGTATGTCCGGCCTGTTGGTGGCCGCTATCACTTTCACGTTGCCCCTCGGGTCGAAGCCGTCCATCTCGGCGAGCAGCTGCATAAGGGTCCTGTTCACTTCCCTCTCGCCGCCGGTGGTTTCGTCCATTCTCTTCGCTCCGATGGCGTCGATCTCGTCGATGAAGATTATGGTTGGGGCCTTTTCTTTGGCGAGTTCAAATAACTCGTGGACGAGCCTTGCTCCCTCGCCGATGAACTTCCTCACCAGCTCGCTACCGACGACGCGTATGAAGGTTGCGTTGGCCTCGTGGGCCAGGGCCTTGGCCATCAGCGTCTTTCCGCAGCCGGGAGGTCCGTAGAGGAGGACTCCCTTGGGCGGCTCTATTCCGACCCTCTCAAAGAGCTCGGGGTGCTTGAGCGGGAGCTCTATCGCCTCCCTCAGCTCCTGGAGCTGCTTGTCCAGGCCGCCGATGTCATCGTAGCTGACCTTGGGCCTCTCTATGACCTCGAAACCGAGGACGCTCGGGTCCTTCTCGCTCGGGAGAAGCTCGACGACGGCCATGGTTCTCTGGTCGAGGGCTACCCTGGAGCCAGGCTTGAGCTTGTCTCTCTCTATCCAGGGGGCTATCCTGACGACAAAGCGTGGTCCGTTGAAGTTCTGGACTATGGCCCTGTCATCGTCGAGGACCTCGAGGAGCGTTCCTGCGAAGGCCGGTGGCTGTCTTAACCTCGACATCTCCATTCTGAGGCGCGAGAGTTCCCTTTCCAGCCTCTCTTTGTCAGCCTCGAGGGTTCTCACCTGTAGCTCGAGCTGTCTTATGCGTCTCTTGAGATACGTGACGTAATCATCGTACTCGTCCGATGGTTTGACACCAACGTTTTCAACGCTCATAATTTTCACCTCTCACATGGAATTATCTGAAGAAGGGTCTTTTTAACTCTATCCTTCTCCCAATGTTGATGCGTTGCCTTATATACTTTTGGCCTCGGACGTGCGGATTTGCTGGACGATGCTTCGAGGTAATTTCCAGGTGGTTTAATTTGCGAAATTCTTATTAACTTTAAACACGGAGTATAAGGGAGGTTATACCGAGGGGTGGGTTGTAATGAGGGTGGAGATAAAGTTCAGGCCCGCGGAGGAGGGCACTATTCTTCCGTTCAACTACAACTACGACGTTTACACGCAGCTCCTCGAGAAGATGGCGATAGTTTCTCCCG